>JBBRZR010000385.1:0-4988 GCA_038236495.1 Burkholderiales bacterium
GTGATGATGCTGTCGCCATAAAACAGCGTGGCGCCGGCCACGCCCAGCAGTAGCAGGGCGGCACGCAGCCGGGGCTGGCGCGCCACCGCCTGCGCCGCCAACGCGGTCAGCGCCAGCACACCACCCTCGCCGCGGTTGTCGGCGCGCAGCACCAGCAGCACGTATTTCAGGGTCACCACCAACATCAGCGCCCAGAAGATGGCCGACACCGCGCCGATCAGGTTGGCGGGTGTCAGCGCCAGCCCGGTGGCGGGCTGGAACACCTCTTTGAGCGTGTACAGCGGGCTGGTGCCGATGTCGCCATAGACCACGCCGATGGCCGCGAGAGTAAGGGCGGCCAGCCCGGGGTTGGCCGCCGCCGGCTGGGCAGTGGGTGGGGCTAATGCGGCCGGTGTCGCGGTGAACATGCGTTGGGCCCGGGGTGGGGGCGGTTGTGACAGTACCCACAGCTTGCCCGCGTCGGCATCAGGATCGCATAAGCGTGCCGGCGCGCCCTTGGGTCTGCCGGTCGCCCCGGCCGTCTGCCCACCAGTCTGTCCGCCCGTCTGCCCGCCCGTCTGCCCGCCCGTCTGCCGGCCAACCCGCAGGCCAGGCACTGCCGCAGTCGGTCGGGCGGGTCGTCGATACTGTCGAGGAGGGCCTGACGGCAGTGGACCGGGTGCTGCGCTGGCTGGCCCGGCGGGTGGCCTGAGCGAACTTCGGCCACCCGGGCCCCTGCACCGGTCACGCTGGCCTGGTCTTGTTTGACGATCAACCCCAACAAGGGCGTACCCCCATGGCCATCCAATGGTTTCCTGGCCACATGCATGTCACCCGCAAGGCGATTGCCGAGCGGGTCAAGACCGGCATCGACGTGGTGATCGAGTTGCTGGACGCCCGGTTGCCGGGCTCCAGCGCCAATCCGCTGCTGGCCGAGCTGACGGCGGGCAAGCCGGCGCTCAAGCTGCTGAACAAGCAGGACCTGGCCGACCCGGAGCGCACGGCGCTGTGGCTGGCGCACTACAACAGCCTGCCGGCCACCCGCGCCATCGCGCTGGACGCCAGCGAGCCCGCGCCCGCCGCCCGGCTGATCGCCGCCTGCCGGGATCTGGCGCCGCTGCGTGGCGGCATGGTCAAGCCGCTGCGGGTGCTGATTTGCGGCATCCCCAACGTGGGCAAATCGACCCTGATCAACACCTTGATGGGCAAACGCGCCACCAAGACCGGCGACGAGGCCGGCATCACCCGGATCGAGCAGTGCCTGGTGCTGGCCAACGATGTCTATTTGTTCGACACACCCGGCATGTTGTGGCCCAAGGTGCTGGTGCCTGAGAGCGGCTATTTGCTGGCCGCCAGCGGCGCGATCGGGCGCAATGCTTACGACGAGCAGGAGGTGGCGTTCGAGCTGCTGGCGGTGCTGCAGCCGGCGTATGCCGAGCGCATCGAGGCGCGCTACCGCTTGAGCGGCGTGGCAGCGATGCCGACCGAGGACTTGCTGGACGCCATCGGGCGCCAGCGCGGGCTGGTGCGGACGGGGGCGCGTATCGACTTGCAGAAGGTGGCGGAGGTGGTGCTCAACGACTTCCGGTCTACGGCGCTGGGCCGGATCACGCTGGAGACGCCGGCGCAGTTTGCGGTGTGGCTGGCGGCGGCGGAGGCTGAGGAGGCGGCGCGGGTGGCGCGCAAGGCAGAACGCGGGGCGCGCTGAAGCGCTTTCAATCGTCCGCGTCCACCAGCCGATAGCCCACACCCGGCTCGGTCAGCAGGTGCTGCGGGTCGGCTGAATCCGCCTCCAGCTTGGCCCGCAACTGGCCCATGTAGAGCCGCAGGTACTGGGTGTGTTCGGTGAACTCCGCCCCCCAGACATCGCCCAGCAGCTGCCGGTGCGTCACCACCTGGCCGGCGCTGCGCACCAGCCTGGCCAGCAGCTTGAACTCGGTGGGCGTCAGGTGCACCAACATGCCCGCCAGGCTGACCCGGCGTGCCGCCAGATCGACCACCAGCGGCCCGTGGCTGTAGTGGGTGACCGCTGGCTGCATCCGCGTGCCCCGATGGCGCAGCGCCACCCGCATCCGGGCCAGCAACTCACCCACGCTGAAGGGCTTGACCAGGTAGTCGTCGGCGCCGGCGTCCAGCAGCGCGATCTTTTGCGATTCGCCATGCCGTGCCGAGATCAGGATCACCGGGGTCGCGGCGCGCTGGCGCAGCGTGGCCAGCAGGGTCTGGCCATCGCCGTCGGGCAGGCCCAGGTCCAGCAGCACCAGGTCCGGCGCAGCGTGGGCAGCCTGGGCCTGACCGTCGGCCAGGCTGGCCGCCGTGTTGACGGTGTAGCCCTCGACTACCAGCGCGTCGCGCAGGGTCTGGCGCAGGGCGGGGTCGTCTTCGACCAGCAGCACACGCAGGCTCATGGTGCGGCGCCGGCCATCGGGTGGGGCGGGTTGGCCGCGGGCTGGGGGTCCTCGGGCCTGTCCGCCAGCCCGTCCGGCGGTGTGCCCGCGGGCGGCGCGACCGCCGGCAAGCGGCACTCGAAGCTGCTGCCGCCACTGCCGCGCGCGCGCAGCCTCAACTCGCCGCCGTGGGCCTGGGCGATGGCGCGGCACACGGCCAGCCCCACGCCGGCACCTCGCCGCGACGTGCCCGGCTCGGTCGAGCCGCTGGCTGCTGCGGGCCGGGCCGAGTCGTCGCCGCGCTGGAACACCTCGAAGATGCGCTCGCGCCAGGCCGGCGCCACCCCCGGGCCGCGGTCGCGCACCGCCAGCACCACCGCCGCGCCGTCACGCCGCACCAGGATCTCGACCGGGGATGCCGGCGGGGTGTGGTTGAAAGCGTTTTCGACCAGGTTGTCCAGCAACTGGGTCAGCAGCATCGCGTCGCAGCGCAGCAGCGGCAGGCCGGGCTCCAGCCGGGCCCGCAGGGTGCGCTCGGGTGCCCGCTGGCGGGCGCGGCGCAGCACGGTGCCGACGATCTCCTCGGCCGATTCCCAGTCCAGCCGCAGCGTTACGCCGGGCGCGTCCAGCCGGGCCAGCTGCAGGGTGTTGTCGGTGAGCCGGCGCAGGTGCTCGGTCTCTTGCACGATGCGTGCGGCCAGGCGGTGGCGCTGCGCCGGGTCCAGCCGCTCGGACTGGTCCTGCAGCGACGAGGCAGCGCCCAGGATGGTGGCCAGCGGGGTGCGGTAGTCGTGCGAGATGGCGGCCAGCAAGGCGTTGCGCACGGCCTGCAGCTGGGCCTGTTCATGGGCATTCTGGGCGGCACGGGCGGCGGCCACCCGCTGCAGGGCCACGCCCATCTGGTCGCACAGCGCCTGGGCGTGGCTGCGCAGGGCCTCATCCGTGCGGCCGGCGGCGGGCAGGCGCAGCACCGCCGCACCCAGCGTGGCTTGCCGGCCGCGCAGCGGCAAGTACCACTGCGCCAGGGTGTCGTGGTGGCCGCTGCCCGGGCCCATGGCCTGGCCCTGGCGCAGGCAGTGCCAGAGCCCGGCGGCTTCGTCGGCATCGGTGTCACCCAGCCGCATCACGGACTCAGGGGATTCGGGCTTGGCGGTGTCGGGACTGTCGCGGCACAGCAGCAGGGCCGCGGGTGCACCGACCAGTGCCGCCAGTGCGGATTGCAAGGCACCGGCGTGGGCCAGCGGCTCGGTGGCATCGCGCAGCGCGTCGCCCAGGCTGCGCAGTTGCTCGGCCTGCTGCTGGTGGTGCCGGGCCAGGCGGGCCTGCGTGCGCAAGCGCGCCATCAGGCCGGTGATCACGGCGTTGACCAGCGCCATAGCGCCCAGCAGCAGCAGGTTCTGGCCGCCGTCCACGGCGAAGGTGCCGCGCGGCGGCACAAACTGCCAGTTGAAGGCCAGCACCGCGGCGGTGCCGCACAGCAAGGACGGCAGGGCCGGCAACCAAAGCGAGGCCAGCGTGCCGCTCAGCACCAGCAGCAGGGCCTGGTTGGCCAGGTCGAAATGACCGTCCAGCACCACCATCAGGGTCCAGCCCAGGGCCCAGGCGGCCAACCCGCCGGCCCAGGCGATGCCGCTGCGCCGGCCGTGGGCGTCGGGGCTGACCAGGCCGTTGCGCAGCGGGGTGGCCAAGGCCGGGGTGGCCGGGCGGGCGTTGGCAGCGTCGGTAATGGACATGGCTGCACAGTAGCAGCCGGCGTATCAGGATGGCATCAGGGCCGGGTGGCGCCAGGGTGGCGCCAGGGTGGTGCCAACTTCGTCGATTTGGACGATGGCGGGCGCTGCAGCGCACGGCTAGCGTTGCGCCTTCTACATCTGCGGGAGTGCAAGACATGAAACTCGACTCGACAATTTCGGCCGTGATTACCGGGGGGGCTTCTGGCCTGGGCGCGGCCACCGCGCGCCGGCTGGCTGCCGCCGGTGTGAAGGTCGCGCTGTTCGACCTCAACGCGGCGGCTGGCGAGGCTTTGGCGGCCGAACTGGGCGGCGTGTTCTGCGCGGTGGACGTGACCAAGGAGGACCAGGTGGACGCCGGCTTTGCCAAGGCGCGTGCCGCGATCGGCCAAGAGCGCATCCTGGTCAACTGCGCTGGCACCGGCAATGCGATCAAGACCGCCAGCCGCGACAAGGCCACCGGCGAGATTCGCGCGTTTCCGACTGCCAACTTCGAGCGCATCATCCAGATCAACCTGATCGGCACCTTCCGCTGCATCGCCAAGAGCGCGGCCGGCATGCTGAGCCTGCCGGCGCTGGAAGGCGGTGAGCGTGGTGCCATCGTCAACACTGCCAGCGTGGCAGCGCAGGACGGCCAGATCGGCCAGGCCAGTTATTCGGCCAGCAAGGCCGGCATCATCGGCATGACGCTGCCCATCGCGCGCGACCTGATGGGCGAGGGCATCCGTGTCAACACCATCCTGCCGGGCCTGTTCGATACCCCGCTGCTGCAAGGTGCACCGGACAACGTCAAGGCGGCGCTGGCGGCGTCGGTGCCGTTTCCTAAACGTTTGGGCGACCCGGACGAGTACGCCCGGCTGGCCGAGTTCATGGTCACCAACGGCTACTTCAA
>JBBRZR010000386.1:0-4977 GCA_038236495.1 Burkholderiales bacterium
GGCGGCAGCTCGGTCACCACCAGCTGCCACTGGCCGCGCGCCAGGTCCTCGATCTTCCAGCGCGCGCGCACCTTCAGGCTGCCCCGCCCAGTGGCGTAAGCGTCGCGAATATCGGCGGCCGAGCTGATGATCTGGCCGCCACCGGGGTAGTCCGGGCCTGGCACCAGGCTGTAGAGCTCGTCGTCGAGCAAATACGGGTTGCGGATCATCGCCACCGCAGCGGCCGCCACCTCGCGCAGGTTGTGGCTGGGGATCTCGGTGGCCAGGCCCACCGCGATGCCGGACGCGCCGTTGAGCAGCGCAAACGGCAATCGGGCGGGCAGCTGGCGCGGTTCTTCGGTCGAGCCGTCGTAGTTGGGGATGAAATCAACCGTGCCCTCGTCGATCTCGTCCATCAGCAGCCTGGCGATGGGGCTGAGGCGCGCCTCGGTGTAGCGCATCGCCGCCGCGCCGTCGCCGTCCCGACTGCCAAAGTTGCCCTGGCCGTCAATCAGCGGGTAGCGCAATGAAAAGTCCTGCGCCATGCGCACCAGCGCGTCGTAGGCCGCCTGGTCGCTGTGGGGATGAAAGCGCCCCAGCACATCGCCCACCACCCGGGCGCTCTTGACCGGCTTGGGCGCACCCGCCGCACCCGGCCCGGTGTGGCCCAGGCCCATGCGCTGCATGGCGTACAGGATGCGCCGCTGCACCGGCTTGGCGCCGTCGCAGACGTCGGGCAGGGCGCGGCCCTTGACAACCGACAGGGCGTACTCCAGGTAGGCACGCTCGGCGTAGTGCGCCAGGGTGATGGCGTCGGGGTTGCCGGGCGGGGGTGGGGTCAGCAGGGAGAGTTGTTCGGGCATTGCAGCTTGGCAGGCAGAGAAATCCGGCAAGGCCGGTGTACGGATCGAACGAAGAGGTCAAAAAAAAGGGTCAGACAAAAATCACCAGCGGCGAGTAGGGCAGCAGCGCTGCATCATGCGTCAGCAAGTGCAGCGGCTCAGTCATCGCCTGCGCCACCAACATGCGGTCAAACGGATCGCCGTGCAACGCGGGCAGTGCGCGCAATTGCCGGGCGTGCGCCCAGCTGATCGCCAGCGGTTGGACAGCGCTGGCGGCCAAATGGGCGTCAAGCGCCTCGGTGTCGAGCTTGAGTTTGCCCAGGCTGCGCTTGATGGCCAACTCCCACAGCGATACGGTGCTCACATGCAAGCTGTCGGCATCTTCGATCAGGCGGCGCGCTGCCGGGGTGAGTTGCGGCGCGCCCAGCATCACCCACAGCAGGATGTGGGTGTCGAGCAGCAACTTCACGGCGTGGCCGTCCCGCCGGGCTCAAGGTCTGGGCTGTCGAGCAGGGTCAACACGTCCTCAGGCAAGGGTGCGTCAAAGTCGTCGGGAATTTCAAACTCCCCCTTCATCAAGCCAAAGATGATCTTGCGCTTGGGCGTTGCGTCCAGCGCCACCAGCTTCGCCAGCGGCGTGCCGTTTTTGGCGATCACCACCGTGACGCCCTGGCGCGCCTGCTCCACCAGCTCGGACAAGCGGGTCTTGGCTTCGTAGATGTTGACTTGCATGGTGCTGGCACCTACGGTTGTTTGTCTTTGACCAAGGTTGGTCAAGTATTCTAAGCGGCCATCCGTCGCTTCGGTGTCAAACGCCAGCCCTGGCAGCCCCTACCCTTGCGTCATGGACTTCAAGCTCAGCGACGACCAGACCCAGATCGTGCAGGCCATCGAGCGGCTGTGCGCGCCCTTCGACGCCGACTACTGGCTGCACAAGGACAGCGAAGGCGGCTTTCCGCATGACTTTCACCGGGCGCTGGCCGATGCCGGCTGGCTGGGCATCGCCATGCCCACAGCCTACGGCGGCGCCGGGCTGGGCATTTTTGAAGCGGCGTTGATGATGCACACCATCGCCGCCACCGGCGCCGGACTGTCGGGCGCGTCGGCCGTGCACATGAACATCTTCGGCCTGCACCCGGCGGTGGTTTTTGGCACGGCCGAGCAAAAAGCGCGCTGGCTGCCGCCGCTGATTGCGGGCCGGGACAAGGCCTGTTTTGCCGTCACCGAGCCCGACAGCGGCTTGAACACGCTGGGCCTGAAAACCCGCGCTGTGCGGGGTACGGACGCCCAAGGCGAACACTACCGCGTGTCCGGCCAGAAGCTCTGGATCAGCAGCGCTCAGGTCGCCAACCGCATGCTGTTGCTGGCCCGCACCACGCCGGCCGAGCAGTGCAGCGGCAGCGAGGGCCTGAGCCTGTTCTACACCGATCTCGACCGCAGCAAGATTGCGGTGCACGAGATCCACAAGATGGGCCGCAAGGCGGTGGACAGCAACCAGCTGTTCATCGACGACCTGCGCATCCCGGCAGAAGACCGCATCGGTGAGGAAGGCCAGGGCTTCAAGTACATCCTGCACGGCCTGAACCCCGAGCGCATCCTGATCGCCGCCGAGGCCATCGGACTGGGCCGCGCCGCGCTGGCCCGTGCCACCGGTTATGCCCGCGAGCGGGTGGTGTTCGACCGGCCGATCGGCCAGAACCAGGCCATTGCCCATCCGCTGGCCCGCAACTGGATGGAGCTGGAGGCCGCGCACCTGATGGTGCACCAAGCCGCTTCGCTGTACGACGCCGGCCAGCCCTGCGCGGCAGAGGCCAACGCCGCCAAGTACCTGGGCGCCGAAGCCGGCTACCGGGCCTGCGAGACCGCGATGTTCACCCACGGCGGCATGGGCTACGCCCGGGAGTACCACGTCGAGCGCTACCTGCGCGAGTCCTGGATCCCTCGGCTGGCACCGGTCAGCCCGCAACTGATCCTGTGTTTCATCGCCGAGAAGGTGCTGGGGCTGCCCAGGTCGTACTGAGCGCTGGTGCTGGCCCGGCAGGTCCTGGCTGCGGTCAAAGCCTGGCAGACGGCGCTGCCACCGCGCACCAGCGCAGGCTGCCGGCGCGCAACAACGCCAGCACGCCGGCCTGTTGCGCCCAAGGCAACTTGCAGACCACCAGCGCCCAATGGCCCTGGGCGAGTTGTTGCTGCACCCGCGATTCGAAGCGCCGCACATGCGGCCGGGTACGCTTGCGCTGCAACAGCCAGACCGCCACCAGGCCCAGCCCCAAGGACCCGCCCAACCAGGCCAATGTCGGTGACCGGCTGAAAACGCCGGGGTCGTCCGACCACAGCACCGTGCCCCAGCCCACCAGCAACAGCATCGCCACGGCCAACAGGGCGGTGCTCAAGTGACCATCGACAAGCGGCTGGCGCCCCGCCGGCCAGTTGCCCGCCCACAACCCGGCGAGGCGCGCGAACTGCTTGCGCGGCGCATCACGCGGGCTCAGCAGCACCAGTTGGGTGGATGTCAGCCCATGCTGGTGCCTCATCTGGGCGGCTTTGCTGCGGGCCTGTTCCTCGTCCCCGTAGAACCCGGCGATGCAGGACAGCAGGCGGTCCACCGGTTGCTCGAACGGGCGGGTCTCGGCTGCGTCACGAGCAGACCGGCTTGCAGACCCCGACCGTACGGACAGGATCGGCGGGTTGACTGACGCGTGGACACGGGACATTCGGGCGGCACCTGTTGAGGGCTTGGCTGGCGGCCGGGTTCGGCGCGCAGCATCAAACCGATGCTGAAGTCTGACCGGCACCGGTCGACGCTGCTGTCTGCCAGCGCACGCATGGCCATCGAAATGCGGCGGTAGCAATTGCGCGGCCGTCAGCGTGTGCGCAGACAGCCTGGCCACCGGGGCGTGCACTGTCGCACCACCAGTGCTACGGTGTCGGCCCTGCCTTACCCCACACGGAGCCCGCATGACCGACCTGACCCGCTTTGCCGTCACCCAAAAGTGGCCGGCCCGCCATCCCGACCGGATCCAGCTGTACTCGCTGCCCACGCCCAACGGCGTCAAGGTGTCCATCCTGCTGGAGGAACTGGGCCTGCCCTATGAGGCGCACCGGGTCAGCTTCGACACCCAGGACCAGATGTCACCCGAGTTCCTGTCGATCAGCCCGAACAACAAGATCCCGGCCCTGCTCGACCCGGACGGCCCGGGCGGTCAGCCCATCGCCTTGTTCGAATCCGGCGCGATCCTGGTCTACCTGGCGGAGAAGACCGGCCGATGCGTCCCGCCGGACCCGGCAGGCCGCTACCAGGCGCTGCAGTGGCTGATGTTCCAGATGGGCGGTATCGGGCCGATGTTTGGCCAACTCGGCTTCTTCCACAAGTTTGCCGGCAAGGACTACGAGGACAAGCGCCCACGCGACCGCTACGCGGCTGAATGCACCCGGTTGCTGGGCGTGCTCGACATTCACCTGGCCGGCCGGGCCTGGATGTTGGGCGACGACTACAGCATCGCCGACATCGCGATCTGGCCCTGGGTACGCGCCCTGGTGGGCTTCTACGGCGCGGGTGAGCTGGTGCAGATCGGGCAATTTACCCAGGTGCTGCGGGTGCTGGCCGAGTTTGACGCACGGCCGGCGGTGCAGCGCGGGCTGCTGGTGCCGCCGGCGCCTGCAACCGCCTGATCAACGGCGGTGCGGCGCGGGTTTGAGCACGCCACTGGCCAGGTAGGCGCCGCCGAAGTAGACGGACTCGACCTCGAACCTGTCCAGGTGCTCGCTCAGCCGGTCCCAGGGCGCGGCCAGCCCCTCGGTCGAGGTGACCGAGTGCAGCGCCGCCGGCAGCACCAGCAGGTTGACGGGCCACAGCAGCGTCGGCGCCCACTTCAGGCCCGAGGCCACCACCCGGGCACCCGGTTTGAGATGACACAACACCTTGGCCACCGCCGCCGGTTGCCGCAGGATGTCGTGGGTGAAATGGAACAGCGCGGCGTCAGCCTTGACCGGGATGGCCGCCGACTCCACCGGGTTGTTCAGCAGTGTCACGCCCGGCAACTGTCGCTGGGCCACGCGCTGGCGGGCCAGCTCGATCATCTCGGGCGATTGCTCGATGCCGACGATGCGGCCTGTTGCACCGATCGCCTGGCTGAGCAGGCCAAGGCTCAATCCC
>JBBRZR010000387.1:0-4957 GCA_038236495.1 Burkholderiales bacterium
CTGACGGCCTGGTCCGAACTGCCGGGCGCCTTGCGCTGGCAAAAGTTCAACGCCATGAACCGGCTGGGCGAGCGCTTTGCGGCCATCGTCACCGCCGGCATGGTGGACGGCAGCGTGCGCCTGATCGACCCCGCGGTGGCGGCGCAATTGATCGGCGGCATGGTCAATGCACTGGCCGAGATCGGCCACTGGGTGCCCGGCGAGGGCCGCCAGCCGCTGGCGTCGCTGCTGGCCCGGCCGTTGCTGCTGGGCCTGCTGGCCGATCCGGCCGATGCCACGGTCGCGTGACGGACCTTCGGCTTTCCCCCACTTTTCACCTCAGTTTCCTGGAGAACCCCGATGAGCGATCAACCCGCCGCCACCCCGCCCGACGACCGCTACGCGCAGTTCAGTGGCACCCGCCCGGTCGCGCCCCAGCATGCCTTCGACGAGGTGGCGCTTGGCGCTTACCTGCATGCGCACATGCCGGCCTTGGCGGCAGGGCCGCTTAAGTTTGAGCAGTTCAAGGGCGGGCAGTCCAACCCGACCTTCAGGCTGACGGCGGCCGACGGCCAGCGCTACGTGCTGCGGCGCAAACCGCCGGGTGTGCTGCTGCAGTCGGCCCATGCGGTGGACCGCGAGTTTCGCGTCATCAGCGCGCTGCACGCAAGCGAGGTGCCGGTGGCCCGCACCCATGTGCTGTGCGAGGACCCCGCCGTCATCGGCACCTCGTTTTATGTGATGGACTGCATCGAGGGCCGGGTGCTGTGGGACCCGACCCTGCCCGGCATGACACCCGCCCAGCGCGGCGCCATCTACGACGAGATGAACCGCGTGATCGCCGCGTTGCACCGGGTCGACCCGTCCGCCGTGGGGCTGGACGGCTACGGCAAAGTCGGCGGCTACCTGGAGCGCCAGGTCAAGCGCTGGATCGGCCAGTACCGGGCCGCCGAGACCGAGCCGATCGCCGCCGTCGAGTCGCTGATCGAATGGTTGCCGCAACACCTGCCGCCGGAAGGGCCGACGCGCATCGTGCACGGCGACTACCGGCTCGACAACGTGATGTTCCACCCCACCGAGCCGCGCATCCTGGCGGTGCTGGACTGGGAGCTGTCCACCTTGGGCGACCCGATGGTGGACTTTGCCTACCACTGCATGACCTGGCACATGCACAACGGGCCCACCGCACGCGGGCTGGCCGGTGCCGACCTGGCCGCGCTCGGCATCCCGGACGAGGCGGCTTACCTGCAAAGCTATTTGCGCCGCACGGCGCAAACCGACCGCCAGATCAGTGCCGACGAATGGGGCTACTACCTGGTGTTCAACATGTTCCGGCTGGCCGGCATCCTGCAGGGCATCATGGCCCGCGCGCTGCAGGGCAATGCGTCCAGCCCGCAGGCGCTGGAGTCCGGGCGCCGGGCGCGCCCGCTGGCCGAACAGGCCTGGACGCTGGCGCAGACGCTGTACCGGGCTTGAGCTTGCGCTGAGCCGGTCGCCACACCCGCCGGGGCGACGCGCTGCGGCTCAGCGCTCGGTCGGACGGCCGGGCGGGCGGCCGCCGGGTCGGCCGTTGGTGCGGTCGTTAGGGCGGTCGTTTGTCCGGCCACCCGGACGGGCGTCTGGACGGCCATCGGGCCGCGCGTCCGGGCGTGGCCCCGAACCGATGGTCGGACGGGAATCCGGGCGTGAGTCCGGACCGGCGCCGGGCCTTGCGTCGGTGCGTGTGTCCGGCCGGCGGTCGCCGCGGTTGTCCGGCCGGCCAGCGGTGCCCGCCGGGCGGTGGTCCGGGTGTGCGGGGCGCGGGCCGCCTCGGCCGTCGCGGTCGTCGGCGCGTGGGCCACGTCGCTCGTCAGGCTGCCAGGCCCGCGGCGGCGGCGCCTCGGCTGCTTCCAGGCGGGCCTGGGCCAGCAGGGGTGCCAGCGCCTCAGGTGTCAGGCCCTTCAGGGCGCAGAAATTGGCCGGCGTCAGCGTGGTGCGCTCAAAGTCGCGCAGCAGCGCCAACCGGGTTTGGCGCGCTTGAAGCTGCTCGGCCTGTTGGGCCTGTTGCTGCACCTGGACCTGCTGCTCGCGCTCGCGGGTGACCTGGCGGCGGCGGGTCAGCTCGTCACGCGCCAGTTGGCGGTGTTCTTCGCTCAACTCACCTGCCGGCTGGCCGTCCAGGTCAAAACGCTGGCTGGCCTTGCCCAGCGCGATCAGGTAGCCGGTGCTGCCGGTGTAGCGGCGAAAAAACGCCGACATCGAGGCCTTGCTGAACACGCCGGGCGCACGCTGCGCGATGTCGGCCTGGATGCGCAGCTTCAAGGGCTTGGGCTGGCCGCCAAACAGCGCCGGGAAGTGCTGCTTGAGCAACTCGGCACAGGCCGCCGGGCTCAGGTCGCGGGCGGCCTTGGCGGGGGTTGCGTGGGTGGCGGGGGTTGCCGCATCGGGGGCTGAGTCAGGCGACGCGGTCTCGGCCGCTGGCCCGACCTCGGCACTAGCGGGCTCGGCGGGTGGTGCCAAGGGTGTCGATGCAGCCTCGGCGGCCAGGGCGCCCTCGGATGTCGGCGCGGCGACTGCCTCGGGCAGCGCGCCTGCGTCAGCGGGCGACTGCGCCTCCACCGCGGCTGCGGGGGCATCAACCGGCAAGGCGGCGGGCGCGTCGGCCTGCACAGCAGCGGGCGGCAAGGGCAAATCGGGGGTGTCGGGCATGGCGGGCGCCGCGTGCGGCTGGACAGAACAATCGCGCATTGTCGCCGTAGCCGGTCTGTTTGACACCAGCAGGTTCGTCGCGGCCGCGGGTGGGTTCGGTAGTGCCGCGCCGGTGGCTCGCCATGGTCGCCGCAGGCGCTCTGCGGGTTTGTGCGGGTTCAATTGACTTGCGTCAGGCGGACTCCGCTTTTATGATTGACCGACCGGTTGGTCGAAAGTGTTTTGCGGCCCCCCTGACCCCCCGACCAACACACGCCGCAACAGGATCACCCGCCCATGCCCGATCTCAGCCCCCAGCAACTTGCCGAGCGTGTGCGCGACGCGATGCTGGCCGACGACCACGCCACCGAAATGCTGGGCATGCAGGTGGCTGAAGTAGGGCCGGGACGGGCGGTCATCCGCATGACGGTGCGGCAGGACATGCTCAACGGCCATGCGATCTGCCACGGCGGGCTGATTGCGACGCTGGCCGACTCGACTTTTGCGTTTGCCTGCAATGCCTACAACGAGCTGACGGTGGCGGCAGGTTTCTCGATCGACCTGCTGGCACCGGGCCGGCTGGGCGATGTGCTGACCGCCACTTGCACCGAAGTGGCCAAGGGTGGTCGCACCGGTTTGTACGACAGCGAGGTCTGCAACCAGCGGGGCGAGCGCATTGCGCTGTTCCGCGGCCGGTCGTACACCGCACGGGGCAAGCCGGTGGTGGTGCTGGGCTGAGGCGCCCACACTGCCCTGCCACTGCAGCTTGCCCATTACAAACCCGCCGATTTCCAGTCGATTCCCCGGAGAACCCCGATGCCCCAGCGCCAACCCGCTCCCGGTGAGCTTGACCCGATCGAGACCGCCAGCCGCGACGAGATCACCGCGCTGCAATTGCAGCGCCTGCGCCGTACCCTGCAACACGCCTACGACAAGGTGCCGCACTACCGCGCCGCTTTTGATGCCGCCGGGGTGCAGCCGGACGACTGCAAAACCCTGGCGGACCTGGCCAAATTCCCGTTCACCACCAAGAAGGATTTGCGCGACAACTACCCGTTTGGTCTGTTTGCGGTGCCAAAGGCGCAGGTCTCACGCATCCATGCCTCGTCGGGCACCACTGGCAAGCCGACCGTGGTGGGCTACACCGCCAAGGACATCAGCACCTGGGCCGACCTGGGCGCCCGCAGCATCCGCGCCGCCGGTGGCCGGCCCGGCGACATGGTGCATGTGGCCTACGGCTACGGCCTGTTCACCGGCGGCCTGGGCGCGCACTACGGCGCCGAGCGGCTGGGCTGCACGGTGGTGCCGATGTCGGGTGGCCAGACCGAAAAGCAGGTGCAACTGATCACCGACTTCAAGCCCGACATCATCATGGTCACGCCCAGCTACATGCAGGTGATCATCGAGGAGTTTCGGCGCCAGGGGCTGGACCCGAAGGCGATGTCGGTTGCCATCGGCATCTTTGGCGCCGAGCCCTGGACCGAGGCCATGCGCCGCGACATCGAGGCCGCCGCCGCGATCGATGCGGTCGACATCTACGGCCTGTCCGAGGTGATGGGCCCCGGCGTGGCCTGCGAGTGCATCGAGAGCAAGGACGGCCCGGTGATCTGGGAGGACCATTTCTACCCCGAGATCATCGACCCCGAGACCGGCGCGGTGCTGCCGTACGACGAGAAAACCGGGGGCAGCGAGGGTGAGCTGGTCTTCACCTCGCTCAGCAAAGAGGCGTTGCCGATCATCCGCTACCGCACGCGGGATCTGACCCGGCTGCTGGCGCCCACCTCGCGGTCTTTCCGCCGCATGGGCAAGATCGTTGGCCGCTCGGACGACATGCTGATCATCCGCGGCGTCAACCTGTTCCCGACCCAGATCGAAGAGATCGTGCTGCAACACGGCCAGCTGTCCGGCCAGTACCAGTTGGTGGTCACCCGCAACGGCCAGCTCGACCGGCTCAAGGTGCGCTGCGAACTGGCGCCGCAGCACGCCCATGCCGATACCGCCGAGATTGCCCACACGCTGGAGCACCGCATCAAGACCTTGTGCGGTGTCACCGCCAAGGTGGACGTCTGCGCGCCCGAGGCGCTGGAGCGCAGCCTGACCGGCAAGGCGCGCCGGGTGATCGACCAGCGCACGCTCTGACCCTCGCCACCCGCCTTCCTCCCGTTTCACCCGATTTACTCCGCCAGACGAAAGACCCCATGTACACACAATCAATGGACACGATGGGCAAGGACGGCAGCCCCGATGCCGACAGCCGGCCCAAGGCTGTGCGGTCCACCGAAGAGATGCTGTTGCAGCAACGCTTTGATGC
>JBBRZR010000388.1:0-4956 GCA_038236495.1 Burkholderiales bacterium
CATCGCGTTCTGCATCGCGCGCTTCATGGCGCGGCGGAACATGATGCGCTTTTCGAGCTGCTGGGTGATCGAGTCGGCGATCAGCTGGGCATCGATCTCGGGCTTGCGCACTTCTTCGATGTTGACAGCCACCGGCACGCCGAGGCGGCGGGTCAATTCGGCCTTGAGGTTCTCGATGTCCTCGCCCTTCTTGCCGATCACCACCCCCGGACGTGCCGAGAAAATGGTGATACGGGCGTTCTTGGCGGGGCGCTCAATCAGCACGCGCGAGACTGCCGCGTTCTTGAGCTTCTTCTTGAGGTACTCGCGCACATCAAGGTCTTCAGCCAGCATGCCTGCGAAGTTGCGCCGTGAGGCGTACCAACGCGAGGCCCAGGCACGGGTAACCGACAGGCGGAAACCCGTCGGGTGGATTTTTTGTCCCATGTTGCTTGCGCCTTTTCAGTTACCGACCGTCACATAAATGTGACAGGTGGGTTTGCTGATGCGGTTGCCACGGCCCTTGGCGCGAGCCGAGAAACGCTTGAGGGTGGCACCCTGCTCGATGTAGATCGACGTGATCTTGAGCTCGTCGATGTCGGCGCCGTCATTGTGTTCGGCGTTCGCGATCGCGGACTCCAGACACTTCTTGACGATGCCGGCGGCCTTTTTCTGGGTGAACGCCAGGATGTTGAGCGCCTGATCCACCTTCTTGCCGCGCACGAGGTCGGCCACCAGCCGGCCCTTGTCAGCCGACAGACGTACGCCACGCACGATTGCTTTGGTTTCCATCGCGCTTACCTCTTGGCCTTCTTGTCCGCCGGGTGACCCTTGAATGTGCGGGTCATGGCGAACTCACCGAGCTTGTGTCCGACCATCTGGTCGGACACGTACACGGGGATGTGCTGTTTGCCGTTGTGAACGGCGATCGTGAGGCCGATGAAATCAGGCAGGATCGTCGAACGACGGGACCAGGTCTTGATCGGCTTCTTGTCCTTGTTGGCCACGGCTTTTTCAGCCTTGGCCTGCAAGTGGTGGTCCACGAAGGGACCTTTTTTGAGTGAGCGTGCCATGGATGGATGCCTTACTTCTTGCGCCGCGACACGATCATGCTCTGTGTGCGCTTGTTGCTGCGAGTGCGGTAGCCCTTGGTCAGCGTGTTCCACGGCGACACCTGGGCCTGGCCCTCGCCGGTACGGCCTTCGCCGCCGCCGTGAGGGTGGTCCACCGGGTTCATCGCCACACCGCGAACGGTCGGGCGGATGCCCTTCCAGCGGATGGCACCGGCCTTGCCGTACTGGCGCAGGTTGTGCTCTTCGTTCGACACTTCGCCGATGGTCGCGCGACAGTCGATGTGGATCTTGCGGACTTCACCCGAGCGCAAACGCACCTGGGCGTAGACCGACTCACGCGCCATCAGCGTCACCGAGGTGCCGGCCGAGCGTGCGATCTGCGCGCCCTTGCCAGGCAGCATCTCGACGCAATGGATCGTGGAGCCCACCGGGATGTTGCGGATCGGCAGCGTGTTGCCGGCCTTGATCGGCGCCTCGGCGCCAGAGAGCAGCTTGGCACCAACTTCAAGACCGCGCGGGGCGATGATGTAGCGGCGCTCGCCGTCGGCGTAGCAGACCAGCGCGATGTGCGCAGTACGGTTCGGGTCGTACTCGATGCGCTCGACCTTGGCCGGAATACCGTCCTTGTTGCGCACAAAGTCGACCACGCGGTAGTGGTGCTTGTGACCACCGCCCTTGTGGCGAACCGTGATGTGACCGTTGTTGTTGCGGCCGGAATTCTGCTTTTGCGGCTCGAGCAATGAAGCCTCGGGCGCGCCTTTGTGCAGGTGCTTGTGCACCACCTTGACCACGGCACGGCGGCCCGGTGAGGTGGGTTTTACTTTGACGACGGCCATGACTTACGCAGCCTCCCCAGAGAAGTTGAGCTCCTGGCCCGGCTTCAACGACACATACGCCTTGCGGGCATGGTCGCGACGGCCGATACGGCCACCGAAGCGCTTGGTCTTGCCCTTCTGGTTGACCACCGACACACCCACCACGTCGACCTTGAACAGCAGTTCGACTGCCGCTTTGATCTCGGGCTTGGTGGCGTCGCGCAGCACCTTGAAGAGCACCTGGTTGTGCTTCTCGCCGACGAGTGTGGCCTTTTCGGACACGATCGGCGCGACCAGCACTTTGGCCAGACGGTCTTCGGTGAACTTGAGATTCATTGCACCGTGGCTCATGCGAACATCTCCTTGAGCTGCTCGATCGCGGCCTTGGTCACCAGCACCTTCTTGTAGAAGACCAGTGACAGCGGATCGGCGTAACGCGGCTCGATTACCAGCACATTGGGCAGGTTGCGCGAGGCCAGCGCCAGGTTGTCGTCCACGACGTCGGCAATCACCAGCACCGAGCTCAGGCCCATGGCCTTGAACTTGGCCGCCAGCAACTTGGTCTTGGGCGCTTCGATCGAGATCGAATCGACCACACACAGACGGCCGTCACGGGCCAGCTGCGACAGGATCGCGGCCATGCCGGCGCGGTACATCTTCTTGTTGACCTTGTGCGAGAAGTTCTCGTCAGGGCTGTTCGGGAAAGTGCGACCACCGCCACGCCACAACGGCGACGAGGTGGAACCAGCGCGTGCGCGGCCGGTACCCTTCTGGCGCCAGGGCTTCTTGGTGCTGTGGTGAACCGCTTCGCGGTTTTTCTGGGCGCGGGTGCCTTGGCGGGCGTTGGCCTGGTAGGCCACGACCACCTGGTGTACCAAGGCTTCGTTGTAGTCGCGGGCGAAGACGGCGTCAGGTGCGTCAAACTTGGCTGTGGCCTGGCCTTGTTCGTTAAGGAGCTCGAGTTGCATTACAGGGCTCCTTTCTTGGCCTTGACCTTGATGGCCGGCCGCACGGTCACAAAACCGCTGTTGCAGCCCGGCACCGCGCCGCGCACCAGCAGCAGCTGGCGGGCTTCGTCGATGCGGATGATGTCGAGGTTTTGCACCGTGACGGTGTCGTCACCAAGGTGGCCCGACATCTTCTTGCCCGGGAACACACGGCCCGGATCCTGCGCCATCGAGATCGAACCCGGCACGTTGTGCGAACGGCTGTTGCCGTGCGACGCGCGCTGCGACTTGAAATGGTGGCGTTTGATCGTGCCGGTGAAGCCCTTGCCGATCGAGGTGCCTTGCACATCAACGGCCTGGCCCACGGCAAAAAGCGACACGGGCACGGTGGCACCCGGCGCGTACTGACCGACGATGTCGGCAGGCACACGGAACTCTTGCAGGATTTCACCGGACTCCACACCTGCCTTGGCAAGGTGGCCGGCTTCAGGCTTGGTCACGCGCGATGCTTTGCGCGACCCAAACGCCACTTGCAGGGCGTTGTAGCCGTCGGTCTTCTCGGTCTTGACCTGGGTGACGCGGTTGTTCGACACGTCGAGCACAGTCACGGGAATGGCATCGCCATCGTCCGTAAAAATGCGCATCATGCCGACCTTGCGGCCCAGCAAACCGAGGCGATAGCTGGCTGCAGCTGTCGTCATGGCTTTTCTCCAGCCCCCAATCCGGATTGACGGAAGAGGCCTTTGTTTCAAACTCCCGACATCGATTGGCCGGGGATGGTTTTGGTATCAAGCACTCGGTCAACAGCCAAAACTGCTGATCCCGTGCTTGTTTACCGCCGGCAACTTAAGGCCCTTGACTTGGGCGGTCGCCGAACAGCCGAACAGTATAGCCTGCTTGCGGGTTGCCCCGCAAGCAGGCGGACTGCCGACTGGTTTACTGCAGCTTGATTTCGACGTCCACACCCGCCGGCAGGTCGAGCTTCATCAGCGCGTCCACGGTCTTGTCGGTCGGGTCAACGATGTCCATCAAGCGTTGGTGCGTGCGGATCTCGAACTGGTCGCGCGAGGTCTTGTTGACGTGCGGCGAGCGCAGGATGTCAAAGCGCTGCATGCGCGTTGGCAAGGGCACGGGGCCCTTGACGATGGCGCCGGTGCGCTTGGCAGTCTCGACGATCTCGAGTGCCGACTGGTCGATCAGCTTGTAGTCAAACGCCTTCAGGCGGATGCGGATCTTTTGCTTTTGCATGACTTGTCCTTGAAAAAGAGCGATGTAGCCGGCCGGGGGCACGCAGCCCCAGGCCGACCGGCCATGCAAGGCTTAGGCGATGATCTTGGCGACCACGCCGGCGCCGACGGTCCGACCACCTTCACGGATGGCGAAGCGCAGGCCTTCTTCCATCGCGATCGGGGCGATCAGCTTGACGGTGATGCTGACGTTGTCGCCGGGCATGACCATCTCTTTATCGGCAGGCAACTCGACCGCGCCGGTCACGTCCGTCGTACGGAAATAGAACTGCGGGCGGTAGTTGTTGAAGAACGGGGTGTGGCGGCCGCCCTCTTCCTTGCTGAGCACGTAGATCTCAGCGGTGAAGTGGGTGTGCGGCTTGACGCTGCCCGGCTTGCACAGCACTTGGCCACGCTGCACGTCTTCACGCTTGGTGCCGCGCAGCAGGATGCCGACGTTGTCGCCCGCCATGCCCTGGTCGAGCAGCTTGCGGAACATCTCGACGCCGGTGCAGGTGGTCTTCTGGGTGTTGGCAATGCCGACGATCTCGATTTCTTCGCCGACCTTGATGATGCCGCGCTCGATCCGGCCGGTCACCACGGTGCCGCGGCCCGAGATGCTGAACACGTCTTCAACCGGCATCAGGAAGGCGCCGTCGATCGCCCGCTCAGGCTGGGGAATGTAGGTGTCGAGTGCGTCAGCCAGCTTCATGATGGCTTGCTCGCCCAGCACGCCCAAGTCGCCTTCCAGGGCCAGCTTGGCGCTGCCGTGGATGATGGGGGTGTCGTCGCCCGGGAAGTCGTACTTGTCGAGCAGCTCACGCACTTCCATCTCGACCAGCTCAAGCAACTCGGCGTCGTCCACCATGTCGCACTTGTTCAAGAAGACGATGATGTACGGCACACCGACCTGGCG
>JBBRZR010000389.1:0-4925 GCA_038236495.1 Burkholderiales bacterium
AGCCGGTCGTTGAGGTGCTTCCAGCCGTCCCAGTCGCTCTCGGCCATGCCGTCTTCGATGCTGATGATCGGGTACTTGTCGACCCAGGTCGCCAGCATGTCGGTCCAGGCCGGCGCGCTGAGCTTCAGGCCGCCTTCGCCGGCCAGCACATAGTGGCCGTCTTTGTAGAACTCGCTGGCGGCGCAGTCCAGGCCGATGGCGATCTGCTCGCCGGGGGTGTAGCCGGCCTTGTCGATGGCCTCCAGGATCATCTGGATGGCCGCCTCATGGCTGGCGACGTTGGGCGCAAAGCCGCCCTCGTCGCCCACCGCGGTGCTGATGCCCTTGCCGTGCAGGATCTTCTTGAGCGCATGGAAGGTCTCGGCGCCCCAGCGCAGCGCTTCACGGAAGCTGGGTGCACCCACCGGGATGATCATCAGCTCTTGCAGGTCCAGCGAGTTGTTGGCGTGGGCGCCGCCGTTGATGATGTTCATCATCGGCACCGGCAAGCTCATCGCGCCCGAGCCGCCGAAGTAGCGGTACAGTGGCAAGCCCGATTCTTCAGCCGCGGCGCGCGCCACCGCCATGCTGACCGCCAGCGTGGCATTGGCGCCCAGCCGGCTCTTGTTGTCGGTGCCGTCCAGGTCGATCAGGGTCTTGTCGAGAAACGCCTGCTCGCTGGCGTCCAGCCCCAGCACGGCCTCGCTGATCTCGGAGTTGACGTGCTCTACCGCCTTGAGCACGCCCTTGCCGCCGTAGCGGCTCTTGTCGCCGTCGCGCAGCTCGATCGCCTCGCGGCTGCCGGTGGATGCGCCCGAGGGCACGGCCGCGCGGCCCATGGTGCCGGACTCCAGCAGCACGTCGCATTCGACAGTGGGGTTGCCGCGGCTGTCGAGGATCTCGCGGCCGACGATGTCAACAATGGCGCTCATGGTTTGGGGTTACTTTCGCTGGCAGTTTGGGTTGCGGTCGGGGTAGCGGTCGGGAGTGACCGAACGGGACAGCTGTCGAGTGTAAGAGCGCGATTGTGTGGCGCCAAAACAGGTGACGCCAAGACAGGTGACGCCAAGACAGGTGCGGCGCCAACCGTATCGGCCCAGAGGGTCTTGGCCATGGTTTGATCTGCTGAAATGACAAGAACATCGCGACTGCATCAGTCCTGGCGCGGCGGCCGGCGCGAGGTGTGGAAGACCCGCAGGATTTCAACCGTGTTGCTGCGCACCCGATACGGCACGATGTAGCGGGTTTTGGGCGCCAGCAACTCGCGCGTGCCGGCAACCCGGCCCGGTCGCCCCAGCCCGGGTTGCTCGGACAGCAGGGCCACAGCCGCCAGCACCCGCTGTACCACCAGGCGCGCTGCTGCGGGTTCGTCCTCGGCGATGTAGCTGGCTTCACTGTCGAGGTTGCGCAGTGCGGTGGGCAGCCACTTGAGCCGCATTCAATTGCCCGTCGGGTGGGCCACGCGGCCCGTGACTGCCTGCGCTGCCGCTACTGCCGTCACTGCCGTCACTGCCATTTGGCAGCCAAAGCAGCCACCTCGTCATCACTGGCAAAACCGCCGGCATCGGCCTCGGTCAGCGCGGCCTGGATCTCGGCGACCTGCCATTCATGAGTGATCACGTAGTCACGGATCGCTTCGGCCGCCAGAAACGACCGGCTGCGCTGGGTTGAATCGGCCAGCTTGTCGAGCCGGTCCTTGACCTCGTCATCGAGGCGGATGGTCATGGTGCTGGACATGGTGATCCCGTTGGTTTGCCGAGAATGTGCGTGTTTGTGTACATCCTACCGCATCCGGTGCGGATACAGTTAAATCGCAGCCGCACGCCCGGTGGGCTTGATCCGGAACCGCCGCGGGTCGGGGCGCGGCAGTCAAAGCACCGGTGCGGCCACGCCCTCGACCACGACCATGTTGAAGAATTCGGTCGCGCCGGCGCGTTTGGCGCGTGCCGAGCGGTACAACTCGGCGTCGTAAAACGATTTGGCAGCCTCCAGGCTGGGGAAACGCAGCAGCGCGATGCGTGCTGGTTGCCATAAGCCCTCCAGCACAACATGCGGGCCGCCGCGCACCAGGTACTCACCGCCGTGAGCCTTGACTGCCGCCGGCGCCTCGGCCATGTACTGCTTGTACTGCTCGGCGTCGCTGATCTTCATGTCAACGATGATGTAGGCGCAGGGCATGGTGGTCTCCGGTTGGGTGCTGGCGGGGGCTTCAGCAGCTGAAGTCGTATTGACCGAATGACCTAAATCCAGGCCTATCGGTCGGAATGACTTCAACAAGCGAAGTCATTCTCCAGCAGCGGCTGGGCCTTGATCACCCGGTCAAGTGCCAGCAACTGCTCCAGCAGCGCTTTCATGTGCTTGAGCGGCACGGCGTTCGGGCCGTCGCTCAGCGCGTTGGCCGGGTCGGGGTGGGTCTCCATGAACAGGCCGGCCACGCCCACCGCTACTGCTGCGCGCGCCAGCACCGGTACAAACTCGCGCTGGCCGCCTGAACTGGTGCCTTGGCCGCCCGGCAACTGCACGCTGTGTGTGGCGTCGAACACCACCGGCGCAGCGGTCTCGCGCATGATCGCCAGGCTGCGCATGTCGGACACCAGGTTGTTGTAGCCAAAGCTCACACCGCGCTCGCAGGCCATGAACCGGTCTTCCGACAGGCCGGCCTCGCGCGCGGCGGCGCGGGCCTTGTCGATGACGTTTTTCATGTCGTGCGGCGCCAAAAACTGGCCCTTCTTGATGTTCACCGGCTTGCCGCAGCGCGCAACAGCATGAATGAAGTCGGTCTGCCGGCACAAAAACGCAGGGGTCTGCAGCACATCGACCACCGCCGCCACTGCCGGGATCTCGGCCTCGCTGTGCACGTCGGTCAGCAACGGCACGCCGAGTTGTTTTTTGACGGTCGCCAGAATCTCCAGCCCACGCTCCATGCCCGGGCCGCGAAAGGTGGCGCCGCTGGACCGGTTGGCCTTGTCGTAGCTGCTCTTGAAGATGAACGGGATGCCCAGCGCGCTGGTGATCTCTTTCAAATGCCCGGCGACATCGATCTGCAGCTGCAGCGACTCGACCACGCAGGGCCCGGCGATCAGGAAAAACGGCCGGTCCAGGCCGACGTCGAAGCCGCAGAGTTTCATCGGATGTCCTTCAAGCGGTCAAAGCACCGGCGCGGCCGAGGCGGCCACAGCCGCCGGCAATGTGGTGGCATCCGCCACAGCCGCCGAAGCCGCTGAGTCTGCCGCCGCCGCCGCCACCGTGCGCGCCTGCTGGTCCAACGCCGCCCTGACGTAGCTGGAAAACAGCGGGTGCCCGGCCCAGGGTGTGCTCTTGAATTCGGGGTGAAACTGCACCCCGACAAACCAGGGGTGCACGCTGCGTGGCAGCTCGACCATCTCGGTCAGCTTCTCGCGCTGGGTGATGGCCGAGATCACCAGCCCGGCCTGTTGCAGCCGGTCCAGGTAATGCTCGTTGGCCTCGTAGCGGTGACGGTGGCGCTCGGTCACCACACTGCCGTAGATCTCGAACGCCAGCGTGCCGGGCTTGACGTCGCTGCTTTGTGCGCCCAGGCGCATCGTGCCGCCCAGGTCGCTCTTGGCGTCGCGCTTTTGCACGGTGCCGTCGGCATCCTGCCACTCGTCGATCAGCGCGATCACCGGATGCGGCGTTTCGGGATCGAACTCGGTCGAGTTGGCGCCGGCCAGGCCGGCCATGTGGCGGGCGTATTCGATGGTGGCCACCTGCATGCCCAGGCAGATGCCCAGGTAGGGCAGCTTGTGCTCGCGGGCGTACTGCACCGCGATGATCTTGCCCTCGATGCCGCGCTTGCCAAAGCCGCCAGGCACCAGGATGGCATCAAAGCCGGCGAGCTGGCTGGCGTTGTCGGCGTTGAGTGTCTCGGCGTCCACATACTCGATCTTGACCCGGGCGTGGTGCTGTATGCCGGCGTGGCGCAGCGCCTCGTTGAGCGATTTGTACGAGTCCGACAGGTCGGTGTACTTGCCGCACATCGCAATCGTCACCTCGTGTTTGGGGTGGCCGACCTCGTGCACCAGGTGGTCCCAGCGGCTCAGGTTGGCGGGCTTGGTCAGCAGCTGCAGCTTCATGCAGATCTGCTCGTCCAGGCCTTGCTCGTGCAGCAATCGCGGCACCTTGTAGATGGTGTCCACGTCCCACATGCTGATCACGCCGTGCGGCACCACGTTGGTGAACAGCGAGATTTTCTCGCGCTCTTCATTGGGCACCTCGCGGTCGGCGCGGCACAGCAGCACATCGGGCTGGATGCCGATTTCGCGCATTTTTTGCACCGTGTGCTGGGTCGGCTTGGTCTTGAGCTCGCCGGCTGCAGCGATCCAGGGCACGTAGGTCAGGTGCACAAAAGCGGTGTTGGTGGGGCCGAGCTTCAAACTCATCTGGCGCACCGCCTCCAGGAAGGGCAGGGATTCGATGTCGCCCACCGTGCCGCCGATCTCGACAATCGCCACCTCAAAATCGGCCGCGCCACGCCGCACGAAGTCCTGGATCTCGTTGGTGACATGCGGGATCACCTGCACCGTCTTGCCCAGGTAATCGCCGCGCCGCTCTTTTTCGAGCACGCTTTTGTAAATCTGGCCGGAGGTGAAGTTGTTCGTGCGCTTCATCCGGGTGGTGATGAAGCGCTCGTAGTGGCCGAGGTCGAGGTCGGTTTCTGCCCCGTCGTCGGTGACAAACACCTCGCCGTGCTGAAACGGGCTCATGGTGCCCGGATCGACGTTGAGGTAGGGGTCGAGCTTGATGAGGGTGACCTTGAGCCCACGCGATTCGAGGATCGCGGCCAGCGAGGCGGATGCGATGCCCTTGCCCAGCGAGGACACGACACCACCGGTGACAAAAATCAGGCGCGTCATGGGTTTGGATGTCCCGGAAAACCGTATTCTACCGGTCGCCGGCCCAAGCCGCGAGCGGCATGCATCAATGCG
>JBBRZR010000390.1:0-4871 GCA_038236495.1 Burkholderiales bacterium
ATCGGCCGCATCGTGGCCGGTGTTGCCCGTCTGCGCCGGGTCGTGAAAGTAGGCAATGTGGCCCGCCGTGTGGCCCGGTACATCGATCACCTTGAAGTGAAGCCCCAGCACCGTCAACACCGCACCGTCGTCGAGCGGCGCGAACGGCGTCGGGATGGTCTCGTGCGCCGGGCCGTACACCTTGCCTTGCAACCTGGGCCGCAGCGCGGACAGGCCGCCGACATGATCCGGATGGTGGTGCGTCACTAGAATGTCTGCCAGCGTCAAGCCCTCGGCATCGAGGGCCTTCAACACGGGCGCCGCATCGCCCGGATCCACCACCACGGCTTGTCGGCCATCGTGCAGCATCCAGATGTAGTTGTCGGAGAAGGCGGGTAGGGCTACGAGTTTCATGATGCGCAATCGTTCGATTATAGAGTTGGCCCACTGGCTGCAAAGCCCGCCCGGCCGCTACCTGCTGGCCTGGGAGCAGGCGCAGATCGACCACGCGGTCGCCGATCTGTTTGGTTATCACGCGTTGCAGCTGGGCCTGGGCGAACTCGAAGCCCTGCGTGCCAACCGCATGCCGCACCGCTGGGTGGCCAGCGATTCATTGCGCGAGCCCCAACCCCTGCCCTTGCCGCCTGTCGATGAAGGGCTGTCGACCCTGCAGCCCATGCTGCCCGGCCACGCCCTGTTGTGTGATTTTGATGCGCTGCCTTTCCCCAGCCAGAGCCTGGACCTGGTGGTGCTGCCGCACACGCTGGAGCTGACACGCGATCCGCACGACACCTTGCGCGAGGTCGAGCGGGTGCTGCGGCCCGAGGGCCGGTTGGTGATCGTCGGCTTCAATCCGGCCAGCCTGTGGGGCCTGCGCCAGAGCGCCGGCCGGCTGCGCCAGCGCCTGGGCAGCGATGCCCCCTTGTACCTGCCTGATGCCGGTGAGTTGATCGGTTATGGCCGGGTGCGCGACTGGCTGCGCTTGCTGGGCTTCGAGGTCGAGCGGGGCCGGTTCGGGCTGTGGCGGCCGCCGCTGCGGTCCGAGCGCGGGCTGGCGCGCATGGCCTGGCTGGACGACGCCGGGGCACGCGCCTGGCCAGTGCTGGGCGCGGTCTACCTGGTCGAGGCCGTCAAGCGGGTGCGTGGCATGCGGCTGCTGGGGCTGGCGCGGCGCAGCAGCAGCGTCCGGCAAGCCGCACCGGCGGTGGTGGCCAACCGGCTGGGCCTGAGCCCGAGCCCGAGCCTGGACCGGACCGAGGCCGTGGCCGTGGCCGTGGCAGCGCCGCGCCGGACCGGGTTGCCCGCCTCAGCCCTCCCAACCGAATCTGTTGAAACCCTGGAGTGAACTGTTCAATGACCGAGCAAGTGGTGATCTACACCGATGGCGCCTGCAAGGGCAACCCTGGGCCTGGCGGCTGGGGTGCCTGGCTGCGCTGGGGCGAGCATCAAAAAGAGTTGTTTGGCGGTGAGCCGCTGACCACCAACAACCGGATGGAGCTGACGGCGGTGATCGAGTCGCTGGCGCTGCTCAAGCGCCGCACGCCGGTGGCCATCTACACCGACAGCGAGTACGTCAAGAACGGCATCACCAGCTGGATCCACGGCTGGAAGAAGCGCGGCTGGCGCACCGCCGACAACAAACCGGTCAAGAACATCGAGCTGTGGCAGCGCCTGGACACGCTGGTGGCCGAGCACACCGTTGCCTGGCACTGGGTCAAGGGGCACTCGGGCGACCCGGGCAACGAGCGCGCCGATGCGCTGGCCAACCGCGGCGTGGATTCACTGCGCGGCAAGGTCTAGCGGTCGGGCGCAGGCTGGATGGCGTGCTGGCAGCCCAGCCCGCCAACTCGGCCTGTCAGATCAGCCCGTCAAACGGGATCACGTCGACCAACTCGCCCGCGGCTACATCGCCCTGGCCGTGGTGCAGCACCACCATGCCGTTGGCCTCGCTCATGCTGCGCAAGATGCCCGAGCCTTGCGCCCCGGTGATGCGCACCGTCCAGCGGCCATCGGCGCCGGGGCGCACGATGCCGCGCTGGTACTCGGTGCGGCCCGGCTTCTTGCGCAGTGCGGCCTCGCTGACGGCGCGCAGCAGCGGTAGCGGCTGCGGCGTGGCGCCGCTCATCGCCAGCAGCGCCTGGCGCACAAAGGCGTAGAAGGTCACCATCACCGCCACCGGGTTGCCGGGCAGGCCAAACAGCATGGCGGGCTGGCCGCCGGGCTGGCCCATCGACCCGCTGGCGCCCGCTACAGCGCCGATGCGGCCAATCGCCATCGGCCGTCCCGGCCGCATCGCAATCTTCCAGAACAGCACCTCGCCCAGCTCGGCCATGATGCGTTTGGTGTGGTCGGCCTCGCCCACGCTGACCCCGCCCGAGGTGATGACCGCATCGGCGCAGGCAGCGGCCTGGGTGAAGGCTTGCGCCAGGGCGGCCGGCTCGTCGCGCACCACACCCAGGTCGATCAGCTCGACCCCCAGCCGCGTCAACATGCCCCAGATCGTGTAGCGGTTGCTGTCGTAGACACAACCCGTCTCCAGCGGCTCGCCGATCGAGCGCAGTTCGTCGCCTGTCGAGAAAAACGCCACCCGAAGGCGGCGAAACACCGGCACCTCGGCCCGGCCCAGCGAGGCCAGCAGCCCCAGGTCGGCGGGGGTCAGGATGCGGCCGGCGTGTAGCGCGGGCTCGCCCAGCGCCAGGTCCTCGCCAGCCAGCCGGCGGTTGTCGCCGGCACGCACGGTGCCGGCCGGGATGCGGATGCGGCCGTCGGGCTCACTGCGGGTGAACTCTTGCGGCACGACGGTGTCCAGGCCGGCCGGCATCACCGCGCCGGTCATGATGCGCACACCCTGGCCGGGCAGCACCTCGCCGTTGTACTGGCTGCCGGCAAAGGCCGTGCCGGCCACGCTGATCAGCGTGTCGGCACCCGCCACCAGCTCGGCTGAACGCAACGCATAACCGTCCATCGCCGAGTTGTCGTGCGCCGGCACGGCGATGGGCGAGACCACATCGCGTGCCAGCACCCGGCCCAGCGCGCTTCGCAGTGCCAGACTTTCAACCGCCTGCACCCGGGGCACCAGCCGGTTGATGAAGTCCTGGGCTTGCGTCACCGGCAGCAGGTTGGGGTCATAGCCGGGGATGCTGGCGGCGATGTCGGCAAGGCTGGGCATGGGGTGGGCAGCGTGGCCTTCAGCCGCCGATGTAGTGCATCTCGACCCGACGCTCACCGCTGGCCGGCCCGGCCGCAGCGGGCAGACCGGCACGCAGTTCGGAGTAGCGGTCATCGCGTCCGGCCCACACGCCGGCCAGCGCGCTGGTGATGTCGGCATCGCTGGCGCCGCTGCGCAGCAGGCTGCGCAGGTCGTGGCCGCGGGTGGCAAAAAGGCATAGAAACAACTTGCCTTCGGTGGACAACCGGGCGCGGTTGCAGTCCTGGCAAAACGCTTGGGTGACGCTGGAGATCAGGCCGATCTCGCCGCGGCCGTCGGCATAACGCCAGCGCTCGGCGGTCTCGCCCGCGACGGTCGGGTCCAGCGGCAACAGCGGCCATTCGGCCTGCAACAGCGCCAGCACCTCGGCCGAGGGCAGCACTTCATCCATGCGCCAGCCGTTGCTGGCGCCCACGTCCATGTACTCGATGAAGCGCAGCACGATACGGCCGTCGAAGTGGTCGCGGAAGTAGCGCGCCATCGGCAGGATCTCCTGCGCATTGACGCCGCGCTGCACCACCATGTTGACCTTGATCGGACCGAGGCCGGCAGCGTGCGCCGCCTCGATGCCGGCCAGCACATCGGCCACCGGAAAATCGACATCGTTCATGCGCCGGAACACCGCGTCGTCCAGCCCATCCAGGCTGACCGTGACCCGCTGCAGGCCGGCGGCCTTGAGGCCAGCGGCCTTGCGCGCCAGCACCGAGCCGTTGGTGGTCAGCGTGATGTCCAGCGCCGCGCCGTCGGGCGTGCGCAGCGCGGCCAGCATGGCGATCAGCGACTCCAGGCCTTTGCGCAGCAAGGGCTCGCCGCCGGTCAGGCGGATCTTTTGCACGCCATGGGCGACAAATATCCGCGCCAGCCGGGTGATCTCCTCGAAGCTCAGCAACGAGGTCTGCGGCAGGAACACGTAGTCCCGGTCGAAGACCTCCTTGGGCATGCAGTAGCTGCAGCGGAAGTTGCAGCGGTCGGTGACCGAGATGCGCAGGTCACGCAGCGGGCGGCCCAGCCGGTCGGCCAGCAGGCCGGTGGCGGGGATGGCTTGCGCGGGGATGGCCGGCACCGGTGCGGCGTAGCGCAAGTCGGCCAGCGGGATGATGGTTTCGCCCATGGGGCTGATTGTGCCGTGCGCGGTTTGCCCGGTCTTGCGGCTGGCCAATGCGGCCTGCCCCCGGGCCCCGATCAGCGGGTGGTCTGCAGCTGCAGCTGCGGTGTGGCCGCGCTCAGGTCGGCCCGGCGTGCGCCGGTGAAGCGCCGCGACCAGTAGCTGTCACGCATGTCTTCGATGCGCACCTCGCTGCCGGTGCGTGGGGAGTGGATGAACTTGTCGTCACCCACGTAGATGCCGACATGTGAGAAGGTGCGCTTCATGGTGTTGAAAAACACCAGATCGCCCGGCTTCAGCTCTTGCCGGTTGATGTTGAGCAGGCCCGCCGCATGGGCCTGCTCGTCGGCCCGGCGCGGCAGCACCAGGCCCACGCTGTTTTCGAACACCAGGCGGGTGAAGCCGCTGCAATCGAAGCCGGTTTCTTCGGTATTGCCGCCGCGCCGGTAGGGCACGCCGAGGAAGTTCATCGCCTGCATCACCAGGTCGGACGCGGTGTCGCGCACCGAGTTGCGCACCGACTCGACCAGCGCCTGCGAGCCCAGCGGGCGCAGCAGGCCGCGCTCGCCCAGCAAGTTC
>JBBRZR010000391.1:0-4869 GCA_038236495.1 Burkholderiales bacterium
GTTCCAGATCAGCGAGCCGTAGCCGAACACCCACACCGGCTCGCCCTGCACATGTCCGGTCAGCACCTCGTCCAGCGAGGCATCCAGCTCGGCCTGGCTGCGCACGTGATAACCCGGCGGCGCGTTGGCCCGAAAGTGCTCGGCCAGCGAGCCGTCGAGCAGCTTGTCGCGGGTGATGACATGCGGCACCTGGGCTGCTGCAGCATCAGGATCGGAGGCTGAAGGCACGGCAAGGGATCAGGAAGTGGAAGGGGTCATCCAGCTGGTGAAGCAATCGCCAGGCCGCCTCAAGTGTGCACTGCAGCAGGCTGCCGACCGGCGCGCCAAAGCGTCGCCGCCAAGCCCGCAGCGAGCAGCGCGGCCGACCCGAACACCGCCCGGTGCCCGCGCATGAAATCGCCCTCGCCCGCTCGCTGCAGCACTTCGGCCCAGACCAACGCGCCCAGCACCACGCCGCCGGTGCGCGTCACCATCGTCAGGCTGCCGGCCACGCCGCGCTGGTGGGCGGGCAGTGCGGCCACCACCTGGTCGGCATAGGCCACCTGGAACACCCCCACACCCAGGCCCTGCACCGCCAAGGTCGCCACCAGCCAGGGCACGGCAGCGCCGGTGGGCTGCGCCGGCCACAGCACCAAGCCGAGCAACCCCAGCGCGCCCAGCGCCACACCCCACAGCGTGGCCGACGCCAGCCCGCGCGCCCTCACCCAGCGTGCCGCCAGCGCCGAACCGAGCATGGACCCCGCCGCCCAGCTGCCGAGCATCAGACCGATCGCCCCCGGGTGCCAATCGCCCTGGCGCACCAGGTAGAACGGCATCACCAGCACCAGGGCAAAACTGCAGAATTGCAGCAGCATGCTGGCCACATTGACCCGGGCAAATCCGGGCAGCCGCCACAGCGCAGCCGACCACCAGGCCACCGAAACCGGTGCCGCCGCAGCGGCATGCAGCACGCCACCGGGCACCGGCTGCACCAACGGCGCCAGCATCGACGCGTGCTGCGGCTTTGCGGCCTGAACCTGCGCGGCCCCTACCGCGTGTACCGCGTGTGCCCCGTGTACCGCCTGTACCGCGTGTACCGCGTGTAGCGCGTACACCCCGTGTACCGCCTGTCCCGCCCGCGCCTGCGCCAGCAACGGCAGCCCCAGCAGCGCCAGCAAATACACCGGCACCCTGAACCAGAACACCCCCGGCCAGCCCATCAGCCCCATGGCCCAGCCGCCCACCAGCGGTGCCAGCAACCCCGCCAGCGCAAACAGCCCGCCATAGGCCGACAGCACCGCCGTGCGCCGACCCTCGTCAAAGAGCGACATGGCCAGGGCCGGCGAACACGACAGGGCAAACGCCACGCCCAGGCCCATCAGCACCCGCCCGGCCAACAGCCAGCCATAGGTGGGCGCCATGGCGCACAGCACGGTCGCCGTGATGGACAGCAGCAGCCCCACCGCGAAGACCCGCAAATGCCCCACCCTGTCGCCCAGTGCGCCTGTCCACAGCATCAGCACGCCATAGGTCAGCACATAGCACACGGCTACCCAACGGATCTGCCGCGTGTCCAGCGCAAAGGCGTCGGCCAGCGCCGGAAACGCGATCGACAGCGCAAAGTCCAGCGGCGCCACCGAAGCACCCAGGGCCACCACGGCCAGGCCGGCGCGGGCCAGGCGGGCGTTGAATGGGTCAGGTCGCTGCATACACGGCCATCGTCGCACGGCCATGGGCGCATCCCTGCCACCGGCCCTTGCAAGCCTGCAGATCGCTCGCGACCCAGCCGGCCGGATCAAACAACGAGCCGGCCCATCAAACCGATATCAAACCGGAGGTTGCGGGCACGACAGCACCAAGTGCCACGATCCCGACCGAGGCTCGAAAGCCCAGTTGGGCCCCTCGCGCGAGCCGGTTCAGCGGGCCTGCGAGGGCAGCACCGCGTCCCAATGAGCGCCACTGCGGTAGCGCCAGACGCCCGCATCGTCGTCCAGCCGAAACAGATGCAGCCAGCCGTTGTCCAGCAGCTGCCGCACCACCTCGTGCTTGCGAACGATGGCGTCGATAGGTGCCTGCGGCGCCTGAATGAACACGCTCAGCCGCAACGGGGTGTGGCGGAAGTTCTCGCCGTCATGCAGCGACTGCATCGGCAGGCCGATGCGCAGGTCGCCGCCGTTGCCTTCGAAGACGCCGACGTTGCCGCCGACGACGTTGTGCAGCACCTTGTTGCCGCTGCCGTAGCGCTTGTTGTCTACCGTGCTGGCGAGGTACTGCATGCTGATCCAGTTGGTCACCACCATCGGCGCGGTCATGATCAGCTCGAGCACCGCAAAGCCAGGGTCGCGCTGCCACAGGTAGTCATGCAAAAAGCTGCGGCCGGCCAGGTTCAGGTGCCGGCTGCGGCTGCGCGGCGCCACGATGAAGGCCGCGCAGTCGGCCAGGCCCCACTCGGGCCGCACCTGGGCCCAGTCGGTGCTGCGTTGCTTCACGGCATCGCGCAACGCGACGGCATCGTGTGCGCTGGCGGCCAGGCCGAGCGAGGCGGCTCGCTCGGCGCGGGCGCGCCGGCCTGCGTCGTCCAGCCAGACTTGCAGCGCGGCCAGGTCGTCGGCGTGGCTGTCGGGCAGCAGGTCGGTGTCGTACAGCACCATCTCGTCGGTGGTGGTGTTGTGCAGGCAACCGACAAAGCAGGTGCTCTCGGGCACCATCAGGCCACGGGCGTGCAGACCGGCACGCACCGCCGGGTCGTTCAACAGCTGGGCCAGCATGCGGGCGTTGACCTCGCCGGTCTGCCCGCCGCAAGCACCGCAGTCCAGGCCCGCAGCGTGAGGGTTGTTGGCGCTGCTGCTGCCGTGGCCGGCCATCAGGATCAGCCGCGCATAGCCGGTGGTCAGGCCCATGGCGCCCAGCGCCGTGGCGGCCGAGCCGACCCGCGCTTCGAGGTCCGGCCCGCCGACGGTGGGCAGGCGCGGGCGCAGCTTGCCGCGCTGGTCGGCGGGTAGCCCGGTCTGCTCGACGGTTGGCGGGTCGGCCTCGGCACCCACGCTGCCCTTGAGCAACTTGCCGGCGTACAGCAGGCCGCAGGACTCGACGAACGAGAAGCTCGAGCCGGCGCCGCCGCGAAAGGCCTGCCAGCGCTGGCGCCAGAGCAGGTTCTTCTTGCGCTGCGCCGACAGCACCTCGGCCAGGCCCGGCGCATCGCACTCGTCGGTGACGCACAGCCCGGGCGCGAGCAGGCCTGGCAACTGCGGGCGCACCATCTCGCTGCCCAGCGGCCGGTACTCGACGAACATCGCGAAAAAGCCGGCAAAGCCCAGGGTCTGCACGGCTGGGCTGGCGGCTTCGAACGCACGCCGGTAGACCTCGGATCGCACGTCGATACAGAACACCGCCTGCACGGCGGGCACGGCGGCGCCCGGGGCTGCCGCCGGGGCCGTCATCAGGCCCTGGCACAGCGGCGCCTGGTAGCTGCGCTCCAGCGCCGCCTGCCACAGCCAGTCGTGCTGCTGCGCGGTCTCGGCGCGGAGGATCTGCGCCTGGCTGCCGCGCCAGGTGCTGCCCAGCTTGTCGGCCACGCCAAGTGCGGGATGGCCATCGTGCAGCAGCCACTCCCAGGCCAGGCGCACCGCCAGCAAATGCACGATCTGCGCGTCGTCGCGCTGCTGCAGGCGTGCCTGCCAGCGCTGGTAGGCGCACCACGACGCCCAGCCGTTGATGCTCATCAGCAGTGCGGTCAGGTAGGCCTCGTGCGTGTCGGGCGGCAGCTGCAAGGCGTGCAGCGCGGCCGCGATCAGTTCAAGCGGTTCGACAGGCAGACCGAGCAGACGCTTGTTGAAGCCGCCATGGCCCATCAGCAGCGCCGGGCTGAAGTCGTGTGCCGACTGGCGCAGCCAGCTCGGGTACAGGCCACCACTGCGGTCGGGGCCCCAGGCCGCCTGGCCCTGGTCGAAAAACGCCGCGCAGCTCTGGCTGATGTGGTGGGTGATGTAGTCACGCCAGGCCATCGCGTGGCCGAGGTCGCGTCTTGCATCGACGATGTCGGTCGCCAGTGGCAGCCGGCCGGGCAACGCCGGCTCGGCTTCAAGACCGGCGACCAGCGCATCCACCGTGCAGCCAGCGCCAGCCGCGGCGATGGCCGCTTGCAGCTGCTGGCGGCCGATGCGGCCGGCCTGCCATTGATCGCGGTACCAGCGGCGCGGCATCAGCATCGGGCTGCCCGAGAGGCCGGCCAGTTGTGCGGCGGCGGCGCCGATCGGCCGCTCGAGATGGCCCCAATAGGGATTGACGGCGATGAAGCGGTCTAGCGGCCAGGTCGGCGCGATGCGGGCGCAGGCGCCATCGATGGCGGCTTGCAGGCTGGCGTTGGCCAGGGCAATGGGTTCGGCGACGGCGTTCATCATTGGGCTCCCTTGGATTGAGCGGCGGCCAGCGCGGCCGGCGCTTGGGCCAACGTGCCGGGCGTGGCAGGCACCCGGGCTGGCCACAGCCGGAAGGTCAGGCGGGTGAACAGTTCATCGAGGTACAGGCCGGCAAACAGCCAGGGGTAGAGGCTGCGCGCCAGCGCACCGTGCGGCTGGGCACGCACGGCACCCTGCACGATGAAGAGCAACCCGAAGCAGCCGAGCACCCATCCCACCAGCACTGGCCCCGGCACGGCGCCCGCCGCTGCAGCACCGAGCCCGCGGCTGAACAGGCCATGCAGGCCGAAATAGGCCAACGCCACCGCAAAGGCGCCCACCAGCCCGGCCACCGGCCACAGGCCACCGCCGCGCAGCACCGGCCCGGCGATCAGCGGCGCCAGCGCCAGCGAAACGATGCCGCCGAGCGCCCAAAGCGCCGGCGCCTCTGCCGGGCTGAAGCCCCACACCCAGGCAGCGCCGCCGACCAGCA
>JBBRZR010000392.1:0-4846 GCA_038236495.1 Burkholderiales bacterium
GCATCGGCCACCAGCACCGCGTAGCCCGCCTGGTTGTTTTGCACCCCGGCCTGGGCTCTGGCCTGCTCGGCCTGCGCCCTTGCCGCCTTGAGGGCGGCTTCGCGGCGCTCCAGCTCCAGGCCGCTGATGAAACCCTGGTCGCGCAACTCCTTGTAGCGCTTGAATTCAGCCTCGCTCAGCGCAAGCTGCGCGTCGGCGCTGCTGGCGGCGGCACGCGCCACGTCCTGGCCCAGCTTGAAATCGCTGGCATCGATCTGCGCCAGCACCTGGCCCACCTTGACCGTATCGCCCACGTTGACCAGGCGCCGCATCAGCTTGCCGGCCACCCTGAAGCCGAGACGTGATTCGGTGCGGGCGCGCACCTCGGCGGCATATTCATGCTGCAGGCTGCTGGTGCCGGTTTGCAGCGTGAGCGTGCGCACGGCGCGCACCGGCTCCGCGGCGGGTGGTGGCTTGCTGCAGGCCAGCAGGATGGGCAAGACCAGGAGCGGGACGACCAGGTGGCGCATGGGGTGAACCTTGGAGGTGACAGCAGCCCGGCAAGGCAAATGCGGGACCGGCACAGATTAATGACTGACTGGTCAGTAATATAAAAGCCCCGATGATCGGTGTCAATCTGCCGACAGCAATGCCCGAGCAGCACCACACCGCCCTCCGGCGTGGCGCCAGGGGACAATCGATGCGGTGAGCATTGACCACTACGAAAACTTCCCCGTCGCGTCGATCCTGTGTCCCCCCGCCCTGCGCGCGCCGGTGCAGGCGATCTACCACTTTGCCCGAACAGCGGACGACCTGGCCGATGAAGGCCCGGCCTCGCCCGCCGAGCGGCTGGACAGCCTGGCCCGCTACCGCAGCGCGTTGCACCAGGCCGCCGCCGGCCGTGTGGCAGACGGCCCGTGGGCGGCGGTGTTCACGCCGCTGGCCCGGGCGCTGCGCGACCAGCACCTGCCGCTGCCCCTGCTGGACGACCTGCTGGACGCCTTTGCGCAAGACACCGGCAACCCCATCTACCCCGACCGTGCTGCGCTGCTGGACTACTGCCGCCGTTCCGCCAACCCGATCGGCAGGCTGATGCTGCACCTGGCCGGTGTGACGGATGCCACCTCGCTGGCCCAGTCCGACGCGGTCTGCAGCGCCCTTCAACTGATCAACTTCTGGCAAGACCCCAGCGTGGACCTGACGCGTGGTCGCCACTACGTGACCGACGCCGACCTGCGCCGCCACGGCCTGCAACGCGCCGATCTGCACCCCGGCGCCGACTGCCCCGCTACCCAGGCCCTGCTGCGTGATCTGTGCGCCTGGGCCGCCAGCTTGATGCGCCAGGGCGCGCCGCTGGCCTGCCGGGTGCCCGGACGGCTGGGCTGGGAATTGCGGGGCGTGGTGCAAGGCGGCTTGCGCATCCTTGAGAGAATCGACCAGATGCACTACCGCACCTTGTCCGACCGCCCCACCCTGGGCCTGCGCGACCTGCCCACAACAGTCTGGCGCGCGCTGCGCATGCGCAGCAACCGGCCCATGCCGGGCTTTGCCCTGCCATGACGCCGCCCAACACGGCGGCGATCAATCCGCAGCAATACGCCCAGGACAAGGCCGCCGGCAGCGGCTCGTCTTTCTATTACGCTTTCTTGTTTCTGCCGCCGCCGCAACGCGCCGCCATCACCGCGTTTTACGCCTTCTGCCGCGAGGTCGACGATGTGGTGGACGAGGTGCGTGACCCCGGCGTTGCCGCGGTCAAGCTGGCCTGGTGGCGGCAAGAGGTGGCCCAGGCATTTGCCGGCCAGCCCAGCCACCCGGTGATGCAGGCGCTGATGCCCCACGCCCCCGCCTACGGCATCACAGCCGAGCACCTGCAAGCGGTGATCGCCGGCTGCCAGATGGACCTGGACCAGACCCGCTACCTCGACTTTCAAGCCCTTCAGCGCTATTGCGGCCTCGTGGCTGGGGTGGTGGGCGAGGTGGCCGCGCGGATTTTTGGCCACACCCAACCTGCCACCATCGACTATGCGCACCGGCTGGGCCTGGCGCTGCAACTGACCAACATCATCCGCGACGTGGGCGACGATGCACGGATGGGTCGCATCTACCTGCCGCAGAGCGAACTGCAGCGCTTCGACGTCAAGTCCCACGAGATCCTCAAGCGCGAGGCCCCCTGGGGCTACAGCGAGCGCTTCACTGCGCTGATGCGATTCCAGGCTGAGCGCGCGCACCAGACCTACGACGCCGCACTGGCCCTGCTGCCCGAGGCCGACCGGGCGGCGCAGAAATCCGGCCTGATGATGGCCAACATCTACCGTGCACTGCTGCGCGAGATCGAAGCCGACAGTTTTCAGGTGCTGCACCAACGCACCTCGCTGACCCCGCTGCGCAAGCTGTGGATCGCCCTGCTGACCCACTGGCGCGGGCGCTGACACCGCCCGGGCCGCCCGCCCGGCCCGCACGGCCGGCACGACACATCGCGGTGATCGGCGCCGGCTGGGCCGGCTTGGCGGCGGCAGTGCGGCTGGTGCAGCGCGGCGCCGCCGTGACGCTGTTCGAAATGGCGGGCCAGGCCGGCGGCCGGGCGCGGCGGGTCAGCACCCGCGCAGGCGATTTCGACAACGGCCAGCACATCCTGATCGGTGCCTACACCGCCACGCTGGCATTGATGCGCACTGTGGGCGCTGACCCCGATGCGCTGCTGCTGCGCCGGCCGCTGGTGCTGCGCACACCCGATGGCCGTGGCCTGCAGCTGCCCGCAGGCGCCGCGTTGCCAGCCTTTGTGCGTGGTGTACTGGGCGCACGGGGTTGGCGCTGGACACACCGGCTGGCCCTGCTGCGAGCGGCTGCGGGATGGCAACTGCGCGGCTTCCGCTGTGCGCCCGAACTGACCGTACAGCAGCTGTGCGCCAGCCTGCCGGCGGCCGTGCACCAGGACCTGATAGCGCCGCTGTGCGTGGCCGCGCTCAACACCCCCAGCGAGCAGGCCAGCGCACAGGTCTTCTTGCGGGTGCTGCAAGACGCCTTGTTTGCCGGGCCAGGCAGCGCCGACCTGCTGCTGCCGCGGGTGCCCTTGTCGGCCTTGTTGCCTGATCCGGCGCTGCGCTGGTTGGCTACGGCCGGCGTGCCGTGCCACATTGGTCACCGGGTACAACGCCTTTGCCGAGGCAGCGGCGCCCGCTGGCGGATTGACGGCGACGACTTCGACGGGGTGGTCCTGGCCTGCACGGCCACCGAAGCCGCCCGGCTGACGACCGACCTGGCCCCGGATTGGGCACAGACCGCACAGCGTCTGACCTACCAACCGATCGCCACCGTCTACCTGGCGGACAGCCACCTGCGTCTGCCGCAACCCATGCTGGCGCTGCCCGCTGGCGCCGGCGCGCCGGCGCAGTTTGTCTTCGATCTGGGTGCGCTGGACGGCGCCGCCGGTCAATTCGCGTTCGTCGTCAGCGGCGCCGCACCCGCGCTGGCGCAGGGCCTGGCCGCGTGTGGCCAAGCCGTGCTGGCACAGGCGCGCACCGTCTTCCCCGGCGCATTTCTGGCGCCTGACGTCTCGGTGCTGCGCCACCTCAGCGCCGAGCGCCGCGCCACCTTTGCCTGCACGCCCGGGCTGAACCGGCCTGCGCCGCAGATATTGCCCGGGCTGGTGGCCGCAGGCGACTACCTGGCCGGCCCCTACCCGGCCACCTTGGAGGGAGCCGTGCGGTCCGGCGAGGCCGCAGCATCGGCGCTGGGCTGATCGCGAACGACTGTCCTGCAGCGCCTGAGGCGCGCACTCCATCAGCAGGGGACGAGAAAGCAACACGCCACGATGTCAACTGTCGTTTCGCCATGCAAAATAGACCCATGCCCGGAACATCCCCATGACGACCAAGAAAGAAGGTCAAGCTCCTGCGATCCAGGTGATCGCGCGCATGTTTTCGCTGCTTGACGCCTTGGCGTCGCACCAGGACCCGGTCTCGCTCAAGGCCTTGAGCGAGACCACGGGCTTGCACCCGTCTACGGCACACCGCATCCTCAACGACCTGGCCATCGGCCGCCTGGTGGACAGGCCCGAGGCCGGCAGCTACCGGCTGGGCATGCGCTTGCTGGAGTTGGGCAACCTGGTCAAGGCACGGCTAGACGTGCGTGAAGCGGCCCTTGGTCCAATGCGCGAGCTGCACAAACTGACCCACCAGCCGGTGAATCTGTCGGTGCGCCAGGGCGACGAAATCGTCTACATCGAGCGCACCTACAGCGAGCGCTCGGGCATGCAGGTGGTGCGGGCCGTGGGCGGCCGGGCGCCGCTGCACCTGACCTCGGTGGGCAAATTGTTTCTGGCCCACGACGACCCACAACGGGTGCGTGCCTACGCCGCTAGAACCGGCCTGTCAGGCCACACCCGCAACAGCATCACCGAGATTGCGGCGCTGGAGCGGGAGCTGGCGCTGGTGCGCCAGAACGCGCTGGCCCGCGACGACGAAGAACTGGAGCTGGGCGTGCGCTGCATGGCCGCCGGCATCTTCGACGACCAGGGCAAGCTGATTGCCGGCTTGTCAGTGTCGGCGCCTGCGGATCGGCTTGAAGAAAGCTGGGCCGAGCGGGTCAGGGCTACCGCAGACTCGATCTCTGCATCCCTGGGCCACCGCGGCGCCTGAGCGCGGCGCGGACCGGCCCAGCGCCGGATCAGAAACCTCGGTGTACCGGCGTGACCGCAGCCGCCGTCGTGCCCAACCACTTGCGTATGCGCTCGGCGTCGCCAATACGCGAGTATTTGCCGGTGGAGTCCAGCAGCACCATGATCAGCTTGCGGCCGGCCATCTGGGCCTGCACCACCATGCACCGACCCGCTTCGGTGATGTAGCCGGTCTTTTGCAGGCCGATGTCC
>JBBRZR010000393.1:0-4838 GCA_038236495.1 Burkholderiales bacterium
CGCCGCGTCGGGCTGGCGTGTCCCGCGCAGGTAAAGAAGGGAGGGCCGGTGCTTTTCCGGCCCGGAATGACACGGAGCGGGGCACGCCAGCCCGGCGCGGTGTGGTCGCACCTCACCCACGAACGGCAAGTTTCAGGCGCACCAACGAAAGACGGGTCAGAGCCGACTGCTCACCATCATTCGTCCGCTGTACTCGCAGCCGCACCGGCAAGTGGGTGCGATCCGTCAGGCCTGGCGTTGGCTGCTCAACGCTGTCCCAACAACTCCCGCACGAAGCGCACCGGGATGGCATAGGTGATGCCGGAGGGGTTGCTCAGCAGGGACTCCTTGCTGGCCTTGACCAGCACCATGTTGATCACACCCACCACCCGGCCGGTTTCAGCGTCAAACAGCGGGCCGCCGCTGTTGCCGGGGTAGGCCGTGCCGTCGAGCTGGTAGATGTTGAACGGCCCCTGGCGCAGCCGCGCCACCGATGCGGCATCGAGCTGGCGGGCGTTGGGCGGCGGCAAGGCGATCGGGGTGATCGACGAGATCGTGGCGCGGTGCGTGACGGGTGAAAACCCCAGCAGCCCGCCGATCGGAAACCCGATGAAGGCCACCGCCTGGCCCTCGCGGGCGGTGTCGTTGGCCTCCAGCGTCAACACCGGCAGGGCGTCGCCGGCGATTTGCAGCACCGCCAGGTCATGCACCCGGTCGAGCTCCAGCAGCGTGAGCTTTCGCGTCTCGACTGCGGCGTCCTGGTTGGCGGCGCGGTTGCCACCGATTTGCAGCGTCAACTGCCGTTGCTCGGCGATCTCGTCCGGCACCACGTGGGCGTTGGTCACCAGCGTGCGGCCGTCGCCCACCACGAAACCGGTACCGCGAAAAGCAAAGCGCGGGCTGGCCAACGGGTTGTAGGTGCCCACCGCCACCACGGCCGGCTTGGCTGCGGCCACCACCTCGGGCAAGCCGGCCTGGGCGGCGAGGCCCAGCATGCACAGCAGCGACGCGGTCAATCTGGATGGCAGGGTTGGCAGGGTTGGCAAGGGCAGGCCCGGTGGGTGCAAAACCCGACTCTAGCGCGTCAGGCCTCAATCCCCCACCGCCTCCCGGTAGGCATGCCAGGACGCATGGCCCAGCACCGGGCCGGCCACCAGCAGGCCGGCAAACCACGGCAGCATGGCCAGCACAACAATGCTGGTGATCAGCGCGCCCCACAGCAGCATCACCAGCGGCTGGCTCAGCACCAGGCGCAGGCTGGTCAGGCCGGCGGTGATGGCATCGGTGGGCCGGTCCAGGATCATCGGGATCGACACCACGCTGACGGCGAAGATCAGCCCCGCAAACAACCCGCCCACCAGCAGGTAGGCAATGATGAACTGCAGGTTCTCCGGGTTGACCAGCGCCAGCAGCGAGCCCTTGAAGTCGGGCATGCCGTCGAAGCTGACCGCAAAAATGATCAGCGACGCCCGGCCCCACAGCATCTCCAGCACCAGCAGCACAAAACCGAAGATCGCCAGCGTGCCGGTGCGCTGGTCCCACGCCATCAACGAGTCGCCCAGGTCGGGGGTCTCGCCGCGCTCCAGCCGGCGGCTGGCCTGGTACAGACCCAGGCAGAAAAACGGTCCGGTCAGCAAAAAGCCGGCCGACAGTGCCAGCACATAGGCCGGTGCGTGCTGGAACACCGTCATCAGCAGCCAGCCCATCGCCATGAAACAGGCGCCGTAAAACAGGCCGATGCCCGGACAGCGCAAAAAATCTCGCCAGCCGGCAGCCAGCCAGCGCAGCGGTGCGGCCGGTGCGAGCAGCCGCAGCTGCACGGAAAACGGTGTGGCTTCGGCGGCGGGCTCGGTGGCGGGTTCAGGCGACATGGCCGCAGCCTAACCCCAAGGCCGGCGATCCGCCATGCGCGTCAGTACGGGTGCGGTCAGCGCCCGCTGCGCACCCGCAGCAACTCGTCGGCGATCAGGCCGATCGCGCCCAGGGTGATCGCGCTGTCAGCGATGTTGAAGCTGGGGAAGTAGCCGCCCGGGAACATCGGCGCCAGAAACGACCAGTGGAACTGCAAAAAATCGACCACATAGCCGTGCAACAACCGGTCGATCACATTGCCCAGTGCACCGCCCAGGATCAGGCTGATGGCGGCGCAGAACAGGCGCTGGCCCGAATGCTTGCGCAACATCCAGACGATGAAGACCGACGCCAACGCGCCGAGACCGACAAAAAACCAGCGCTGCCAGCCCGACGCACCCGCCAGAAACGAAAACGCCGCGCCGGCGTTGTGCGCCCGCACCAGGTTGAAGAAGGGGTAGACCGGCACGCTGTCGCCCAGCACAAACTGGCCCATCACCAGCGTCTTGGTGATCTGGTCGGCCAGGATCACCAGCAGCGCCAGGCCCAGCCACAAGGCCATCGGGGTGGTCGCGGCGGTGCCGCTGCGGCGGCCGTTCGGTGGGCTGTTCGGGCGGGTGACGGTCTTGACTGAGGGCATGGGGTGCGCGGCCGGGCGGGCCGCCGGTCTGGGGGACGGGCGCTACTGTAGCCTTGTGCACCCTTGGGCTGACCGCACGGTGGCATCATGCCCGGCCACTCCCCGGGATACGCGCCCGCAGCGGGCGCCGGGCGGGACACCCCCTGCCAGAACCTGCCCGAACCTGCCAGAACCTCCCAGAACTTTCAAAAAGGCCCCCATGGACGCCGCCATCAACCCCCGGCTGATCGCCGACGACACGCCGCTGGCATTGCCCGACTTTTCCCGCATCCGCACCAGCGACTTCGCGCCCGCGCTGCAGCAGGCCATCGTGCAGCACCGCGCCGAGATCGCCGACCTGGTGGCCCAGACCGCGGCGCCGGACTTCGACAACAGCGTGGCCGCTTTTGACCAGGCCGGCGCGCAGCTGCGGCGGGTCGAGGCGGTGTTCCACAACCTGGCCAGCTCGGCCACCAGCCCGGCCCTGCAGACGGTGCAGCGCGAGATGGCGGCGCCGTTGTCGGCCCACTGGAGCGCAGTGATGCAGGACGCGGGCCTGTTTGCCCGTATCGCCGCCGTGCACGCTGCGCTGGCTGATGCCAGCCCGCTGACACCCGAACAGCGCCGCCTGGTTGAGCGCACCCACAGCGACTTTGCCCGCGCCGGTGCCTTGCTGCCGCCCGCCGAGCGTGCCGAGTTTGCCGCCCTGGCCGGCGAGCTGGCCGAGCTGAACACCCGCTTTGGTCAGAACGTGCTGCACGACGAGGCCGCCTACACGCTGCCGCTGCCCGACGAGGCCGCGCTGGCAGGCCTGCCCGACTTCGTGCGCGCCGCCGCTACCCAGGCCGCCGCCGAGCGGGGTCTGGCCACGCCGGTGATCACGCTCAGCCGGTCGTTGATCGTGCCGTTTCTCAGCTTCTCGACCCGCCGCGACCTGCGCGAGACAGCCTGGCGGGCCTGGATCGGCCGCGGCGAGCAGGCCGGCGAGTTCGACAACCGGCCGATCGCCACCCGCATCCTGGCCTTGCGCCAGCGCCAGGCCGTGCTGATGGGCTGCGTCAACTACGCCGATTTCAAACTGGCCGACACCATGGCGCTGAGCCCCGACCGGGTCTGGGCGCTGCTGGACGACGTCTGGGCCCGCGCGCTGCCGGCACTCGACCGTGAGCGCAGCCTGCTGCGCACCGCGATGGACCAGGCCGGCGCCGGTCACCCGCTGCAGGCCTGGGACTGGCGTTTCTGGGCCGAGCAGGTACGGCAGGCCCACTACGCGCTGGACGAGACGGCACTCAAGCCCTACTTTGCGCTGCCCAACATGGTGGCCGCGGCGTTTGAATGTGCCGGCCGGCTGTTTGGCCTGCAGTTCGAGCGCCGCCACGACCTGGCCGCCTACCACCGTGATGTCGATGTCTACCAGGTCAACGACGCGGCGGGCGCGGCGATCGGCTTGTTCCTGCACGACAACTTCTCGCGCCCGGCCAAGCGCAGCGGCGCCTGGATGAGCACGCTGGCGGTGCAGCACCGCAACCGTGCTGCCAATGTCAACGGCGCTGTGGCGTCGCTGCCGGTGGTGCTGAACAACAACAACTTTGCCAAGGCTGCGCCGGGCCAGCCCACGCTGCTGTCACCGGACGACGTGCGCACGCTGTTCCACGAGTTCGGCCACGGCCTGCACGGCCTGCTCAGCGACGTGACCTACAGCCGGCTGTCGGGCACCCATGTGCTGCGCGACTTCGTCGAGCTGCCCTCGCAGCTGTTCGAGCACTGGGGGACTGAGCGTGAGGTGTTGCGCCGCCATGCCCGCCATGCCGTGACGGGCGAGCCCATCCCCGACGCACTGCTCGACCGGCTGGACGCCGCCCGCCGTTTTGGCCAGGGCTACGAGACCGTGCGCTACACCGCCAGCGCCATCGTCGACCTGGCCGCGCACCAGAGCCTTGTGCCGATCGATGACGTGGTGGCCTTCGAGCGCGCCGTGATGGCCGCGCGCGGCCTGCCCGACGATACGGGGCTGAACCACCGGCTGCCGCACTTCCAGCACCTGTTCTCGGGGGACAGCTACGCCGCCGGCTACTACGTCTACCTGTGGGCCGAGGTGCTGGAGGCCGACGCCTGGGATGCGTTCGGCGAGGCCGGCAGCGCGTTCGACCCGGCCGTGGCCCAGCGCCTCAAGGCCTGCATCTACAGCCGGGGCGACAGTGTCGAGCCGGGTGCGGCCTTCCGCGCCTTCCGGGGCCGCGATGCGGTGATCGGACCGATGCTGCGCGGGCGCGGGCTGATCGACTGATCCATGGCCTGCTGCGCCCCTTTGAGCGTGATGAGCGGGCATGAACGAAAGACGCTCAGGCGCTCAGTCCGGCGCGGGGCCGAACAACCGGTCCATCGCCCG
>JBBRZR010000394.1:0-4822 GCA_038236495.1 Burkholderiales bacterium
CTGCGGTCGATCATTCACAGGCCGATGCCGAACCCAAGGGCCGCATCAGTGGGGTTCAAGCGCCTTGGCAGGGGGGGCCTTTGGGAGAAAAAAGTGCGTTTGAATTTCCTATCCTCAGCAGGGCACCGTCACTTTGGAAGTTGTCGATGAGCTGGCTCTGCGCTGCGGCCGGCAGGCTGGCAGCCAAACTCAGCGGCAGGGCAATGCCCAAGGCCGATGCGGTATGGATCAGGGTGTGCTTGTGCATGGTGGTGGTCTCCGCTTGGGTCAAGCTTGAGCGAGGAATGCGCGACGGCGTGGAAGTGGGCTCGGGCCACCACGCAAACCCAGCCCCAAAACCAGGCCCAGACCTGCGGCCAGCAGGGCCCAGCTGGCAGGTTCAGGAACGGGTGCGGCGCTGAGCAAAAGTGAAATACCGCCAAGGTTGTCGGGCAGGAAGTAGTCGGCCGAAACAAAGGCCACCGTGCCGGCTTGCGCCAGCGTGAAGCGGTAGGCCGGCGTGGCCGCGAAAGCAGCTGCGGCCTGGGCTTGGGTGTCCCAGGCGCAAAAGTGGTTGCTGCAGCTCGGGTCCAACAGCGACACGCCATCGACCAGCACGCTGAACTGGCCGTCCGGCCGCGCGAGTGCAGCCACGTAGTGGCTCGCCCAGCTGCCAGGTGCAGAGCGCTCGAAGTTCCAGGTGTCGTACAGCGCGCCGGGCAGTCCCCAGGCATCGACCAGGCTGAAGTTGCCAGCTGGAAGCGCCAACAGCACCGGGTTGGACAAGGCGATGACGGTACCTGCAGCCAGCGGGTAGGTCAGTGGCGACACCGTGCCGGCGCCGTCCGCGCCGAAGCCTTGGATGTTGATGACCGTGTCGGCATGTGCTGCCAGGTTGGCAGCGGCCAGGAATGTGGCCACCGCAGCAGCCCGTGAACGATGAAATGACATGTGAACCTCCAGTTGGGCACGGCGTGCCTCAACCAGTCACACGCGATCGCGCGGTGAAAACCGCCATGCGCCGCTGCAGCACCCCTAACTTGTGGGAGCTACCGGGCGCCGGAACCTCAATGAAGCGAGAGCAGGCGTGTCGGCAGCTTCAGCACACCGGCTTCGATTTCGCCCTGCGCGGCCTGCAGCTCGACGTGCAGCGGGTGCGCCGGCGCCAAGTCGGCCAGCGCCGCTGTTCGTGCGGCAACAAAGGCGGCCAGCGCTTGCGCACGCTCGGTCTTGGGAGCCTGCAGCGCGCCCACCCAGCCTGCAATGGCCAAGCACTTCAGGCTGCGCGGATTGGCCTGCCCCAGCGCGGCGGTCATCGTCTGGCAGGCCTTGTCGGCCAGCGCGGCGGCTGCAGGCTCGTTGCGAGTGGCCAGCGCCACCTGCAACTGCTTGCTGGCACGCTCTACCGGGTTTTCGGCCTTGCCCATCTTGGCGGCGAAGTCGATCGACGTACGCAGCAGCTTCAGCCCCTCTTCGCGCCGGCCCTGCGCCAGCACGGCGTCAGCCAGGAAGGCGCGGGCGTTCTCTCGGTAGCGCGTCGGCTCAGGGTACTTCGCTTCGAGCCAGCCAAGCAGTTCGCGCGCCAGCACTTCAGCCTCGGGCGCTCGGCCCGCCATCGTCAGCAATCTCACCAGCTGCAGGCGCACCAGATTGACCGCCTCAGGCTCGGTCGCCGCGCGAGCCTGAACGTTGCTGATGTTGGCCTGCTGCACTGCCACTGCCTCCTCGCTGCGACCCAACTCGGCCAGCGTGCGCGCGTAGGTGGACCGCGCTATGGCAGTGCGGTCATGCGCCTTGCCGATGTGCTGGTCGAACAGCGGCAGCATCGCGCGGTAGTCGCTTTCGGCCTTGGCGTAGTCGCCGCGCACGAAGCGAACGCTGGCTAGTTGCGCACGGGCCACCAGCAGGTCGGTGACGGGAAACGCCGGCAGCGTGGGTGCGAGCTGTTCGATCAGATTGATCAGCGCCTGCGCTTCGTCGATCTTGCCGCGCGCGATCTGCAGTGCAGCAACGTTCTGCGCCACGCTCAGGAAGCCCACGCTGTGCTCGCCGCTGAACGCACGCTGCTGTTTCAGCGCCTCGTCGGCCAGTGGCAAGGCCTGGTCGAGCTGGCCGGTTTGGGACGCCAGCCAGGCCTGGCTGGCCAGGATGCGCCCGGTCCAGCGGTGCGGCTGCGCACCCAGTGCATTGCCGGCTTCGAGTGCGTGCACAAAGCTGGCCTTTGCGGCCTGGAAGTCGCGCAGGTCGCGTTGCGCCTGCGCCAGGAAAAACAGTGTGTCGACTCGGTCAGCACCGCTGCCTTGATGCATGTCCAGCGCCAGTTGCAAGTGCTGGGCAGCGGGCTTGAAGGCGCCCATCTCGAAGAAGACGGTGCCCACCGTCTGATGCAGCCGCGCGCGCACAGAAGGCTGGTCTTTGAAGTCGGTGTCGATCTGTGCTGCAGCCAGCACCAGCAGTTCACGCGCGCTGCGCTCCTTGCCCTGCGCCTGCTGCGGATCGTTGTAGGCCAGCACTTTGGTCAGGAAGGCCTGCACGGCTTGCGCCTGGGCCGTTTCGGCACGCGCGCGCTGCGCCTGCCAGGCCGCCACGCCTGCGCCGCTGACCAACGCCAGCATTACGGCCGCACCGGCCCCGAAGGCCAGCGTGTGCCGCTTCAACAAGCGCCCGGCGCGGTAGGGCCAGGTCGCCGGCCGCGCGATGATGGGCTGCGCGTTCAGGTGGCGTTCGATGTCTTCGGCAAAGGCTGCCGCCGAGGCATAGCGCGCGGTGGGTTGCACGGCCAGCGCCTTCATCACGATGGTGTCGATGTCACCCCGCAGCTGCCGCGCAGTTCGACCATCAGGCGTCGTCTGGCTTGGCCGCTGCACGTGGGCTTGCAGGATGGCATCTTCCAGCGCTGCCGCAGTGTTGCGCTGCAGCTTGTAGGGCCGCTGGCCGGTGAGCATTTCATACAGCAGCACGCCCAGCGAGTACACGTCGCTGGCCACGCCCAGCGGCCGGCCGGCCACTTGTTCGGGGCTGGCGTACTGCGGCGTCATCGCGCGGCCATCCATTTGCGTGAGCGCCGTGTCGTTAGTTTCGCCATCGCTTTGCAGTAGCTTTGCCACCCCGAAGTCCAGCAGTTGTACACGGCCATCGGCAGTGACCAGTACATTCGCAGGCTTGATGTCGCGGTGGATGACCAGCTGCGCATGCGCATGTTGCACCGCCTGCAACACGGGCACAAAGAGCTGCAGCTTTTCGCGCAGCGTCAACCCAGCGGCAGCTTCGGTGATGGGCTTGCCGTCGACATACGCCAGCGCCAGCCAGGGCTGCGCACCATCGCTGCCGGCGTCCAGCACCGCAGCGATGTGGGGATGGTCCAGCGTCGAGAGAATGACGCGTTCGCGTTTGAAGCGATCAACGAAATCGCGCGAGCCGCGCAGGCTGTGCGGCAGCTTCAGCGCCACTTCGCGCTGGTGCGCACCGTCGGTTCGGCGCGCCAGCCACACGCTGGCCATGCCACCGCGCCCAAGCTCGCGCAGCAGAGTCCAGGGGCCGACGGCCTGCCCTGAGGACAGGGCTGCGTCAGCGGGTACGGCCGGCAGCAACAGTGGCATCCGGCACAAGAATTCGCCGGTCTCGATGGCACGGCGGTCGTCCAGCAACTGGCGCAGCGCCGCGCGCAGCCGCTGGTGCTGACCCGCCAAAGTAGCCAGCCATGCATCGCGCGCCTCGGCCGGCAGTTCCAGTGCTTCGTCCAGCAGGCGCAGCGCGGTGGGCCAGTCTTCGGGTGCAAGGTTCATGGGCGATGGCGATGGCGGCGTTGCATTCATACACGTATCTTGGCTGCGGCGTCCGCCATCGTGGCCGAGCTCATTTGGAGGCTAAGCCCGTTTTAAGGCGCTGTAGAGAAAGCTGCGGGCCTTCTCCCAGTCGCGCTCCACGGTGCGCTTGGCAACGCCGAGCGCTTGCGCAATCTCGTCCATCTCCAGACCCACAAAAAACCGCATCTCGACCACGCGTACCAGCCGTTCGTCGACAGCTGCCAGCTCTGCCAAGGCATCGTGGACCGCAAGGATCTGCTCATCGCCGCCGGCCACCGACTCGCCTTTGCCGGTGTCCAGCGTGACCAGCGGGTGCCCGCCGCCTCTTCGGTCAGCGCGCGCCTCACGCACCAGATCAACCACGACCGAACGCATCACCCGCGCCGCGTAGGTGAGGAAGTGCCCGCGGTCGTTCACCACCAAGTGATCCAGCTTCACCAAGCGCAGGTAGCTTTCATGGACCAGCGCAGTGGTGTCCAGCATCTGCGGGCCAGCGTCCCCGCGCAAGCGGCTGTGTGCGATGCGGCGCAGGTCAGCGTAGAGCAGTCCGTACAGGCGATCCACGGCGCCAGCCTCCCCCCGCCCAGCCTGCTGGATCAACAACGTGATTTCGCCCATGCGGACCATTCTGCCGTCAAGCACAAAGGCGCTCCAGGCTTTTCAGCCGCCAGAGCTTGCCGGCTATGGCGGCCGTCTGATTTGGAGGTGCCCGCTGAAGCAGAACCCGATAGCCGTCGCGCAGCTTCCGAAAACGGTCACAACGATTCCGGCGGATTCAACTGAAGGCGTAAACGGCGATGAAACCATCGGCGCCTGCCACCGATACCCGCCGCAGCGGAGTAAAGAAAACGCGAATTTGCGTTCGAGCTTTGGCGAACCTCCCCGAGCGCACTCTCCGATCATGGCGTCCTAGAGCCTTGCCGGTTCAGCACCTCGACCCCCGGGGAGCCCGGCCTCGCCCGTGGGGGCGCCTGCTGGGTTCGGACAGGCACACGTTGGTGGGCACCCACAGGTAGGCGCCCGAGAGGGCGATTGCC
>JBBRZR010000395.1:0-4800 GCA_038236495.1 Burkholderiales bacterium
GAGTACTCGGGCGTGGGCGGCCGGGTGCACCAGGGCCAGCCGATAGAGGCCGCGACCGATGTCTCGATGATGACCCGCGCCGGGGTCGAGCGCATCATGCGCTTTGCCTTCGGCCTGGCGCAGTCGCGGCCGCGCAAGCTGCTGACGGTGGTGACCAAGAGCAACGCCCAGCGCCACGCGATGGTGATGTGGGACGAGATCGCGCTGCAGATCTCGGCCGAGTTCCCCGACGTGCGCTGGGACAAGGAGCTGGTCGACGCCTGCACCGCCCGCATGGTCAACCGGCCCGCCACGCTGGACACGCTGGTGGCCACCAACCTGCATGCCGACATCCTGAGCGACCTGGCCGCCGCGCTGGCCGGCAGCCTGGGCATTGCGCCCACCGCCAACATCGACCCCGAGCGGCGCTACCCGTCGATGTTCGAGCCCATCCACGGCTCGGCCTTCGACATCATGGGCCAGGGCCTGGCCAATCCGGTCGGCACCTTCTGGTCCTGCGTGATGCTGCTGGAGCACCTGGGCGAGGCCCTGGCCGCCCGCACCTTGATGCAGGCGATCGAGCAGGTCACTGCCAACCCCGATCTGCACACCCGCGACCTGGGCGGCGTGGCCACCACCGCCCAGGTGACCGCAGCGGTGTGCAGCGCACTGGCCGCCACGCGCCGCCCGCGGCCGATGCGCGCCGACTGACCGCCCCACCGGCAGCCGGCGCAACCGCCTTGACACGGCAAGCTGCTTGCGCTGGCGGTGCACACCGCCTAACGCGCAGTGGCACTGCCCGGCCTGCCCACGCCGGACGAGGCCGGGCTGAAGGGTTTTGATTGCGGCACCTGGTTTGGCGTGCCGGCACCGGCCGCATCCCCACAACCGCCGGGTATCAGCCGCCCGACAGGCTCTGGCGGTCCAAGCCCGGTCCGGCCGCCTGGGCGGGGTGCTGACCGGCCTGCAGGTGCGCCACGCAGTCCAGCAGGCTGACCCGGTGCGGTGCCGCGGCGCTGGCCAGCGTCACCGAGGTATTGGCCAGGCCGCCCGTCAACACCAGCTCGGCGGGCACAGTCAGCGGGCCGGCCTGCAGCCATTCGCGGATCACCAGGCCGTGCGTCACCACTGCCAGCGGGCCGCCCAGTGCGGCCTGTTGCGCCAGCACCCAGTGCCAGGCGAGCGTGCAGCGGGCGCTGAACTGGGCTTTGGATTCCCCGCCGGGCGGGGCATCGTCGGCCGCCAGTGGGTCGAAGCCCAGGGTGTCGTAGGGCAGGCCGCGCAGCTCACCAAAGTTGCGCTCGTGCAGCAGCGCCGAGGTGCTCAAGGCCAGGCCGCAGGCCTCGGCAATGGCTTGTGCGGTCTGCAGCGCGCGCGGCAGGTCGCTGCTGACGATGCCGGCCGGCGCCAGCGGCGCACCGCCGCGCAGCCGCTGCGCCAGCGCCGCCGCCTGCGCCCGGCCGTTGACGGACAACGGGGTGGCGGCGGGTTGCAGCACGCGGGCCACGTTGAGCGGGGTTTCGCCGTGGCGGATGATCAGCAGGGTCATGGTGGTGTGGGCGGGTGGAATGGATTGGATCAAGGGCTGGTTGCCGACCTGGCGGTTCGATGAAGTTCACCACATCCGCAGTCAGGCGTCACCGGCGGCGTGGCCCGAGGTCGCGGCCCTGATCCGGCCGGTCAGCGGCGGTTACCACTCCAGCGCCGGCAACTCATGGAAGACCCGGCGTGTGCCCGCGATCCACTGCTGGGTCAGCGCCTCGAAGTAGGCATCGCCCTCGTCGAAACGGCGTTTCATCGTGACCTTCAGGCTGTCTCGGGCGTAGCACAGCAGGTCGATCGGCATGCCGACCGACAGGTTGCTGAGCAGGGTCGAGTCGTAGGACACCAGCACGCACTTGGTGGCGTCTTCCATCGAGGCGCCGCTGGTCACCGCCAGATCGAGGATGGGCTTGCCGTACTTGGCCTCGCCGGTCTGCAAGAACGGCGTGTCGGTGCCGGCCTCGATGAAGTTGCCTTCGGCGTAAAGGCGGAACAGCCGCATCTCCTCGCCCGCGATCTGGCCGCCCAGGATGAACGAGGCGTTGAACTTCAGGCCGCCGTTTTCCAGAAACGGGCCATCGCGGCGCTCGATGTCGCGCATCGCGTCGGCCACCAGGTTGGCCACATCGAACATCGAGGCCGCGGTCCAGAGGTGAGGCGGCTTGGCCGCAGCACGCTGGCGCAGCAGGTTGATCACGGTCTGGGTGGCGGCCAGGCCGCCCGAGCTGAGCAGCACCAGCACCCGGTCGCCGGCGCGCTCGAATACCGTCATCTTGCAGAACTTGGCATAGTTGTCCACGCCTGCGTGGGTGCGCGAGTCGCTGGCAAAGATCAGCCCCGCTTCAAGCTTGACGCCGACACAGTAGGTCATCGATTGCCCTGCCTGCGCGATGGCCTGGGCATGGGCCAAAAGCCGGGGTGCAGCATGGGCATTCAGTCCCCGTCGACCTCATTCGCCCAGACCTCGAACCGCGTCAGCGTGTTCGGGCCGAAGGTGCTGGTCAGGGCCACGTCGCAGGCGTCGCGGCCGCGCGCCATCAGCACCCGGCCGATGCGCGGCGTGTTGTTGCGGGCGTCGAAGGTGTACCAGCGGTCGCCCAGGTAGGCCTCGAACCAGCCGGCAAAGTCCATCGGCCCGGGGATTGGCGCGATACGGATGTCGCCAAGGTAGCCGGTGCAGTAGCGGGCCGGGATGTTCATGCAGCGGCAGAACGCCACCGCCAGGTGGGCGTAGTCGCGGCACACGCCCTGGCCCTCGTTGTAGGCCTCCAAGGCGGTACGGGTGCGGCGCGCGTGGTGGTAGCCGAACTCGATGTGGCGGTGCACGAAATCGCAGATCGCCTGCACCCGCGCCCAGCCGGTGGGGCCGTTGCCAAACAGGCGCCAGGCGATGTCGGAGAGCTGATCGGTTTCGCAGTAGCGGCTGCCCAGCAAGAAGACCAGCGCCGAGTCGGGCAGGTATTCAACCGGCACCTGCTGCGCATCCCAGGCCACCGGGTCCGGCAGGCCGGTGTCGCGCAGCAAGGCGTCGGCCCGCAGCACCAGGCTGCCGGCGGGCGCGACGATGCGGCTGCACCAGTTGCCGAACAGGTCGTGGTAGGCGGTGAGCGGTACGGCCGGGCTGGTGCTCAGGTAGTCCGGGTTGATCAGGTCGGACGCACGCGAATGGTGCACGTTGAGCGCCAGGATCATCGGCGTGGGCGCCGGGCACTGGTATTCCATCTCGAAGCCAACACGTAATTTCAAGGCGTTCTCCGTCCGTGAAGGTTCATAGGCCCACCAATCCGCAGCGCAGCCGCGTCCGGGTGGTGGGGGTCCAGCGTGCCACCTGGCGGCCACCCTGTTGCCAAAGACCACAGCCTACGCCAGGGCTTGGGCGTTGTCCGTGTGTTGGCAAACCCCGGCCCGCAAATAGGGAGTGACAGCCTGCACAGGGACGACGCCATGCGCAGGGGCATGCAAGGTCCAGGCCCGATTGGAGAACCGTGCGGGATGGCCTGACGGTCGAACCCGCCAACGGACGCCGCGGCCGGCGCCTCGGGGTCAGCGCACCAGGTTCACGCCACCGTCCACCGTCAGCGTGGTGCCCACCACGTAGTCGCCGGCGCGCGAGGCCAGGTAGATCGCCGCGGCGGCCATGTCGTCGTCCACGCCCACCCGGCGCGCCGGGATGCGGGCGGACACGGTGTCGGCATGGTCGCGGGCGTCGCGGTTCATCTCGCTGGCAAAGGCGCCGGGGCAGATGGCGTTGACGACGATGTTGTCTTGCACCAGGCGCAAGGCCATGCGCTTGCTCAGGTGAATCAGGCCGGACTTGCTGGCGGCGTAGCTGTAGGTCTCCTGCGGGTTGACGGTCTGGCCGTCGATGGAGGCGATGTTGATCACCTTGGCAGGCTGGCTGGCGGCGCCCTTGATCAGCAGTTTGTGCAGCGCCTGGGTCAGGAAAAACGGAGATTTGAGGTTCAGGTCGACCACCTTGTCCCAGCCGGCCTCCGGGAACTCGTCAAACGGCGCGCCCCAGGCCGCCCCGGCGTTGTTGACCAGGATGTCGAGCTGTTGCTCCAGCGCGCTGTACGCCGCCGCCAGCGCCTGGATGCCGGCGGCGGTGGATACGTCGGCTGGCAGGGCCACGCAGGGCGGGGCGCTGGGGTAGAGCGCTTTCAGCTCGGCCACCGTTGCGTCGCAGGCCGTGGCCTTGCGCGACGAGATGTAGACCTTGGCGCCTTGCTGCATGAAGCCGGCGGCAATCATGCGGCCGATGCCGCGTGATCCGCCGGTGACCAGCGCAATGCGGCCGTCGAGTGAAAAGAGTTTGCTCATGGGTGTCTCCAGGGGTGGACGGGGTGGTGGACGGGGCGGGGTGGACAGGCGCAGCGCGGCTCAGCCGAAGTTGGCCGCTGCCGCCATCGCGCCCAGGCGCGCGGCGATCGCCCGGAACTCGGCCACCGTCTCGTCGATGATCTGCTGGGCGGTCTTGATGCCGTGGATCAGCCCGGCCGACTGGCCGGCCAGCGCCGGCGCGGCATTCATGTCGCCGCCGAAGTACACCTGCTGTATGCCCTTGAAGGTGTCGGCGGGCATCACGCCAGCGTCATGGATAGGCTGGGTGAAATCGGTCTTGAGCGCCCGGATGCAGGGCGTGGACTTCTTGTTCAGCACCCAGGTGCCGGTGGCCTCGGCCGCGACGATCGCGTCCTTGAAGTGCGCATGCACCGGGCTCTCGGCGCTGGCGACAAAGCGCGTGCCCATCTGGATGCCCTCGGCGCCCAGCGCAAACGC
>JBBRZR010000396.1:0-4790 GCA_038236495.1 Burkholderiales bacterium
CCATTGCTCGACCGGGTTGTTCTTGTGGCCCAGCTCGTGGGCGGTGTTCAGGCCCAGGCCGGCGTCGCTGCCGGCGACATATGCCAGCATCACCACCGCCCACCACGACAGGTCATGCGTGCCGACCCACCAGGCGCAGGCGATCAGCGCCACGAAGTGCAGTGGCACGGTGGCCCAGGTCAGCCAGCGGTAGTAGCGGTCGGCCTCCAGCTGCGGCACCACCGCCTCGGGCGGGTTGTTGCGGTCCTCGCCGATCAGCGCGTCCAGCAGCGGCAGCAGGCCGTAGCTGATCAGGATCGGCAGGCCGAGCGCGATCTGCAGCCCACTTACATGGTGCGCCCACAGGCCCAGCAGCGGTACCAGCGGGTAGACCACCGACATCGCCCACCAGGCGCGTTTGCGGTCTTGGTAGCGGGCGGCGAGGCCGTCGGCACCGATGAAGGTGTAGGTGTGCGCCATGGTCAACTCCTGAAGATATCGGGTGGGCAGCCGCTGCGGTCAGGGCGCATGGGCATCGATCACCGCGGCTTCCAGCTCGGTGAAGGCCGCCTCGACGTACTCGCCCAGCCGGTGCAGATCGGGCAGCTCGTCGGTGGCGATCAGGCCGAAAAACAGCTGGTCGGCATAGCTGAACAGCGTGATGTTGAGCAGGTTGCTGGGCGGCAGCGTGCTGATCGGGTGCATCTCCAGCATGCGCGCACCTTGCAGGTAGAGGTGGTGCTTGGGGCCCGGCACGTTGGACACCAGGGTATTGCCCATCGGCGGCAAGGTGTTGCTGAGCTTGAGCATCTCGGCGATCTGCGCCACCAGCCCGGTGATGATGGTGTAGGACTCTATCGCCTCGGGCACCACGCTGTTGATCATGCTGCGCACGTTGCGCAGCGAGAAGCCGATGTTGCGCAGCCGCACATACGGGTCGTCGGTGGGCGGTGACAGCTCGACCTGGATGATGCCGATCTTGTTGCCAGCGGTTTTTTCGCCCTCCTGGCGCAGGTTGACCGGCATCTGGATCGTGATCGGGCGCTTCAGCTCGACCCCCAGGTCACTGAGGTAGCGCCGCAGCGCACCGTCCAGGCAGGTCAGTGCGACGTGGTTGAGGGTGGAGCGGGTGCGCGCGCGTACCCGGTTGACCCTGTCCATCGTCACCGCCGCGGTGCTGAACTGGCGGCCGGCGGTGACCTGGCCGGTCAGCGGCGTCTTGGCGCTGGAGACAAACGGCAGCGCGATGGCGTTTTTGGTCAGCTTGACGCTCTCCAGCAGCAGCATTGCGGCCAGCCGGCCCACGCCCAGAAAGCGCATGCTGGTGCTGCCCAACTCCTGCCACATCGAGCGCATCAGCGCCTGGTTGCGTTTTTTCAGCGCGTGGCCGTGGCCGCTGTGGCGCAAGGTCCAGACCGGGGTGATCTCGGTGTCTTCGGGCGTGCTGGCCAGGCCTTCAGCCGTCCAGCGTGCCATGGTCACGCCGTCGGCGTAGGCATGGTGCATCTTTTGGTACAGCGCAAAACCGCCGCTGCCCAGGTCGCCGCCCAACCCGTCGATGACATGCACCTCCCACAGGGGGCGCGAGCGGTCGAGCATGGGCTCGTGCAGTTTGGCGACAAAGTCGTAGAGCGCCTGGCGGTCGTTGGCGCCCTTGGGCAGCTTGTGGAAGAACACATGCTGGGCCAGGTCCACCGCCGCCGCGTCGCGCCAGTGCGGCATCGCCGTCAACGAGAACTGAATCACCCGGTTGTAGGGCGGCAGCACGTCGGTGAAGCCCAGGTACTGGCGGTACAGGTTCTTGGCAAAAGCCGAAGTGGACTTGGGCGGCCGCTTGAAGATCAACAAGCCCGCGACATGCTTGGGGCTGGCTTCGGTCTCGGCAATGAAAAAGCCGAGGTCCAGCAGGGAGAGTTTGCTCATGGTGCGATCTGGGGTGGGCCGGTACCCCGGCATTTTGTGCCGCCGCAGGCGAGGGTGGCCACGCCTGAATATGGGTAGATACGCCATGTGGGCGGCGCATTGGCGTGACTTCGTGGCCCGACCGGCGACATAGGCCGCGTCGTCCGCGTACGCCATGCGTCGCGTTTCCTGAAACCGGCCCAGCCACCATCCACTGGCGCGATGACGCCCAACGCACTGCCGGCCTGCTGAGCCACGGCCAGAGGCAGTGGCTGGAGATCGGCATGCCGCTGATGCAAGGCCCCAAGCGCTTGCTGCTGGTCGAACCGGTGGTCGGCATGAGCGACGAAGCGACCCAGCGCACCGCAGACATCAACCCGCGACGTGGCGGCTCGCACACCGTGCCGTCCGCAGGCTGGCTGACCTGGGGCTGAACGGCCCGTGCCAGCGGGTGGCGATCTGAGCAGCGGGTGAGCCAGGCCTAGACTTGGCGGGATGAATCCGCCCCAGCTGTTCTCCCCACACGTATCCGCACCGGCGTCCACACCCTCGCACCCGACCCCGCCCGATGCTTCGGGCCCAGCGGCGCGGCACCGGGTGGCCATCGTCGGCGGCGGGCCTGCCGGTCTGATGGCGGCCGAGCTGCTGCTGCAAGCGGGTGCCTCGGTCGATTTGTTCGATGCCATGCCCTCGGTCGGCCGCAAATTTTTGTTGGCCGGCAAGGGCGGACTCAACCTGACGCACAGCGAGGCCATCGAGCCTTTTGTCGCCCGTTATGCCGAGCGTGCCGAGCAGGTGGCGCCGTGGCTGGCGGCATTCAGCCCGCAGGACCTGCGAGACTGGGCGGCGGCGCTGGGCATCAAGACCTTTGTCGGCAGCTCGGGCCGGGTTTTCCCGGCCGAGATGAAAGCCGCGCCACTGCTGCGCGCCTGGCTGCACCGGCTGCGCGGCCAGGGCCTGCGGCTGCACATGCGCCACCGCTGGCTGGGCTGGGCTGACACTGATGCGCCCACCACGCTGCGCTTTGCCGCAGCGGTGGCCGGCATGCCAGGCGAGGTACTTGACCAGCCTGATGCCGTGCTGCTGGCGTTGGGCGGCGCCAGCTGGCCGCAACTGGGCAGCGACGGCGCCTGGCTGCCGCAACTGGCCGCACGTGGCGTGGCGGTGGCCACGCTGCAACCGGCCAATTGCGGCTTCGACATTGGCTGGAGCCCCTACTTTGCCCAACGTTTTGCCGGTGCACCGATGAAGTCGGTGCGGTTGCACTTCGACGATGGCCGGGGCCCGGCCTTCGACCGGCCGGGTGAATTTGTCATCACCGCCGGCGGTATCGAAGGCAGTCTGGTCTACGCTGCGTCGGCCCGCCTGCGTGATGCCATCGCCCGCGACGGCGCGGCCAGCGTGACGATCGACCTGTTGCCCGGCCGCAGCACCGCCCAATTGGCGACAGCGCTGGCCAAGGGCCGGGGCGCTCGCTCGCTGCCCAACCACCTGAAGGAGCACGCCGGGCTGGACGGTGTCAAGGCCGCGTTGCTGCGCGAGCGCTATAGCGCCGAGCAACTGAGCACCTTGGTGGCACAGGATCCCCAGGCGCTGGCCGCAGCGCTCAAGGCCTGGCCCTTGCGCCTGATCGCTGCGCGCCCGGTGGCCGAGGCCATCAGCAGCGCCGGCGGTGTGTGTTTCGAGGCGCTGGACGGCAACGCCATGTTGCGGGCGCTGCCCGGCGTGTTCTGTGCCGGCGAGATGATCGACTGGGAGGCGCCCACCGGCGGCTACCTGCTGAGCGCCAGCCTGGCCAGTGGCCGGGCGGCGGCATCGGGTGTGCAGCGTTGGCTGGACTCCCGGGCTGTTGCCGCCGGCCTGCAGGCGACTTAGCGCTTGCCGCGCAGTGCCCACTGCCCAAACTGCACACCGCACAATCGGCGCTCCGCGGCGCCGCCGCCCATCCCAGGCCAAAACCCATGCTGGTTGTTCACCACCTTGAAAACTCACGCTCACAGCGGGTGCTCTGGTTGTTGGAAGAGTTGGGCCTGCCCTATGAGATCGTGCACTACAAGCGCGATGCCACCACCATGCTGGCGCCGCCAGAGCTGCTGGCCGTGCACCCGCTGGGCAAGTCGCCGGTGATCACCGACGGGGACACCACCGTGGCCGAGACCGGTGCCATCGTCGAGTACCTGTTGGACCAGTACGGCGGTGGCCGCCTGCTGCCGGCCCCGGGCACACCCGAGGCGCTGCGCTACCGCTACTGGCTGCACTTTGCCGAGGGCTCGGCCATGCCGCCGCTGCTCTTGACGCTGATCTTCGACCGCATTGCCAACGCGCCGATGCCGTTTTTCATCAAGCCGGTGGCACGGGGCATCAGCAACAAGGTGATGAACCTGATGGTGCGGCCCAACCTGAAGCGCCAGCTCGACTTCATGGAGTCCGAGCTGGGCCGCAGCACCTGGTTTGCCGGCGCCGCGTTGACCGGGGCAGACATCATGATGAGCTTTCCACTCGAGGCCGCTGCCCAGCGCGCCGGTCTCGATGCCAGCCGGCCCAAACTGATGGCGTTTCTCAAACGCATCCACGCACGACCGGCTTACAAACTGGCGCTCAAGCGCGGTGGGCCGTACGCATTTGCTTGATTCGTTGGGGCGGCTTGCGGCTCTGAGCTGTCTTTCGATTGGCCAGGATGTTGGCGTTCGACGTGTGGCGCGAGGCAACCAAAGCCGTTGGGTAACCGCCTCCGTGAATGTCCTCCATGCCGGACGGTTGGCCGGCATTTCCCCCTGTATTTCACTGCGCCGGTCACCCAACGCCCTTGGCCGCCGGCACCTTTTCCGCGTGCGTTGGCTTTAAAACCCAGCGCGCGCAGCAGTTGGATTGCGCCGTGTCGGGCTGGCGTGTCCCGCGTAGGTAGAGAA
>JBBRZR010000397.1:0-4781 GCA_038236495.1 Burkholderiales bacterium
CTTGCGCGGCCGCGACTGCGCCAGGCCGAAGGCAAAGCGCATGATGCGCTCGACCCCGGCGCGGGTCATCATCGAGACATCGGTGGCAGCTTCGATAGGGTGGCCCTGGTGCACCCGACCGCCCACACCCGAATACTCACCCTCGGAGTTCTCGCGCACGATCACCCAGTCCAGGTCCTGCGCGGTGCAGCGCTTGAGCGGGCCATCAATGCCCGGCAGGATCCGGGTGGGCCGCACGTTGGCGTACTGATCGAACCCCTGGCAGATCTTGAGCCGCAAGCCCCACAGCGTGATGTGGTCGGGGATGTCCGGGTCACCGGCCGAGCCGAACAGGATCGCGTCCTTGGCGCGCAGTGCGTCCAGCCCGTCGGCGGGCATCATCACGCCGTGGGCCCGGTAGTGGTCGCCTCCCCAGCCAAAGTTCTCGAAGACAAAGTGGAACTCGCCGCTGGCGTCGGCCATCGCCTGCAGCACCTGCTGGCCGGCCGGCACCACCTCTTTGCCGATGCCGTCACCCGGGATGGTGGCGATGGCGTAGGTGCGGATGGCAGCGGTCATGGTGTGGGGTCGGTGGTCGGGGGCCCCATCCTAGGTCGTTGCAGCGGGCCACTACCTGCCCGCATTCCCCTACGGCGTGCGGATTGGCTGGCGGCTTCCCGCAGGCTTCGTTGGTGCAGGTGTTTGTCGATGTCCTGCCAACGGCGTTGACGCAGCAGACGGGCCCCGGCGGCATGACCGCCTGAGACATGCGGCCGGACGCCGAAATCCGGCGCAGGCTCAGGCGCGGCGGCGCAACCGCCAGGCCAACAGCGCCACGCCACCCAACGTCAGCGCCCAGGTGCCCGGCTCTGGCACGGCCGTCACGTTGATGCGAGCAGCCGGTGCGTCATTGGGACCAGTGCCATTCCAGGCCGTGTTGACGGCGTCAAAGGTAAAGGCCCAGTTCTGAGTGCCCACCTGATCGCCGCCCTGCCAAGTGCCGTTCGAGCCTGCAGCGGCCTCGGCGGCCAGCCAATAGTGACCCGCAGCCAGCGACCACCCCAAACCGCTGGCCAGGGTGTTGGCCGTCGGATTGCTCAGCGCCGTGCTGAACAGAACCGATCCAGTGGGCAGGCCGGCCGCATCGGCGACGATACGCAAGCTGAACACACCCGTGCCATCAATCGATGTCAGGATCGAATCGACCGTGACCGCGCCCACCAGATTGAACGGTACCGCCAGCGATTGGCCTCCGGCTGCAGGGTCTGGGTTGTAGAGCGACCAGGCAAGGCCCGGCGCGGTGTCAGTCGGGCCAAAGGTGTCGAGCACCACCAGCGCATGTGCCGGCGCTGCGCCCAGCATGGTGAGCGCGGCGACCAGCAACGCGGTGCGGGCTGTGATGACGGGGTGTTTTGAAAAATGATTCACGGCGTTTCCTGTAGGGCGGCGGCCGAAGGACCCTTCGATCAGCCTTGACGCCAGTCTAGGGGCGGCATTCAACTTCGCACCCCCCCGATGCAGAGGGGCGGCACAGGCCTGTACGGACCGAAGTACCGCATCGGCCGCTGGAATTTCGGTCGGAGATCAGGCGCCGTGCTGCGCCATCAACTCGCCCATCCGGATCGCCCCACCCGGCGCCCAGGCCGGGTTGGCCTGCAGCGCTGCGCCCGGCGCGGCCGGAAACAGCATCACCACGGTCGAGCCCAGCAAAAAGCGCCCCATCTCGGCGCCCTGCGCCAGCCGCACCGGCGCGTCGCCGTAGTGCCACTCGCGCAATTGACCCGGGCGCGGCGGGTTGACCAGGCCGTGCCAGACGGTGGCCATGCTGCCGACGATGGTGGCGCCCACCAGCACCAGCACAAACGGCCGGCCCTGGTCGTCGTCGAACAAACAGACCACCCGCTCGTTGCGCGCAAACAGCCCCGGCACACCCCGCGCGGTGGTCGGGTTGACCGAAAACAGGTCGCCCGGCACATGCACCATGCGGCGCAGCGTGCCGGCGCAGGGCATGTGGATGCGGTGGTAGTCGCGCGGGCTGAGGTAGAGCGTGGCAAACCAGCCATTGGCAAACGGTGCCGCCAGGGCAGCGTCACCACCGACCAGCGCGGTGGTGCTGTAGCGGTGGCCCTTGGCCTGGAAGATCTGGTCCCGCTGCACCGGGCCAAAATGGCTGATCGCGCCATCGACCGGACAGACCAGATCGGCCGCCGCCAACGGCCGGGCACCGGGCTTCAGCGCGCGGGTGAAGAAATCGTTGAAGCTGGCATAGGCCTCGATGCGTGGCTCGGCGGCCTCGGCCATGTTGACGCCGTAGCGGCGTACAAACCAGCGTATCAATGCGGTGGTGCGGGCGCCGCCGCGCCAGCCGGCAACCCAGCCGGCAAACCGGGTGAGCGCCTGTTGGGGCAACAGGTATTGCGGCAGGACGGCAAGGCGGTCGGACACGGCGGGCGGCGCCAGGGCGGCGTCTTGGCTGGGGGCTGGCCAGTGTATCGACGGCGATGACGGCGTTGGGCGATGGCGTGGCGAGGCTGCATTGCGAGGCTGCATTCCGAGGCAGCATTCCGAGGCTGCGTTGCGCAGGCTGCGTTGCGCTCGCAGCGCCGCCGTCAGCCGCGCACCCGGGCCAGCAACGTCACACCCGCCAGCACGCAGGCCGAGCCGGCCGCCACCCAGACGGTGAAGGGCTCACCCAGGATGAACACCCCCAGCACGATGGTCGAGACCGGGCCGACCATGCCGTACTGGGCGGTGCGGGCCGGGCCGATGCGCTCGATGGCGCGCATCACCAGCAGCACCGGCAGCGCCGTGCAGACCGTGCCGTTGACCAGCGACAACCACCACACCGCCGGCGCCAGCTGCGCCAGGCTGCCGATCGGCCGCAGCAGCGCAAATTGCGCAATGCAGAACCCGCAGGCCACGCTGCTGGCCCAGCCGGTCAGGCGCAGCGAGCCGATACGGCGCACCACCTCACCGCTGTACAGCAGATAGCCGGCATAACTCAAGGTGCTGGCCAGCACCAGGCCGGTGCCCAGCAGCACGCGTGGGCCGTCCAGGTGCAGCTCATGGCCAAACACCAGCACCAGGCCGCTGTAGCCCACCGCCATCGCCGCCCACTGGCGCGGGCTGGCACGTCGGCCAAAGATCGCCCAGGACAGCAGCAGCACCACCGCCGGCGTGAGGTACAGGATCAAGCGTTCCAGGCTGGCCGTGACGTACTGCAGGCCGAGAAAATCCAGGTAGCTCGACAGGTAGTAGCCCGAGAACCCCAGCGCCGCTGCGGCAGCGGTGTCGCGCCAGCCCAAGGCCGGCTTGCCGCGCCCGGCCCACCACAGCATCAGCAGGAACAAGGGCAGCGCAATGGCCATGCGCAGCATGATCAAGGTGATCGCGTCCACGCCATGCCGGTAGGCCAGCTTGACGATGATGGCCTTGCCCGAAAACGCCACTGCGCCGCCCATTGCCAACAAGGGCGCACTCCAGGGGCTGCTGGCGCTGCCTGGCAAAACTGGTCTACCCGCTGTGACAGGCAAGCCCGCCAAGACGGCAGCGGCAGTCTGGCGGTCCGGATGTGGGGGATTCGACATCGCGTCGATTGTAGAAAGGCGCCTGCCGCAGCCCCGGCACGGCAGCCTCGGCAACCCAGCCCCAGCAACCCAGCCCCGCACTGCGCTGCGCGCCCGGCACTTGCTTGCGCAGCCTGACACGGTGAACTCCCCATAGCGACAGCATCCACCGTGGGCATACTCTTGTCCCAACCCACACGCCATGAAAGACCACCTCCCCACCCCCCTGGCCCAGCCGCTTTACCGAGCCGTGTTGCGCGCCGTGGCGCTGGCGCTGTTGTGCGGTCTGCTGCAGGCGCTGCTGCCGCGCTACACGCTGGGTGCGGCGGCGTTGGCGCCGCTGTCGGTGGTGCTGGGCGTTGCGGTGGCGGCAGCGATGTCACGCGGCCGCTGGACGGTGCCCGCGGCGTTGGTCGGCGTGGCGCTGGGCGACCTGATCACCGGCAGCGGCGGGCACGCGGCCCTGCTCGATGCTGGCGTGCTCGGCCTGCAGGCGATGACCGCCGGCTGGCTGATGCGCCATGCGCCCGACCCGGACGTGCTGCAGCTCGACACCGCACCGCGCTTGCGGCGCTTTGTGCTGGTGGCCGCCCCGGCGGCGGCGGCAGTCGGTGTGCTGGCCGCGATGCTGGCGCAGTGGGGGGTCGACGCCGCCGCCGCCTTGCCCTTGGCGCGGCCGCAACTGGCCGGTGCGGTCGGCAGGTTCATCGCCGACACCGCCGGCGTGGTGGTCACGGCGCCGGTGCTGCTGTGCTGGCTGGGTCAGCCGCAGGCGCCCTGGCGGCCGCGTCGGCGGCCGGTGGCGTTGCCGCTGGTGCTGCTGGTACTGGTGATGTTGCCGGGCTTCAACCAGGTGGCGCGGCGCGACGAGCAACGCCTGCAAGGCGCCTTCGAACGCGATGCCACTGCGCGGCGATTGCGCATCACCCAGTTGCTGACCGACCCGGTCGATGCGGCCGTGGCGCTGCGCGGCGTGATCGCCGCGGGCGGCGAGGGCCTGCCACCGGCGGTGTTCAACAGCTTGGCCAGCGCCTGGACCGACCGTGTGCCCGGCCTGCGCAACGTGGGCTGGCTGGTGCAGGTGCCGGCGGCGGGCCCGGCGGTCGCTGCCACCCAGTCGTCCGGCGCCACTGCAGGCGCTGCGGCCGCGGCGTCCCCGGTGTGGGCGATGCGCCACCTGCACACCGCCCAAAATACCGCCCGAAACGCCACCCAAAGCGCCACCCAAAGCGCCAC
>JBBRZR010000398.1:0-4754 GCA_038236495.1 Burkholderiales bacterium
CCAAGTTACTGTTTGGCGAGAGTCAAACAAGATCAAGCCCCTAAGTCGATCAACGACTCAGGGGCTTTTTCATGTCCGACATGGCGTGTCGTGGCCGTGGCCGTTGCCGTTGCCGTTTGTTATTCGCGTGCGGGCTTCGCAGGCGGAAACAGACGCGGCAGACCTACACACCGACGAAGCGAGTAGACGCAGCGCTAACTCGCCCTGTTGCGGCGGTGCCATCCCCAGCACAGCGGAGTGGGTGTGCGCCGGCGCAAGGGCTTGAAGCTGCGCGGTCTAAGTTGAACCCAAGGCTGCCGGGACATTGCCTGTCCGCCGCCGCCGCGCTGGCACCACCGCTTACCGAACCTGGTGGTCTTTGAGCGTCAATCAATTCCGGACCGCCGAGTTGAACCGCGCTGGCCGGTGGCGGACTGGCGCGTCCAACTGGCCTGGTGTCATGCCTTTCCTTGCCGTATCCGACGGCCTGCTGGCTGCTATCGTCGGCTGCAGCGTTTTGCCATCGCCGGCCCCCGAATGAACCCATCCCCTCCGCGTCAAAGACCTCCTGTCTCGCCTGACCCTGCCTTGGCCACGCCTGCCGCTGCCAACGCCAGGCCACGCGGCCGCCTCGACTGGCACCAGTTGCTGGGCTGGCTGCGCGACGACACACTGGTCAGTGACGACGACGCGCAGCGCGTGATCAAGCGCTTTGGCGCTGGCGCATCCAGCCTGCACGCCTTGGTGCGCCTGGGCGGCGCCGGGCTGCAGCGGGCCGGGCGGCCGCTGGACACCGAGGCGCTGACCGAATGGCTGGCCCAGCGCGTGGCGCTGCCCTACCTGCGCATCGATCCGCTCAAGGTCGATGTGGGCCGGGTGGCCGAGGTGATGAGCCTGCAGTACGCCGAGTTGCGCAAGGTGTTGCCGGTCAGTGTGGCGCCGGACGCGGTGACGGTGGCCATCAGCGAGCCGTTCGACACCGGCTGGGTCGGCGAGATCGAGAGCCACACCCGGCGCCGGGTCAAGCTGGTGCTGGCCAACCCCGAGGACATCGCACGCTACACCGCGGATTTTTACGCGCTGGCCCGGTCGGTGCGCCAGGCCCAAAAGACGGGTGAGACCACCGCCACCGCCAGCTTCGAGCAGCTGGTGGAACTGGGCAAGACCAACAAGCAGATCGACGCCAATGACCAGGGTGTGGTGCAGGTGGTGGACTGGTTGTGGCAGTACGCGTTCGATCAGCGCGCCAGCGACATCCATCTCGAGCCGCGGCGCGAGATGGGCGCGATCCGGTTCCGCATCGACGGCCTGCTGCACACCGTCTACCAGGTGCCGCTGTCGGTGATGAACGCGATGACCGCCCGCATCAAATTGCTGGGCCGCATGGACGTGGTCGAGCGGCGCCGGCCGCAGGACGGCCGCATCAAGACCAAGCGCCCCGATACCGTGGCTGGCCCGGGTGACGAGGTGGAGATGCGGCTGTCCACCTTGCCCACCGCGTTTGGCGAGAAGCTGGTGATGCGGGTGTTCGACCCCGAGACGGTGGTCAAGAACGTCGAGGCGCTGGGGTTCTCGCCCCACGACGGTGAGCGCTGGGCCAGGCTGATCGGTCAGGCCCACGGCATTATCCTGGTGACCGGGCCCACCGGCAGTGGCAAGACCACCACGCTGTATTCCACACTCAAGTCGCTGGCGACCGAGGCGGTCAACGTCTGCACCATCGAAGACCCGATCGAGATGATCGAGCCGGCCTTCAACCAGACCCAGGTGCAGGCGGCACTCGACATGGGTTTTGCCGAGGGCCTGCGGGCGCTGATGCGGCAGGATCCGGACATCATCATGGTGGGCGAGATCCGTGATCTGGCCACCGCCGAGATGGCGATCCAGGCCGCGCTCACCGGGCATCTGGTGTTCTCCACCTTGCACACGAACGACGCGGCGTCGGCCATCACACGGCTGGTGGACTTGGGCGTGCCGGGCTACCTGATCTCGGCCACCGTGATCGGCGTGCTGGCACAGCGCCTGGCGCGCACCTTGTGCGCAGCATGCAAGCTGCGTGACGAAGAGACCAGCCGCGAGACGCTGGACGAGCTGGCCAAGCCCTGGCGCTTGTCCGGTGGGGTGCGGCCTTACAAGGCCGTGGGCTGCTTGACCTGCCGCCAGACCGGCTACCGCGGCCGGGTGGGTTTGTACGAGCTGCTGGTGATGAGCGACGAATCGCGCCGCGCGGTGCACCCGGCCCACGACATGGGCGCACTGCGCCGCCAGGCCGTGAAAGACGGCATGCGGCCCTTGCGGCTGGCCGGCATGATGAAGGTGGCCGAGGGCCAGACCACGGTCGACGAGGTGCTGCGCGGTACGCCCGCCTGGACCGAAGACTGAGCAGACTGCCCGTTGGCAGACCCTTCTGCAGGCCGGCCTGAAGCCAACCCTGGGTCGTAGGACGGAGCATTGGCTTGCTGTCCCCGGCGCGACAAGACCGCAGCCTGGCTGTCGGTTTCCTTACGTGGAAACCACACCGGACGTGCCGGGGTGCCTCCCTAGAATCGTTCGAACCGCTTTCAGCCGTCGAGGAGACACGCAGTGAAGATCAAGAGCCAGAAAGATTTCTGGTCGGGGTTGATGTTCGTGGCCGTAGGCATCGGGTTTGCCTGGGGCGCCACCAACTACAACTTCGGCTCATCGGCCCGGCCCGGGCCCGGCTTCTTTCCCTTGGGACTGGGCCTGCTGATGGCCATCCTGGGCGGTGTGGTGCTGTTCAAGGCGCTGGTGGTCGAGACCGAGGATGGTGACCCGATTGGCCCCTGGGCGTTCCGCCCGCTGCTGATCCTGATGGCCTCGGTGGGCCTGTTCGGCTACACCTTGCCGCTGCTGGGCATGGCAGTAGCGCTGCCCATCATGATCGTGATGTGCAGCCTGGCGGGTGACGAGTTTCACTGGAAGGACGCCCTCATCAGCGTGCTGGTGCTGACGCTCGGCTCCTGGTTCATCTTCATTTACGGACTCAAGCTGGTGATCCCGCTGTGGCCGAAGTTCATCACCGGTTGAGGACATCGCCACCATGGATCTGATCAACAACCTGATGCTGGGTTTTGGCGTCGCCTTCACGGCGCAAAACCTGCTGTATGCCTTCTTTGGCTCGGTGCTGGGCACGCTGATCGGCGTGCTGCCCGGCCTGGGGCCGGTCGCGACCATCGCGATGCTGCTGCCCTCGATCTACGCGCTGGACGCCACGCCGGCCCTCATCATGCTGGCCGGCATCTATTACGGTGCCCAGTACGGTGGCTCGACCACCGCGATTCTGATCAACGTGCCGGGTGAATCCAGCTCGGTGGTCACCGCGATCGACGGCTACGCGATGGCCCGCAAGGGCCGTGCTGGCCCGGCGCTGGCCGCTGCCGGGCTGGGGTCGTTCTTTGCCGGCTGCGTGGGCACCATCATCATCGCGGCGTTTGCGCCGCCGCTGACCGAACTGGCCTTCAAGTTCGGCCCGGCCGAGTACTTCTCACTGATGGTGCTGGGCCTGATCGGTGCGGTGGTGCTGGCGTCGGGGTCGCTGATCAAGGCGATCGCGATGATCCTGCTGGGCCTGTTGCTGGGCCAGATCAACACCGATGTGATCTCGGGTGTGCCGCGCTACAGCTTCGACATCCCCGAGCTGACCGACGGCATCGGCTTTGTCGTGATCGCGATGGGCATCTTCGGTTTTGGCGAGATCATCGTCAACCTGGGCCAGCCGGCTGAAAACCGCGAGGTCTTCACCAAGGACGTCAAGGGACTGTGGCCGACCTGGCAGGATTTCAAGGACGCCTACCCCGCGGTGCTGCGCGGTACTGCGCTGGGTTCGATCCTGGGTGTGCTGCCCGGTGGCGGTGCACTGCTGGCCTCGTTTGCCGCCTATACGCTCGAGAAGAAGTCCAAAGGCCGCAAGGGTGAGGTGCCGTTCGGCCAGGGCAACATTCGCGGCGTGGCCGGGCCTGAGTCGGCCAACAATGCCGGCGCGCAGACCAGCTTTATCCCAATGTTGACCTTGGGCATCCCGCCCAATGCGGTGATGGCGCTGATGGTGGGCGCGATGACGATCAAGGGCATCCAGCCCGGCCCACAGGTGATGACCAGCAACCCCGAGTTGTTCTGGGGCCTGATCGCCTCGATGTGGGTGGGCAACGCGATGCTGGTCATCCTGAACCTGCCGTTGATCGGCATCTGGATCAAGCTGCTGACGGTGCCGTACCGCTTCTTGTTCCCGGCGATCGTGGTGTTTTGCGGCATCGGTTGCTACACGCTGAACAACAGCTCGTTCGATGTCTACATGACAGCGATCTTCACGCTGGTGGGCTACACCTTCTACAAGCTGGGTTGCGAGCCGGCGCCGCTGCTGCTGGGCTTCATCCTGGGGCCGATGATGGAGGAGAACCTGCGCCGCGCGCTGCTGTTGTCGCGGGGCGAATGGACCACCTTCGCCACCCGGCCGCTGTCGGCAGGCCTGCTGGCCGCGGCCGTGCTGATGGTGGTGATCGTGATGCTGCCGTCGATCAAGAACAAGCGCCAAGAGGCGTTCCAGGAGGAATGACGGCCGGGCCGGTGCTGTAGCGCCGGCCCGTCGCCGCAAAGGCCCCCCCGGGGGCCTTTTACATGGTGCGCCCGGCACGGGCGCACTCTTGCGGGTGCAAGTCCCGCCGTAAGTTGATCACAGCGAACGAAGCGAAGCGCAACTGCATGAGGGTGACCGAGTGTGGGAAGGAAGCGTGGAGCGAAGCTGCGAGCCGATGGAC
>JBBRZR010000399.1:0-4753 GCA_038236495.1 Burkholderiales bacterium
CAACACCGCGTTTGGCGCCACCTCGTTTCTGGCGCTGGAGGCGATCGGTGGCGCCATTGCGCTCAGCTACGGCTTCACCAACGCGCTGTGGGCGATCCTGGTGGTCGGGTTGATCACCTTTTTGACCGGCCTGCCGATCAGCTACTACGCCGCCAAGTACGGCCTGGACATGGACTTGCTGACCCGCGGTGCCGGCTTTGGCTATTTGGGCAGCACGCTGACCTCCCTGGTCTACGCCAGCTTCACCTTCATCTTTTTTGCGCTGGAGGCGGCGATCCTGGCGCTGGCGCTGCAGATGGCGCTGGGCTGGCCGTTGCCGCTGTGCTACCTGATCGCCTCGCTGGGTGTTGTGCCGCTGGTGATGTACGGCATCACGCTGATCTCGCGGCTGCAGCTGTGGTCGCAGCCTATCTGGACCGTGCTCTTCATCCTGCCCTACGCTTTTGTCGCCTGGAAGGAGCCGCAGCGCTTTGCCGAGTTCAGCACCCTGGCCGGCCGCGTGTCGGGCAGCTCGGGCTTTGATGGGCTGATGTTTGGCGCGGCCTGCACCGTGGCGTTCTCACTGGTGGTGCAAATTGGCGAGCAGGTGGACTACCTGCGCTTCCTGCCCGAGAAAACGCCCGAAAGCGCCCGCCGCTGGTGGACCGCGGTGCTGCTGGCCGGGCCGGGCTGGATCGTGCCGGGCATGGTCAAGATGCTGGGTGGCGCGTTTCTGGCCTTTCTGGTGCTGCAGCAACAGACGCCGGTGGACACGGCGATCGACCCGACCCATATGTACCTGGCGGGTTTTGCCTATGTCTTCGATTCGCCCGGTTGGGTATTGGCCGTCACGGTGCTGTTTGTCATCATCTCGCAGGTCAAGATCAACCTGACAAACGCGTACGCCGGCTCGCTGGCCTGGAGCAACTTCTTTGCGCGGCTCACCCACAGCCACCCCGGTCGTGTGGTGTGGTTGGTGTTCAACGTGATGATCGCCATGCTGTTGATGATGCTCGGCGTGTTTGATGCGTTGGAGCGGGTGCTGGGCCTGTACAGCAATGTGGCGATTGCCTGGGTGGGCGCGCTGGTGGCCGACCTGGTGATCAACAAGCCGCTGGGCTGGAGCCCGAAGGGCATCGAGTTCCGCCGTGCCTACCTCTACGACATCAACCCGGTCGGCCTGGGCGCGATGCTCGGCGCGGCTGCATTGGCCATCACCGCCTATACCGGCCTGCTGGGCCCGGCGGCGCAAGCTTTTGCGCCGTTCATCGCGCTGGGTACGTCGATGGTGGTCTCGCCGTTGCTGGCCTGGTGGACCCGCGGCCGCTGGTACCTGGCGCGCCACGACCCGCCGCGCTGGCAGCCGGGCGAAGCGGTCGAGTGCTCAGTCTGCGAAAACACCTTCGAGTCCGACGACATGGCCTGGTGTCCGGCCTACGGTGCGTCGATCTGCTCGCTGTGCTGCACGCTGGAGTCACGTTGCCACGACCGTTGCAAGACCGAGTCGCGCAGCGCCGACCAGGTGCGCAAGCTGCTGACAGGGTGGCTGCCGGTGCAACTGGCGAGCCGCATCAACTTCCGGGTGGCGCATTACCTGGTGGTATCGGTGTCGCTGATCGCCTTGCTGGGCGTGATCCTGGGCCTGGTCTACGAGCAGCAGGCGGGTCTCAGCAGCCTGACCGGCCTGGCCAACCTGCGCGGCCTCGATCCGGCGGCGCTGCGGGCCCCCTTCCTGCAGGCCTTTGCGCTGCTGTCGTTGGCGCTGGCCGTCGGCGCCTGGTGGATGGTGCTGGGCAGCGAAAGCCGGCACAGGGCTGAGGACGAATCGAACCGCCAGAACCTGCTGCTGATGCAGGAGATCGAAGCCCACCGCCGCACCGACACCGCGCTGCAGGCCGCCAAGGACCAGGCCGAATCCGCCAACCAGGCCAAGACCCGTTATGTCGCCGGCATCACCCACGAGCTGCGCACGCCACTCAACAGCATCCTGGGCTATGCCCAGATCTTGCTCAAGGACGGCAGCCTGAACGATGAGCCACGCCGCGCCGTGGCCACCATCCACCGCAGTGGCGAGCATTTGCACGGACTGATCGATGGCCTGCTCGACCTGGCGCGCATCGAGGCCGGCCGGCTGCGGCTGGACCCTGCGCCGCTGCCGATGCGCGAGTTTTTGGACGACCTGGTGCACATGGTGGCGCCGCAAGCTGCGGCCAAGAACCTGCGCTTTGAGTTGCAGACCGAGGGCCGGGTGCCCGAGTACATCCGCGCCGATGCCAAGCGGCTGCGCCAGATCCTGCTGAATTTGCTGGGCAATGCGGTGCGTTTCACCGACCACGGCCACATCACCCTGCGGCTGGACTTGAGCCGCGAGGTGGCGCGGCTGCAGGTGATCGACACCGGCATCGGCATTGCCGAGCAGGACCTGGAGCGCATCTTCATGCCCTTCGAGCGCGGCAGCGCCGGGCGGCGCAGCGGTGACGCCGGCACCGGCCTGGGCCTGACCATCACCCATTTGCTGACCCAGCTGATGGGCGGCGAGCTGACCGTGACCAGCACACCCGGCCAGGGCAGCACCTTCACGGTGCGGCTGTACTTGAGCGAGATCGTCCCACCGGCCCAGCGCAGCGTGCGCCACCACCGGCCGGTGACGGGTTACCTCGGCCAGCGCCGCAGCCTGCTGGTGGTCGACGACCACCCGACCCAGCGCCAGATGCTGGCCGGCATGCTGCTGCCGCTGGGATTCCAGATCCGCGAGGCGGCTAGCGGCAGCGAGTGCATCGAGAGCGTGCGTGACAACCCGCCCGACGCAGTGCTGCTGGACATCACGATGGACGACATGGACGGCTGGGAGACCGCGCGCCGCCTGCGGGCACAGGGTGAACGGGTTGGGACCGGTGCGGCACGCGATCGCGCGGACGACCACGCCGCCATGCCCATCATCATGGTCTCGGCCAATGCCTTCGAGAACCAGGCCGACAAGCTGGCCGATGCCGGTGCGCAGGCCTTTGTCGACAAGCCGGTGATCGAGAGTGAGTTGCTGGTCGCGCTGCAGCGCCATCTGCAGCTGGAATGGGTGGCCGAGCTGCCGCGCCCGGGCTGGGCGCCCCCCGCGCTGCCCGGCGCCGTCGCCCTGCCCGACGACTACGCCGCCACGCTGACCCGGCTGGCCCGGCTGGGCCATGCCCAGGGCTTGCAGCAGGCCCTGGGCCGGCTGCTGCAAGAGCACCCGGCCTGCGCCGCCGAGGTGGCCAGCCTGCGCCGGCTGGTTGAGCGATATGCCTTTGCCGACCTGCTGCAGCGCCTGCAGCGGGCACGGGCGCTGGATCCCGGCGAGGATGCGGTTGATCCACCGGCCAGCCGTGTCAATGCGCGCGACGGCGACCTGGCATGACCGCACCGTCTGCCTCGATCGTGTTACTGGTCGACGACCTGCCGCACTCTCTGGGTGCGCTGGCGCAGGAGCTGGAGGCCGACGGCTACACCGTGCTGGTGGCGCACAGCGGTGACGCTGCCTTGCAACTGTTGGACCTGGCCTCGCCCGATGCGATCCTGATGGACGCGTTGATGCCCGGCTTGTCGGGCTTCGAGACCTGCCGCCGCATCAAGGCCGACCCGGGCTTGCAGCACATCCCGGTGATCTTCATGACCGGCCTGTCCGAAACGGCGCGCATCGTCGAAGGCTTCGACGCCGGTGGGGTGGACTATGTCGTCAAGCCGGTGCGGGCCCTGGAGGTGCTGGCCCGCCTGGCCACCCATGTGCGCAACGCCCGGGCGGTTCGGATGGCGCGCGAGGCGCTGGACGTCGGCGGCCACGGCGTGCTGGTGGTGGACGGGCGCGGCCGCATCGCCTGGCGCTCACCGCAAGCCCAGCGATGGTCCGCCGAGTTTTTCAACACCGCGGTTGCTGCAGCGCCGGCCAGTGTCTTGCCTGGTGCCTTGGCCGACGCCTGTGCCGACTGGCTGAAGGCGGCCTACGCCGGCGGCGATGCCACCGGCACTGCATGCCGCCGCCATGCCACCGACGGCCGAACGCTGCTGGCCCGCCGGCTGGGTGACATCGGCATGGGCGAGGCGATGTGGCTGCTGAGCCTGCAAAACGCCGGCGAGGCGCAAGCCTCGCGCCTGGCCACGGCTGCGCTGACGCCGCGTGAGACCGAGGTGTTGTCGTGGGTTGCCAAGGGCAAGACCAACCGGGATGTCGGCGACATCCTGGGCTTGAGCCCGCGCACGGTCAACAAACACCTGGAACATGTGTTCGAAAAGCTGGGCGTCGAAACCCGTGCCGCCGCCACCGCGCTGGCCGGGCGGGAACTGGGCTGACCTCCCGGTCTGACCTGTCCGCGGGGGGTCGACTCAGGCGGCGTTACCCGGCCGCGCTAACCGGCCGCGCTAACCGGCGACAACGCCCGGCCGTTGGACTTTCAGGCTGTTGAAAGACTGGCTCATCGACGGCGTGCCCATCAAGAAGCTCATCAAGCTGCTGCCGACCTTGTTGATCAGGTGGCACGCCACCCCGGCACAGTCGCTGGACTCGGCGGCGTGGTCGGTCGGGATGTAGGGGCTGTAGCTCAACCGGGTCTGGATCACGCGCTGAATTTGCGGGCTTGCAGGGGCACGCTTTTCGAGGCGCGGGGCATTGCCCGGCGTCAAGCTTTGGTCAGTCGGGCTGGGCGCCGGTTTGACGTGGACCGCTTGCGCGGCTTATCCGGGCTGGTCCGGCCGGCGCGCCAGCAGATCGGCCGAGGCGGTCTCGTACGCCGCGGCCACGCGCAGC
>JBBRZR010000400.1:0-4736 GCA_038236495.1 Burkholderiales bacterium
CAGCGGGTTGGCCGCCAGCGCCAGGCAGGGGGCGTTTTGCAACTCGACCGTACAGACCGGCTCGCCGGCGGGGTTCTGGCGGGGGGTGACATGGGCGGTGGCAGTGTCGTGCAGGTCGATCAAGGCAATTTGCCCGCCAGCCGGCGAGGCGGCGTCAGCGCCACCATCGTGTCCGCGGGTAGCCACCAGCGACACCAGCGCCCAGCGACAGGCGCTGGCCCAGGGCACGCGCAGCACCCGGCCGCTCAAGGCGGGATGCGCGGCGTCGCCGCTGGGGTGAAGCGTGCCGTCCGCATCCCCTGGCACCGACTCGACCAGCGCGATCGCACCGTCGGGCACTTTGACGCCGGCAGCTGACAACAGCAGCGCGGCGATCATGGTCTCGGCCAGCGGCAGCGGCACCTGCCAGTAGCCCAGGCCGCGCAGGATCGGGTAAGCCTCGCGCCAGCTGGACTGGATGCCGCCGGCGGCCTCGGCGGCCAGTGCCAGTGGCAGGCCCTGGTCTGCTACCAACTGCCACAGCGCGGTGGGCGGCTGGCCGGCCTCGAAGGCCAGCAGCAACGCGCGGCTGACGGCGCCGGCAAACAGCCGCTCGGTGGTTTGCTCGATCATCGATTCGCTCATCGCAGCCCCAGTCCTTTGGCAATGATGCCGCGCAGAATCTCGCGGGTGCCGCCGCGCAGTGAAAACGACGGCACGGCGCGCGCGGTGTACGACATCACCTGCGCCAGTGTGGACCCGGGCGGCGCCACGCCGCCGAACAGCTCGTGCGCGATATCGGGCATGGCCTGCTCGACCAGCGCGCCCTGGTCCTTGACCAGCGCGGCCGCCACCGCCGGGTTCTCGCCGCGCGCCAGCATGCCCGAGACGCCCAATGACATCTGGCGCAGCGTGGCGTAACTGGCCACGATGCGGCCCAGCGCCACCGCCTGCCGGGGGTCGGTGGGGTCGGCCTGGTCCAGCATCTCCAGCAACAGCTGGCTGCTGCTGAGGTAGCGCTCGGGCCCGCTGCGCTCAAACGCCAGCTCGCCCGAGACCTGGGCCCAGCCGTCGCCCTCGGTGCCGATCAGGTGCTCGTGCGGCACCAGCACGTCATCGAAAGTCACCTCGTTGAAATCATGCTCACCCAGCTGGTTGATGATCGGCCGTACCGTCAGACCCGGGGTCTTCATGTCGATCAGCAACTGCGACAGGCCGGCCTGCCGCACCTCGCCCTGGCTGCCGGTGCGCACCAGCGCAATCATCCAGTGGGTGCGGTGGGCGTTGGAAGTCCAGACCTTGCGGCCGTTGACCACCCAGCCAGCGTCGGTCCGGTGCGCCCGGGTGCGGATCGACGCCAGGTCCGAGCCCGAATCGGGCTCGCTCATGCCGATGCAAAAAAACGTCTCGCCACGCGCGATGCCGGGCACGATGCGCGGCGCCAGCAGCTCGGGCGACAACCGCATCAGCAGCAGCGCGCTCTGGCGTTCGGCCACCCAGTGGGCGCCGACTGGCGCGCCGGCCGACAGCAACTCCTCCAGCACCACGTAGCGCTCAAGCGGTGAGCGCTCTTGCCCGCCATAGCGTTTGGGCCAGGTCATCCCGATCCATCCGCGTGCGCCCAGCTGGGCACTGAAGGCCGGGCTGTTGCCAGACCAGTTGCGCACCCGCTTCTCGGCCGGGTAGTCGGTCAGGGTGTCGGCCAAAAAGGCCCGCACCTGGCCGCGCAGGTCATCGCAGGCCGGTGGCAGGGTGCAGGGTTCAATGCGCAGGGCTTGCATTGGCAACCTCGGTTGGGGTGGGACGGGCTGCGCGCGGTTGGCGCAGCAGGGTGCGGCGAAGCGGTGGGGGGTGACGGCAAGCCGTTAAATCATTCTGCGTGACATTTGTTTGTCAGGCAACAAACATCATGGTAGCCTGACTGACCTCCCGGACTTTCCTGTCACGAGCTTGCCTCGGACATCACCCACGCCGCTGTCACCGATGCACGCTCCGACGCAAAGCCCGCAACAGCCACCGGCCTCGGCGCCGCCGCTGTCGTCACCGTCACCGCCACAGCGTGCCACTGGGCCGTTGGCCGGTGTGCGGGTGTTGGACCTGACCTCGGTGGTGCTCGGGCCGATCGCCACCCAGATCCTGGGCGACTACGGCGCCGACGTGGTCAAGGTCGAAAGCCTGGAGGGCGACCTGATGCGCTCCAATGGGGTGTCATTGCACCGCGGCATGAGCTCGATCTTTCTGGCCGTCAACCGCAACAAGCGCTCGCTCGCGGTCGATCTGAAAACAGATGCCGGGCGGGCGGCGGTGCAGGCCTTGATCGCGGGCGCGGATGTGCTGGTGCACAACATGCGCGTGGCGGCGATCGAGCGCCTGGGCCTGGGCTACGCTGCGGTGCAGGCGATCAACCCCAAGATCGTCTACTGCATGGCCACCGGCTTCGGCCAGGATGGGCCCGATGCGCACCGGCCGGCGTTCGACGACGTGATCCAGGCCGCCTGCGGGTTGGCCGCGCTGACCGGCCACGACCGCGCGCAACCCGGCTACGTGCCGTCGCTGATCGCCGACAAGACCACCGGCCTGGCGGTGGTCAATGCGGTGCTGGCGGCGCTGTTCCACCGCGAGCGCACCGGCCAGGGCCAGCAGGTCGAGGTGCCGATGTTCGAGACCATGGTGGCCTTCACGCTGACCGAGCACCTGGGCGGCCTGACCTTTGACCCCGCCCCGGCCAAGGCCGGCTACGCCAGGCTGCTGGCCGGCGGCCGCAAGCCCGCACCGACCCGCGACGGCTTTGTCGCGCTGCTGCCGTACTCGGGTGAGCACTGGGTCGGCCTGTTCGAGGCCGCCGGCCGGCCTGACCTGATCGCCAAGTACCAGCTGCATGACCGCCAGGAGCGCAACGCCCGCATCACCGAGCTGTATGCCGACCTGGCCAGCGTGACACGCGAGATGGCGACAGACGATTTGCTGGCCTTGTGCGATGCCCTGGACATGGCCGCCACCCGGCTCTACGGCATCGACGACCTGCCTGCCCATCCGCACCTGCAGGCGGTGGGCTTGTTTCAGCCGCTGGCCCACCCCAGCGAGGGCAAGACCGTCACGGTGCGGCCGCCGACACGGTTCGAGCGCACCCCCGCCAGCGTGCGCTTTGGCGCACCGCTGCTGGGCCAGCACAGCTGCGAGTTGCTGGCCGAGGCCGGTGTGGACGCCAACACCCTGGCGCGCTGGCTGGCCGACGGCGTGGTCCACCAACCGACGTCCCCGGGCTGACGGCCCGGGCGTTTGCAAGCCGTTCGGCTGATGCAGCAGACACTCTCTTTCACGCAAGGAGCAAGACATGAAAACCGCCATTGCAGCCCGCCGCAGCGCCTTGATTGCGGCGCTGGTCCTGGGCCCGGTCCTGGCGCTTTTGCCCGGCTTGGCCCAAGCCCAGGCCGCCGCATTTCCGTCCAAACCGATCCGCATCCTGGTGCCCTTCAACGCCGGCAGCGGCGCCGACACCAGCTCCCGCTTTTACGGTGAGTTGCTGGGCCGGCTGTTTGGCCAGACCGTGGTGGTGGAGAACCGGCCCGGCGGCAGTGGCATCGTCGCGGTGCAGGGCGTCAAGAATTTGCCGGCCGACGGCTACACCATCCTGATGGCGTCCAACTCACCGATGACGGTCAACCCGGTGATGATGAAAAACCTGCCCTACGACCCGGCCAAGGACTTCCGGCCGGTGATCGGCGTCAGCAAGGGCCCGGTGGCCTTCATCGTGCGGGCCGAGTCACCGTACCTGACGGTCAAGGACCTGGTCGAGGGCACCAAGAAAAGCGGCGTGCCGCTGCCAATGGGCAACTACTCAGCGGGCTACGAGCTGGTCGGGGCCTGGCTGGGCACGGTCACCGGCCTGCGCGTCACACCGATCCCGTACAAGGGCGGCGCGCTGATGATGACCGACATCATCGGCGGCCAATTGGTCACCGGCGCGATCGACTTTGCAGGTGCCGCCCCGTTGATCCGCGAGCGCCGGCTGCGTGCGCTGGCCATCACCGGCGACAAGCGCGACCCTGGCTTTCCGGACGTGCCGACGATGAAAGAGAGCGGCTACCCGGAGTTCGAGACCTATGTCTGGGCGTCGTTTTTTGTGCGCGCCGAGACGCCGGACGACGTGACTCAGAAGTTGTTCGAAGGCTTCCGCAAGGTGATGGCCAGCCCGGAGGCCCGCGCCTACCAGGCGGCCCAGCCGTCAGCGCTGATGGACCTGGGGCCGGCGGAGATGCGGGTCTTCGTGGCGGCCGAGTTCGAGCGATTCAAACGGGTGGCCCAACAAGCCGGCATCGAGCCGCGCTGAGCCCATGGCGGGAGCTGACCCCGTTCCTGCCCCGGCCGCCGAGCGCCGCACCCAGGCCCAGCGGCGCGAGGAGGCGGAATGCCGGCTGCTGGAAGCCGCGCTGGGCATCGTGGCCGCCACCGGCACGGTGCGCCTGACATTGGCGGCCGTGGGTGAGGCCGCCGGCTACAGCCGCGGCCTGGCGGCGCACCGCTTCGGCAGCAAGGCCGGCCTGCTGCGTGCGCTGGCGGCGCACATCACCACCCGCTTCGCCGACCAGTTGCTGGCCGCACCCCAGCGCCGGACCGGGCTGGATGCGATTCGTGGCCATATCGAGGTTTACTTCGGCCGCACCGACCAGCAATGGACCAGCACCCGTGCCTTGCTGGTGATGATGACCGAAGGTTTCATGGACGACGCCGGCTTCCGCGGCGACATGGCGGCCTAC
>JBBRZR010000401.1:0-4723 GCA_038236495.1 Burkholderiales bacterium
CAAAGGGATGGCTGTGCACTGAGTCCGTGCTGAAGGCCGGCGGCCTGCCGGCAGCTTGTGACGGCGCAAGCCGGCCCGTTCACGGTCCGGCTTGCGCCGTTTTCATTTGCCGATGCAGAAGTTGCCAAAAATCTCGCCCAGCAAATCATCGGCGCTGAACGCGCCGGTGATCTCGCTCAAGGCGTCGTGCGCCAGGCGAAGCTCTTCAGCAAACAGCTCCAGCGCGGTGTCGCCCACCGCCGCATGACCGCGTGCTGCCAGCAAGTGAGCCGCCGTGCGCTGCAGTGCCAATACATGCCGCTTGCGGGCAATGAAAACACCTTCGGTCGAGGCCTGCCAGCCGGCGCGCTGTAGTAGGGCCTGGCGCAGTGCGTCCAGCCCGGCGCCGGTGCGGGCCGACAGCACGATGTCGCCCGGCTCGAGGTTGGCGGCGGTGCTGTGCGGGTCGGCAGGCACGGCGTCGGCTTTGTTGTGCACATGCACGATGCGCACTGACTGCAGCTCGCCCCCAACCGCCAGCCGAGCGGCGATCAAGGCTTCGGCGGCCTCGTAGTCGGCCTGGCCGCGCCGGGTCAGGTCGTGCAGAAAGATCACCGCATCGGCCTCGGTGATCGCGGCCCAGCTGCGCGCCATGCCAATGCGTTCAACCTCGTCGGCGGCCTCGTGCTCACCGCGCAAGCCGGCAGTGTCGATCACATGCACCGGCACGCCCTCGATCTGAATCGTTTCGCTGACCTTGTCGCGGGTGGTGCCCGGGATGGCGGTGACGATGGCCAGTTCGGCGCCCGCCAAGGCGTTCAGCAGCGAGCTTTTGCCCACGTTGGGCTGGCCGGCCAGCACCACCTGCAGGCCTTCACGCAGCAGCGCGCCCTGGCGTGCGCGTGCCATCACGCCGGCCAGCGTGGCGTCGATCGCATCGAGCTGGCCGTGGGCATCGGCTTGCTGCAGAAAGTCGATTTCTTCTTCCGGAAAATCCAGCGTTGCCTCGACCAGCAGGCGCAGGCGCACGGTGCGCTGGCGCAACGCCTCGATCTCGTGGGAGAAGGCGCCCGACAAGGACCGCCCGGCCGAGCGCGCCGCGGCCTCGGTGCTGGCGTCGATCAGGTCGGCCACCGCCTCGGCCTGGGCCAGGTCGAGCTTGTCGTTCAGGAAGGCGCGTTGGGTGAACTCACCCGGTTGCGCCAGCCGCAGGCCGGGCAGGCGCGGCTGGCCTGTCAGGTGGTCGGGCGCTTGGGCGGCGGCCAGGCAGCGCGCCAGCAGCAGTTGCAACACCACCGGGCCACCATGGGCCTGCAGCTCCAGGACGTCCTCGCCGGTGTAGGACTGCGGCGCCGGAAACCACAGCGCCAAGCCCTGGTCGATGGCCTCACTGTTGCCATCCTTGAACGGGCCGTAGCAAGCCTGGCGAGGCGGCAAGTCCCTGCCGCACAACGCCACCACCAAGCCGGCCAGGCCGTGGCCCGAGACCCGCACGATGCCCACTGCACCCCGCCCCGGGGCGGTGGCGATGGCGACGATGGGGTCAAGGTGCTGGTGCAGCGACACCCACCGCATTGTCTGCGATGGGTGCGAACGTCACCGGGTGTGTGCCACCGGGTGTATGGCGCGGGGTGGAGCGCCGGGTGGCTCGCGTGAGCTGCCCGTCTTGTACGCCCCAGGTCCAGCACTGGGCTGTGCCGGAGGTCCCCGCGTTGATCGGTGGTCGGTGCCGAGACGGTTGGAGTCGCGGTACACCTTGAGACCGATCATCGGCCGATCGCAGGCGGCGTCAATCCCTGAACGGGGGGTAGGCCGGCGGGTTTGTGCAGACCGTCACGGCCAGTCTTGCGCTCGCTTGTAAGCGGGCATGTCAGCTGCGGCACACAGGCCGGTCAGCCGCCTATTTCACGCCCAGCTTCTTGTTGATGAACCACTGCTGGGCAATGCCCAGAATGTTGTTCGTCAGCCAGTACAGCACCAGGCCGGCCGGGAAGTAGAAGAACATCACCGAAAACACCAGCGGCATGATCCACATCATCTTGGCTTGCACCGGATCGGGTGGCGTCGGGTTGAGCCAGGTCTGGAACATCGTGGACGCGGTCATCAGCAGCGGCAGGATAAAAAACGGGTCCTTGGTCGACAGGTCGTGGATCCAGCCGATCCAGGGCGCGTTGCGCATCTCGACGGTAGACAGCAGCACCCAGTACAGCGCGATGAAAAACGGCATCTGCACGAAGATCGGCAGACAGCCGCCCAGCGGGTTGACCTTTTCTTCGCGGTAAATGCGCATCATCTCTTGCTGCATCTGCTGCGGCTTGTCCTTGTGGCGCTCTCGCATCTCCATCACCTTGGGGTTGATGGCCTTCATCTTGGCCATCGACTTGTAGGCGTGGGCATTGAGCGCGTAGAACGCAATCTTCAGCAGCACCACCAGCGCGACGATGGCCCAGCCCCAGTTGCCGATCAGCTTGTGCAACTGGTCCAGCAGCCAGTACAGCGGCTTGGACAGGATGGTCAGCCAGCCGTAGTCCTTGACCAGTTCCAGGCCGGGCGCCAGGGCTTCGAGCTTCTTTTCTTCCTGCGGGCCGGCAAACAGCGTGGCGACATGGGTCTTGGTGGCGCCGGGCGCCACCTCGCCCAGCGGCAACACCATCGCGATCGAGTACAGGTTGTCGCTGACTTTGGCGGTGCGGAACTCACGCGCCACCTTCTCGGGCGACAACCAGGCGCTGGCAAAGTAGTGCTGCACCATCGCCACCCAGCCGGCGTCGCTGGTCTTGTCGTGGTCGCCGTTGCCCTTCTCGATATCCTTGAACGCAACCTTCTTGTACTTGCTGGCCTCGGTGTACATCGCCGGGCCGGTGAAGGTGGAATAAAAGCTCGACTCACCGGCCGGCGCATTGCCGTCGCGGGTGAGTTGCAGGTAGAGCTGCGGCGTGATGGTGGTCGCCGTACCGTTGGTGAACTCGTGTTTGACTTGCGCGGTGTACTCCCCGCGTGTGAAGGTGTAGGTCTTGACCAGCTTGTTGCCACCCAAATCAGGCGAGACAAAGCTGATGCTCAAGTCTTTGGCGCCGTCCCTCAGCACACGCTCACCGGGTTGCACCTGCATCAGCGTCAAGTGGTTGGGCAGCGCAACGCCAGGCTGGGTGGTGACCAGGCCGGTCTGCGCCAGGTACACCCGCTTGATGCTGTGGTCGAACAACACCACATTTTGATTGCTGTCGGCCGCGTCGGGGTACTTCAACAGTTCAAGCCGGACCAGATCACCGCCCTTGGCATCGAAGGTGGCCTTCAGCACATCCGTGGTCAGGGTGACCTGCTCGGTCGATACCGGCAGCGCACCGCTGGTTACCAGTGCGGCACCCGGCGTGGCCACAGCGCCCGGGGCACCGGGCACGGCAGCCGCAGTAGACGGCAAGGGCACACCGGCCGGGTTGGCCGCCGAGGCCGGGCCGGGCAGGCTGCCCGGCGCTGCGCCGGCCACTGCCACGGCGGCCGGCTTGGGCGCGAACATCGAGGTGCCGCCGTTGTGCTTGTTCCAGGCATCCCACAACAGGAAGAGCGAGACGGAGAACACCACCCAGAGGATGGTGCGGCGCATGTCGGTCATGGGCGGGTCTTCGAAGAATGAAATCGGGTGAACAAAGGTGGCGCAACGTCGGGCACGGGATCACAGCCGCCGTTGCACAAGGGATTGCAGCGCAGGATGCGGCGCACAGCCAGATAACTGCCGGCCGCCGCACCGTGCTGGTGCAGCGCGCTCAGCGCATAGGCCGAACAGGTGGGCTCGAACCGGCAGGCATTGCCCAACCAGGGTTTGAGAAAAAACCGGTAGCCGCGCACCAGCCCGGTCAGGGCGCGACGTGGCAGGTCTTGCAACATCTTGGGCAAGGTAACGCGCTCGACCGTCATCGCGGGCAGCTCCAATACGGCTCAGGTCCGCACCGACGCCCGTTGCAGCACCTGCTGCAACTCGTCATGTGCGGTGTGCCGCAGCGGATCAGACGCCGGGCTGGTGAACAGCTTGCGGTCGAAAGGCGCCTTCAGGCGCAGCACCCACAAGCCCGGCGCCAAACCGTCCGCCAGAGACGCCATCACCTCACGCATCTGCCGTTTGAGCAGGTTGCGGGTAACCGACCGCTTGGCGTGCCGCTTGGGCACGACCAACCCCAGCCAGCGGCCGGCCAGAGGCAATTGAGGCGATTCATCCACAGCCGGTGGGCAACCTTGTGCACCGCCTGTGGACAACTCATGCGCATTTGCTTTTTTGACCGGCTTTTTGGCAACGCTGGGGCGAGCGGACACATGGTGCACCGAGAAGTGGGCACTGCGTGACCGGGGGGCTGTGGCCAGCACGGACTGAAAATCAACCGAGCGCAGGATGTGCCCGACAGCCGCCCTAGCAGCCCCTGGCAGCGCGGGCGTCATCGCGCGGACCGGCGGCGTGGGGTGCAAGCGAGCCGGACCATCACCAGCGCAATGACCAGCGCAGCCCGGCGGGGGTCAGACCAGCGACAGGCGCTTGCGGCCCTTGGCGCGGCGTGCGGCTATCACCGCGCGGCCACCGCGGGTCTTCATGCGCACGAGGAAGCCGTGCGTACGGGCGCGGCGGGTCTTGGAAGGCTGATAGGTGCGCTTCATGGTCTTGTCCTTGAGGTTAGGCCCCCGCCAAACCGCTGTCGCCATCCAGCGTCATGCGCCACGCACTGCAAGCGCATTGCTAGCAGATTGCGGTCAGACG
>JBBRZR010000402.1:0-4717 GCA_038236495.1 Burkholderiales bacterium
AGGCTGGCCATCGGGCTGTCCACAAAAATAGGCAAGGTGGCGGGGATCTCGCCCGCGCGTTTGAGCCGTTGCAGCGCCAGCAGCAGCGCCTGCGCCCGGCCCACCGCAAACGACGGCAGCAACACCTTGCCGCCACGCTGCACCGTCTCGCGCACGATGCGCGCCAACTCGGCGATGGCCGCGTCGGTGCCGCCGGCCGGGTGGTGCCGGTTGCCATAGGTGGATTCCACCAGCAGCACGTCGGCCCGAGCCAATGCTTGCGGCGGCGGCATCAGCAGATCAGCCTGCCGGCCGACATCGCCCGAGAACGCCAGCGTTCGGCCCTGGTGGGTCAGGCTGATGGCGCAAGCCCCCAGCAAGTGGCCGACCGGTGTCAGGCTCACGTCCACCGGCCCGATGCGCAGCGCACGGTCCGGCGCCACCGGCACGATCTTGGCGATCGCACGTCGGGCTTCGGCCCGGGTGTAGAGCGGCAGCGCCTTGGCGTGGCGTGACCAGCCGCCCCGGTTGGCGCGGCGGGCGTCTTCTTCTTGCAGGTGGGCGCTGTCCAGCAAGAGCACCTCGGCCAGGTCGCGGGTGGCCGCCGAGGCATAGATCGGGCCGCGGAACCCGGCTTTGACCAGGCAGGGCAGCCAGCCGCTGTGGTCGAGGTGGGCGTGGCTGAGCACCACGGCGTCGATCTCGCTGGGCGGCACCTGCAGCGGCGCCCAGTTGCGCTCGCGCAGCACCTTGTAGCCCTGAAACAGCCCGCAATCGAGCAGGATGAGCTGGTCGCCCAGCGTCACCAAATGCTTGGATCCGGTGACGGTGTCGGCCGCGCCGAGAAACTGGATCTGCATCATCGGTCTCCTGGAAGGTGCTGGCCGGAGCGCCGTGCTCAGCCGCCCCGGGTCTGGTACTCGAAGAACATCTGCCCGCCAAACGCCAGCGTGCCCATCAACGCGGTGCCGCCCAACAGCAGTGCCACCACCACGCCGATCACCGGGCCCCAGCCAGTGCGCTGCACCGGCTGGCCGGGGTTGTGGCGCTCGGCCCAGCGCTCGTCCGGCGTCAGGCCGTAGACGATGGCCGCCAACATGCTGATCGACAGCATCAGCCCCAGCAGGGGGATCAGCAACCAGGCGGCGTGGTCGTCCTGGCCAAGATTCTGCATGCGCACCGCGCCGGCCAGGCCCAGCAGTGTGGGCAGCGGGTGCAGCCAGGCCAGCACATCGCGCCGGCCATACAGGTAGAAGCGGTGTGCGCCCAGGCTGCCCAGCAGCAGGGCTAGCCAGGTGGTGACTGTTTTGGATTTGGTGTGCAAGGGCATCCCGGGGTGGTGGTCGTTCAATCCGCGGCCGGCAGGCTGTCGCCGCCACCCAAGGCGCGCTGCATCAGCACCACATCCAACCAGCGGTCGAACTTCCAGCCCGCAGCCTTGAGCACGCCGGTGTGCTCGAAACCCAGCGCAGCGTGCACCCCGATCGACCCGGCGTTGGCCACATCGCCGATCACTGCCAGCATCTGGCGTGCGCCGGCGGCTTCGCAGCGGCCCACCAGTTCGGCCAGCAGCATGCGGCCCACGCCCCGGCCGCGGGCATGGTCATGCAGGTAGATCGAGTCTTCCAGACAAAAACGGTAGGCCTTGCGCGGGCGGAAATGGTTGGCGTAGGCGTAACCCAGCACCTGATCGCCGGCCTGCGCCACCAGCCAGGGCAGGCCTTTGTCCAGCACATCGTCGCGGCGGCGGGCCATCTCCGCGCTATCGGGCGGATCCAGCTCGAAGGTGCCGGTGCCGTGCACTACGGCGTGGGCATAGATCGCGGTGATGGCGGGCAGGTCGGCTGGGGTGCTGGGGCGGATCAGCAAGGCGGGTCGGTTCATGGTTTCCACAGTGTCGGTCAACGGCGGCTGGTCAGCTCGCGCTGCGGCAGTTTATAATGTTGGGTTTTCGGCGACGGCTGTTGGCAACACCAGCGTATCTACGGGGCCGGAAGGGGTGCTTGAACACACCGACAAGTACTCATGCAGTACGCAAGAGTACGCAAGACAGTGGTACGCAAGACAGTGGTACGCAAGACAGTGCCGCAGCATCCGACAAGGCGATCCCGCCTCGGTCGATCGCGGTAAACAGATGGGCCGGTTGCGAGTGTCTCCGGGGCAGGCCTGTCACCTACGAATTTCTGGAAAATCATCATGGTCGTTATCCGTCTGGCTCGTGGCGGCGCCAAGAAGCGCCCGTTTTACAACATCGTCGTGGCCGACTCGCGCGAGCGCCGCGACGGCCGTTACCTCGAGCGGCTGGGCTTTTACAACCCGATGGCCTCGGGCGCTGAGCAGCCGCTGCGCGTCGCCCTCGACCGCGTCGGCTACTGGCAAGGTGTGGGCGCGCAACTGTCGCCCACCGTCAAGCGTCTGGTCGGCGATGCCGCCAAGGCGCAGGTCGCGCCGGCAGCCCCCGCGGCTGCCTGATCTCGGCGCCCGCTGCCCGATCGGGGTCTACGGTGCCGTCAGCTGACATGACGCCGGCGGCACCGGTTGCCCGTATCGGGGCTGGCGCGTCGGTGGCTGAGGCGGACGATGGCGCGTTTCCAGGCGATGCGATCGAGGTCGGTCGGGTGCTGGGCGCATGGGGTATCAAGGGCGGGATACGGGTCAAACCGTTTTCCAGCGATCCTGAAGCCCTGTTCTCGTCGCGGCGCTGGTTCATCCAGCCGCCGGAGAGCATCCTGGGCGCCAAGGCCGGTGTCACCCGTTTCCCCGCTGTGCTGCGCATCACCAGCAGCAAGGCGCAAGGCGACAGCGTGGTCGCCATCGCCCAGGAGCTGCCCGACCGCAACGCAGCCGAGGCCATGCAGGGCGCACGGGTGTTCATCGCCCGGTCCAGTTTCCCGACCGCCGGCAATGGTGAGTACTACTGGATCGACCTGATCGGCCTGGAGGTGGTCAACCGCCAGGCGGAGCCGCTGGGCACCGTCATCGGCCTGATCGACACCGGCGCACACAGCGTGCTGCGGGTGGGTCGGCCGGGCGCCGCGCCTGAGGCCTCGCTCGAAGACAGCGAGCGTCTGATCCCGTTTGTCGCTGCCTTCATCGATGACGTCAGCCTGGCTGAGCGACGCATCACCGTCGACTGGGGCCTGGACTACTGACTGCAATCGCGATGCGCTTCGACGTCATCACGCTGTTTCCTGAGCTGTTCGGCCCGCACCTGTCACAGGGCATCACCCGGCGGGCCTTCGAGTCGCGCCAGGTTGATGTGCGCCTGTGGCCGCTGCGCGATTTTGCCGAGGACAACTACCGCCGGGTCGACGACCGTCCGTACGGCGGCGGACCGGGCATGGTGATGCTGGCCGAGCCGCTGGAGCGGGCACTGGCCACCGTGTGGGCCGACCGCTTGCCGGCCGCCGTCCCCGATGCAGCCGAGCTTGCCGACGGCAAATCCGCGTCCGCAAGCCCCACCGTGCCGGTGATCCACTTCAGCCCGACCGGCACACCGCTGACGCAGGCGCTGGTGCGCCAGATTTCAGCAGGCGAGGGTGCTGTGTTGCTGTGCGGCCGCTACGAGGGCATCGACCAGCGATTCATCGACCGCCGGGTCACGCTGGACATCAGCCTGGGCGATTTTGTGCTGTCGGGCGGCGAGTTGCCGACGTTGGCGTTGCTGGATGCGGTGGCCCGGCTGCAACCCGGCGTGCTCACGCCCGAGTCGCACCAGCAGGACAGTTTTTCGGCGGACGGCCTGCTCGACTGCCCGCACTACAGCCGGCCCGAAGTGCTGGACACGCCCGACGGGCCACTGCTGGTGCCGCCGGTGTTGATGAGCGGCCACCACGCCCAGATCGAGCGCTGGCGCCGCGACCAGTCGTTGCGGCTGACAGCAGCGCGACGGCCCGACCTGATCGCCGCCGCACGCGCCGCAGGGCGGCTCTCGGTGCAGGACGAAAAGACGCTGCGCGGCCTGCGGCCCCAGGCGCCTGCGCAAAGCACGCTATAATCAAAGGCTTTTCGATCCTCTACCGGGCCAGTTTCGAGCGCCGGCAAGATCGCACCAGGAGAAACCCAGTGGACATGATCCGCATCCTCGAGCAAGAAGAAATTGCTCGCCTGAACAAGACCATCCCGACGTTTGCCCCCGGCGACACGGTGATCGTCAGCGTGAATGTTGTCGAGGGCACGCGCAAGCGGCTGCAGGCCTATGAAGGCGTCGTGATTGCCAAGCGCAACCGCAGCCTGAACAGCAGCTTCATCGTGCGCAAGATCTCCAACGGCGAAGGTGTCGAGCGCACCTTCCAGCTCTACAGCCCGCTGATCGCGTCGATCGAAGTCAAGCGCCGCGGCGACGTGCGCCGCGCCAAGCTGTACTACCTGCGTGAACGCTCAGGCAAGTCGGCGCGGATTAAAGAGAAGTTGGGCTGAGCAGGGCTCAGCCCGGCGCGCGCGCGCCGCATCGCGCGCAGCGTGATGAAGAGCGGACGCGGCGCCAGCCGCAGAAGTTGGGCTGAGCGCAGCTCAGCCAGCGCGGTACGCGCGGCGTCGTGCGCAGCACGACGGGCAACGGACGCGACGAGCCGGCTGAAAGTCGGCTTGGCGCAAAAGCTCGGCACTCTGCACGTCACAAACTGCCTTGATTCAAAAGCCGCCCCCGGGCGGCTTTTTCAATCCCTCCTCAGAATCCCCTCTGATGACCGCCCAGCCGCCCCGCATCCTCGACCCGCACGCCATCCCCGTGATCGGC
>JBBRZR010000403.1:0-4712 GCA_038236495.1 Burkholderiales bacterium
CCGCGCTCGACGTGGACGAAGACACCGTGCTGGTGCTGCGCAACGCCGGCCCGGTGGGCGCGCCGGGCATGCCCGAGTGGGGCAACCTGCCGATCCCCAAAAAACTGCTGGCGCTGGGCGTACGCGACATGCTGCGCCTGTCGGATGCGCGCATGAGCGGCACTCACTATGGCAGCTGCGTGCTGCATATCTGCCCCGAGGCGGCGGTGGGTGGCCCGCTGGCGCTGGTGCAAAACGGCGACCTGATCGCGCTGGACCTCGACGCCCGCACACTGACGCTGCATGTCGATGACACCGAGCTGGCCCGCCGCCGTGCGGTCTGGCAGCCACCGCCGCGCCCGGTCACCCGCGGCTACACCCGGCTGTACCAAGAGCATGTGACCCAGGCCCATGAGGGCTGTGATTTTGATTTCTTGCAGGGGCCGGCGACATCGCCCGAGCCCGTGATTTTCTAAAAACGCCGGCTGCGCGAGGCCCCCGCTGTGCAGCGCATCACCTTGTTCGGACTTTGATTGAACCCCAGGGACCGGTCCACCGAGACCGGCCAGCTTGCTTGCATCCAACTCAGGAGACAGACATGTTTCACACGCCCTTTCGCCTCCATGCCCTGACGCTTGCCATGCTGGCCTCGGTGGCCAGCCTGGCCCAGGCCCAGCAATCCACCACCGCGGCCAAGCCCGATGACGGCACGGTGCAAGAAGTCACCGTCACCGCCACCCGCCGCGCCGAGCCGCTGCAGAAGGTGCCGGTCGCTGTGTCGGTGATCGGCGGCGACGACCTGGAGCGCGCCAACCGCAACACCCTGGGCGCGGTGGCCAGCCAGGTGCCCAGCGTCAACTTTCGCACCAACGCCTCGAACAAGGACACCACCTTGTTCATCCGCGGCGTGGGCACGATCTCGACCTCGCCAGGTGTCGAGCCTACGGTATCGACGGTGGTGGACGGTGTGGTGCTGGCGCGGCCGGGGCAGGCCACGATCGACCTGCTCGATGTCGACCGCATCGAGGTGCTGCGAGGCCCGCAGGGCACGCTGTTCGGCCGCAATGCCTCGGCCGGCGTGGTCAGCATCATCACCAAGGCGCCCAGCAAATCGCTGGAGCGTTTTGTCGATATCTCCTACTTCAGCGGCAATGAGATGCGGCTGCGCGGTGGCATCTCGGGCGAGCTGTCGCCGGGTGGCGCGCGCGGCTCGGTCACGGCCCTGGTCGGCAAGTACGACGGCAACGTCAAAAACGTCTTCAACGGTGAAGATGTCAACGGCTACGACAAGAAGGGCCTGCGCGGCCGGCTGGAGTTCGATGCCACCAGCGCGCTCAAGGTCACGCTGGGTGCCGACTACCTGAAGTCGTCCGACACGGTGCCCACTGGCGTGATAACGGCCACCAGCACAGTGGCCTTCCCGAGCGGTGCGGTGACCAACAACCCGGCCTTTGCCGCTGCCCTGTCGCCGGTGGTGGCCAGCCTGGAAAACCGCCAGATCAACAGCAATTTCAAGACCCATGTCAACGACACCAATGCCGGGGGATCGCTGACGCTGGACTGGAAGCTGGGCAGCGGCCGCACCCTGACCTCGATCACCGCCTACCGCACCTGGGACAACAACCAGTTCCAGGACGGCGACCGGCTGTCGGCCCCCACCGCCGCCTTCCCGCAGTCGCACGACACCGGCACCTTGAAGTTCAAACAAGCCACGCAGGAGCTGCGCATCGCGTCGCCCGGCGGCGAAACCGTCGACTACGTGGCGGGCCTGTTTTTGCTCAACAGCAAGAACGACGAGGTCTACCGGCGCGATGTGCGCCGCATCATCGCCGGTGCCAACCAGGACGACAACGGCGTGGCCGACTACGGTACCGAGACCAACAGCTACGCCGTGTTCGGCGAGGGCACGATGCGCTTCACGTCGGCGCTGCGCGGCGTGCTGGGCCTGCGCTACACCAAGGACGATCTCGAGTTCCGGCATTCGCGTGTGTCCACCCAGGCGGCGGCCTTCCCGGGTGTGCAGCCGGCGGTGGCCAACAGCGGCAGCACCAGCGCCAACGGCAGCACGGTGCGCATCGGGCCGCAGTACGACTTTGCGCCCAATGTCAGCGGCTATGCCACCTATTCCAAGGGCTACAAGGGCCCGGCCTTCAACGTGTTTTTCAACATGCTGAACCGCGACACGCTCGCGATTGCGCCTGAAACCTCTGACTCTTACGAGCTGGGCTTGAAGTCCACCCTGCTGGACAACAAGCTGCGCTTGAACGTGGCCGTGTTCTCGACCAAATACCAGAACTACCAGGCCAACTTCTTCGACCTGGTCTCAGGCGCGGTGGTGACCCGCTTGATCAACGCCGGTGATGTGTCCACCAAGGGCGTCGAGATCGATTTTGTCGCCAGGCCGATGACCGGGCTGACGGTATCGGGTGCGCTGGCCAACATCCAGGCCCGGATCGACAACTTCAACTGCCCGGCGGGCGCGGCGGCCAGTTGCCAGGTCAACGGCAAGCCGCTGCCGTACTCGCCCGACTGGAAGGCGTCGATGCAGGGTGCCTACCGGTTCAACCTGGCCAATGGCATGGGTGTGGAGTTTGGCACCGACTACACCTGGCAGAGCGAGGTGCAGTACGACATCGGCCAGTTCGCCGACACCATCCAGCCGGCCTACGGCATCTGGAACGCCACCGCCTCGCTGAGCAGCCCGGCCGGCTGGCGGGTGTCGTTTTTGGTCAAGAACCTGACCGACAAGTCGTATGCCTCGTTCCTGGGACGCGGCGGCACCTTTGTCAACCGGGCGGTGCCGCGGGATGACCAGCGCTATTACGGTGTCAACCTGCGCTACGACTTCTGATCGCCTCCCCGAGAGCCCCGCGATGAACCCGTTCAAGCAACTGCTGAATAACGCCGCGACCCACGTGCCCGTGGGCACCTGGGTGATGTCCGCCAGCCCGATCGTGGCCGAGGCCATCGGCCTGGCCGGGTTCGACTGGGCGGTGGTCGATATGGAGCACTCACCGCTGGACCTGGGCGCGGTGGTGCAGGTGCTGCAGGCGGTGGCCGGCACGCCGATGTTGCCGGTGCTGCGGGTGCCCTGGAACGACACCGTCACCATCAAACGGGTGCTGGATGCCGGGGCCACCACGCTGCTGGTGCCGTTTGTGCAAAACGGCGATGAAGCCCGCCGCGCGGTGGCTGCCACCCGCTACCCGCCGCAGGGCATCCGCGGCATGGCGGGCATGAGCCGGGGCTCACGCTTTGGCACCACGCCCAACTACCTGACCACCGCCAACGCTGGTATGTGTGTGATCCTGCAGCTGGAAACGCCGCAAGCGGTGGCCGAGTTGGAGGCCATCGCCTCGGTCGAGGGCGTGGACGCAATCTTCCTCGGTCCGGCCGATTTGTCGGCGGCGATGGGCCATGTCGGGGAGTTGACCCATCCGGCGGTAATGGCGGTGCTGGCCGATGCGGTCAAACGCTGCCATGCGCTGGGCAAGCCGGTGGGCATCGTCGGCGGCACGGCCGAGGTGGTGGCGTCCTACCGGGCGATGGGTTTTGATTTTCTGGCGATCGCGTCCGACCTGGGGCTGTTGATGGGCGCGGCCAAAGCCGCATCAGCGGCGATGCGGGCGCAGGCGGTGTCCGGCGCGCAAGCCTCCAACACCTCCAGCGCGCCCACCACGCCCGGCTCATCTACCGGCTATTGAATGGCTGCCGTCGAGCTTGCCGGCGTCGTCAAGCGCTACGACGCCAAGACGACCGTCATCCACGGCGTGGACTTGCAGATACGGCATGGCGAGTTTGTCGTTTTTGTCGGACCGTCGGGCTGCGGCAAGAGCACCTTGCTGCGCATGATTGCGGGCCTGGAGCCGATCACCGGCGGCACGGTGGCGATTGATGGCCAGGTGGTCAACGCCCTGCCACCACGCCACCGCGACATCGCGATGGTGTTCCAGGACTACGCGCTGTACCCGCACAAGACCTTGTTCGAGAACATGGCCTTTGGCCTGCGGCTGCGCGCAACGCCCGAGGCCGACATCCAGCGCCGGGTGATGGACGCCGCCAAGTTGCTGCACATCGACCACCTGCTCGACCGGCGGCCGGCGGCGCTGTCGGGCGGCCAGCGGCAGCGGGTGGCGATAGGCCGGGCCATCGTGCGCCAGCCCAAGGTGTTTTTGTTCGACGAGCCGCTGTCCAACCTGGACGCCCAGCTGCGCCACGAGATGCGGGTCGAGATCAAGCGCCTGCACCAGCGGCTGGGCGCCACCATCATCTACGTCACCCACGACCAGGTCGAGGCGATGACCTTGGCCGACCGCATTGCCGTGCTGTCGGCCGGCCGGCTGATGCAATACGACACGCCGGACGCGATCTACAACCGCCCGGCGGCGCTGTTTGTTGCCGGCTTTACCGGCGCACCGCCGATGAACCTGGTGCCCGCCACCTTGGTTGCGCCCGACACGTTGGACCTGGGTGGTGTGCGCTTTGGCTTGCCGGCGGCGCTGGCTGCGCGTGCGGCGGATGTAGCGGCGCTGAAGTTCGGCGTGCGGCCCGAAAACCTCAGCCTGCAGCGCCTCAGCGACGACAGCGCCGCCTTGGATGCCGAGGTGCAATTGCTCGAGCCGCTGGGCGCGGAAACGCTGGTGAACTTTCGGGTGGGCGGCTGCGAGCTGACAGCGCGCTGCCCGGCCTCGTTCCGCGACAGCGCGGGCAGCCGGCGCACGCTGTACCTGCAA
>JBBRZR010000404.1:0-4700 GCA_038236495.1 Burkholderiales bacterium
AATGCGCTGCTCTACCAACTGAGCTACACCGGCAACAACCCAGAATTGTAGCCTGGATTTCTGCATCGCCTGGCCTTAAGCCGGGTGGTCGCGACGGCAGGCGCTAAGTGGGCCATCGCACAGACGGCGGACAATCGGTCTGCGAGCATGATGTTGACCCGGGTCTGCAGACTGGCGCCCGTTTGGCCTGCTTGGCTGATCGCCTGTGGTGTCGCCCCGACAAGTGCAGTTTCCCGCCGGGCCGCCGGCGTATCCGATGGAGACTGCCCTGATCGACACCGCCGCCCCAAACTTTCTCGACACCGCCTCCAGCAACGACCCCGAACGCGTCGACGGCATCAGCGAGTTGCAGCGCCAGGAAGCCTTGCTCAAGACCGGCGCGCTACAGAACGCGATCCTCAACAGCGCCAACTTCTCCAGCATCGCCACCGACGAGAAGGGCGTTATCCAGATCTTCAACATTGGCGCCGAGCGCATGCTGGGCTATGCCGCTGTTGATGTGGTGAACAAGGTCACGCCGGCTGATATCTCAGACCCTGCCGAGTTGATCGCGCGCGCCAAGACCTTGAGCTCCGAGCTGGCCACGCCGATCACCCCCGGCTTCGAGGCGCTGGTGTTCAAGGCCTCGCGCGGCATCGAGGACATCTACGAGCTGACCTACATCCGGAAGGACGGCACGCGCTTTCCGGCGGTGGTGTCGGTCACGGCGTTGCGCGACGCCGAGCAGGCTGTGATCGGCTACCTGCTGATCGGTACCGACAACACCGCACGCAAGCAGGTCGAGGCGGAACAGCAAAAGCTCGATCAGCGGCTGCGTGACCAGCAGTTTTACACCCGCTCGCTGATCGAATCCAACATCGACGCGCTGATCACCACCGACTCGTCGGGCATCATCACCGACGTCAACAAACAGATGGAGGCGCTGACCGGCTGCACCCGCGATGAGTTGATCGGTGCGCCGTTCAAGAGCTGCTTCACCGACCCCCAGCGCGCCGAGGCCGGCATCAAGCGTGTGCTGCTGGAAAAGAAGGTCACCAACTACGAGTTGACTGCACGCGCCCGCGATGGCAAAGAGACCGTGGTGTCCTACAACGCCACCACCTTCTACGACCGGGACCGCAACCTGCAGGGTGTGTTTGCCGCTGCGCGCGATGTGACCGAGCGGCGCCGGCTGGACCAGGCGCTGCAAGAGACCAACACCGCGCTCGAGGCCGCCCGGTTTGCGGCAGAGAAGGCCAACCAGGCCAAGTCGGATTTTCTGTCCAGCATGAGCCACGAGTTGCGGTCGCCGCTCAACGCGATCCTCGGTTTTGCCCAGCTGATGGAATCGGGCACGCCAGCACCCACGCGGGTCCAGAAGGACAGCATCGACCAGATCCTGCAGGCCGGCTGGTACCTGCTGGAGTTGATCAACGAGATCCTTGACCTGGCACTGATCGAGTCGGGCAAGCTGTCGCTGTCACTGGAGGCGCTGTCGCTGGACGAGGTACTCAACGACTGCCACGCGATGATCGAGCCGCAAGCCCAGGCTGGCGGTATTCGGGTCGAGTTTCCACGCCTGCAGACAGGCGCCTTCATCAGCGCCGACCGCACCCGGGTCAAGCAGGTCTTCATCAACCTGCTGTCAAACGCGATCAAGTACAACCGGGTGCGCGGCCGGGTCGAGGTCCGCTGCGCCGTCGCGCCCGGTGGTCGCACCCGGATCAGCTTTCAAGACACCGGCGAAGGGCTGTCGGCCGACAAGCTTGCGCAACTGTTCCAGCCCTTCAACCGGCTGGGCCAGGAGGCGGGCGTGGAGGAGGGCACGGGCATCGGCCTGGTGGTCAGCAAGCGCCTGGTCGAGTTGATGGGCGGTGAGATTGGCGCCGACAGCACCGTTGGCGTGGGCAGCGTGTTCTGGATCGAGCTTGACAGCGCGCAGATGCCCAGCGCCATCGATGCGGCCTTCGAACCACCGGCAACGCCAGCGCCGATGCTGCTGGCCAACGCCTCGGTGCGCACGGTGCTGTGCGTCGAAGACAACCCCGCCAACCTGATGCTGGTTGAAAAGCTGCTGGCGCGCCGCCCGGATTTGCGCCTGCTCACGGCGCGTGACGGCAACAGCGGCATCGAGATCGCACGCGCCGCCCAGCCCGATGTGATCCTGATGGACATCAACCTGCCCGGCATCAGCGGCATCCAGGCGATGTCTATCCTGGCGTTGTATCCCGAGACCGCCGGCATCCCGGTGGTGGCGCTCAGCGCCAACGCGATGCCGCGCGATATTGAAAAAGGCCTGGAGGCTGGATTCTTTCGTTACCTCACCAAGCCGCTCAAGGTCACCGAGTTCATGGATACGCTGGACTTGGCGTTGGCGACATCCGCTGTTGCCAAAGTGGACCGCTTGACGCTGGGCAGCGGCGCCACCGCGCCTGCCTTTTCCCACGATTTTCCGGAGCTGCCCGCATGACCCCCCTTGAAGACGACATGCTGGGCGCGCGCATCCTGATCGTCGATGACCAGCGCGCCAACGTACAACTGCTGGAGCGCCTGCTGACCGAGAGCGGCTACACCCAGGTGAGCGCCACCATGAACCCGGCGGAGGTCTGTGCCTTGCACAGCGCGGGCCGGTTCGACCTGATCTTGCTGGACCTGCAGATGCCGGGCATGGACGGTTTTGCGGTGATCGACGGCCTCAAGGCCGATCCGGTCGATCCCTACCTGCCGGTGATCGTGCTCACCGCCCAGCCGGGCCACAAGCTGCGTGCACTGCAAGCCGGCGCCAAGGACTTCATCAGCAAGCCGTTTGATCTGCTGGAGGTCAAGACGCGGATCCGCAACATGCTGGAGGTACGGATGCTCTACAAAGCGCTGGCTGGCCAGAACGCCGAGCTGGAAAGGCGGGTGGCCGAGCGCACTGCCGAGTTGCGTGAAAGCGAGGCCAGGTTCCGCAGCCTGACCGAGCTGGCGGCCGACTGGTACTGGGAGCAAAACGGCAGCGGCAGCTTTACCCAGGTGTCCGGTCCGGTGCAGGAGATGCTGGGGCTGCGGGTCACCGACTTTCTGGGGCCGGGCACCGGCGACGCCGGTGGCGGCGGCTGGAATGAAGACGAGCGCCAAGCCCTGCAAGCCGCCATTGCCGCCCGCCAGCCCTTCTTGGACTTTGGGTTCAGCCGTGTCAACGCCGATGGCTCGATGCAGCAGTTCAGGGTCAGCGGTGAGCCGATATTCAGCGCGTCTTGCGCTTACGTGGGCTACCGCGGCATCGGCTCAGAGGTCACTGGCCAGGTCTGAGCCGGCGCTGGCGCACGGTGCCGGCTGCCGGGTGCCGGGTGCCGGGTGCCGGCGGCGCTGCGCCGCCCGCGCATCACCCTGGGGTGGAGGCGGCCTCGGCAGCGTGGTACGCGGTGGCACGCTCCACCTCGTGTTTCGACCCCAGGATCACGCTGACCCGCTCATGCAGCGTGGTGGGCAGGATGTCCATGATGCGCTGCTGGCCGTTGGTGGCCGCACCGCCGGCCTGCTCCACCAGAAACGCCATCGGGTTGGCCTCGTACATCAGACGCAGTTTGCCGGGCTTGGTCGGCTCACGCTGGTCCCAGGGGTAGAGGAACACACCGCCGCGGCTCATGATGCGGTGTACGTCGGCCACCATGCTGGCGACCCAGCGCATGTTGAAGTCCTTGCCGCGCACACCCTGCTTGCCGGCCAGGCATTCGTCGATGTAGCGGCGCACCGGCGGTGCCCAGTGCCGCATGTTCGACATGTTGATCGCAAACTCCTGGGTGTCGGGTGCAATCGCGAGGCCGCGGTGGGTCAGCACCCAGGAGCCGGTCTCGCGGTCCAGCGTGAACATCACCACGCCGTCGCCCACCGTCAGCATCAGCGTGGTCTGCGGGCCAAAGACGCAATAACCGGCGGCAGCCTGGGCGCGGCCGGGCTGCAAAAAGTCTTCTTCGCTGACACCGCGGTGGTGGCCCACCTTGCGCAGCACCGAGAAAATGGTGCCGATCGACACGTTGACGTCGATGTTGCTGCTGCCGTCCAGCGGGTCGAACAGCAGCAGGTACTCGCCCTGGGGATAGCGGTCGGGCACGACGTGGATGGTGTCCATCTCCTCGCTGGCCATCGCGGCCAGATGGCCGCCCCAGACATTGGCCTCGATCAGCACCTCGTTGGCGATCACATCCAGCTTCTTCTGCACCTCGCCCTGCACGTTTTCGGTATCGGCCGAGCCCAGCACATCGCCCAGCTCGCCCTTGTTGACCGCGATCGCGATGTGCTTGCAGGCCCGGGCCACGGTCTCGATCAGCAGGCGCAGCGGCGGTGGGATCTGGCCCCGGTCGCGCTGTTGTTCGACCAGGTACTGGGTCAGGCTGATGCGTTTCATGGCTTTATTTCTCCAGCGACTTGGTGACGATCTCGCGCACGTCGTCGCTCAATTTGGCGTAGGCGGCGACGCGGCCCACGGCTTCGCGGGCCGCGCTGCGCCAGGGTTCGGCCAGCACGCTCCAGCGGTCCATGCTGCGCGCCAGGCGGGCGGCGAGTTGCGGGTTGAGCGCGTCCAGCTCCAGCACCCGGTCGGCCCAGAACACATAGCCGGCCGCGTCGCTGCGGTGGAAGGCGGCCGGGTTCTCGCGGCAAAAACCGGCCAGCAGGCTGCGCGCGCGGTTCGGGTTCTTCAGCGAGAAGTCGGGGTGCTGCATCAGCGCCTTGACCCG
>JBBRZR010000405.1:0-4677 GCA_038236495.1 Burkholderiales bacterium
ACCCGCATCTCGGACGCGGCGCGGTTGACGTTGTCGGTCAGGCACTCGACCATCACCGGCACGCGGTGCGGCGCAAAGCCCTCGTACAGCGCATGCTCGAAGTGCACCGCCTCGCCGGTCAGCCCCGCGCCCTTTTTGATCGCGCGCTCCAGCGTCTCCTTGGGCATCGAGACCTTGCGCGCCTGCTCGACCACCAGCCGCAGCCGCGAGTTGGCCGCCGGGTCGGCGCCGTGGCGGGCGGCGATCATGATGTCCTTGGCCAGCTTGCCAAACAGCCTGCCCTTGGCGTTGGCCGCCAGGTCCTTGTGCTTTGCTTTCCACTGCGCGCCCATCGCGGATGCTCCCTGGTGTTGCGGTGATGCCCGGCCTGTGCTGCGCGCGGGTGCTGGCTGACCGGGCCTCGGCAACGCAGGTTCGGGACAACGGTGGATTTTAGGGGACGGGCCGGCACGGCGGCCAGCCAGGACGGCGTCAAGCACCGTCGGGCCGCGTCGCAGAGGCGACGGGTACGGCGGGGGCGCGCGCGGGATCATGGCGTTGGTCCGATCGGCGACCGCGCAAGGAATCCCGTCATGAACTACAGCAACAGCGTGGGCGTCGTCACCGGCGGCGCGTCGGGCCTGGGCCTGGCCACGGTCAAGCGCCTGGTGGCTCAGGGCATGACCGTCGTGATCGCCGACCTGCCCAGCTCCAAGGGCGCCGAGGTGGCGGCCGGATTGGGAAACAAGGTGCACTTTGTGGCGGCCGATGTGGCCGACGGCGGGCAGATGACGGCGGTGTTTGCCCTGGCCGCCACCTTGGGGCCGGTGCGCGCCCTGGTGCACTGCGCCGGGCGCGGTGGCCCGCTGCGCTTGCTGGACCGCGACGGCAAGCCTGGCTCGCTGCAAGACTTCGAGGCCATCATCCGGGTCAATTTGATCGGCACCTTCAACACGCTGCGGCTGGCCGCTGCCTGCATGGCCCGCAACGAGCCCGAGGGCGGCGACCGGGGCGCCTGCGTGCTGACGGCGTCGATCGCCGCCTACGAGGGCCAGATCGGCCAGATCCCCTACGCGTCCAGCAAGGCCGGCATCGTCGGCATGACGCTGGTGGCGGCGCGCGATCTGGCGCAGCGTTGCATCCGGGTCTGCACCATCGCGCCGGGCATCTTCGAGACGCCGCTGCTGGCGCGCCTGCCCGACAACGTGCGCGCATCGTTGGGCGCGGCGGTGCCGCACCCGCCGCGGCTGGGGCAGGCAGACGAATTTGCGGCGCTGGCGCTGCACATCCTGGACAACGCCATGCTCAATGGCGAGACCATCCGGCTCGACGGCGCGCTGCGCATGCAGCCGCGTTGACCGCAACCGGCCCACGCCGCAGCGCCCTGCCGACCCGGTGCGCCGGATTTGCTGCCGCACCCGCACTGGAGACGCCCTTGAGCCACCGATTGCCGAGCTGGGTCACCTCATTCGCCCTGGGCTGCGCGGGGCTGGTCAGCCTGGCCGCCTGGCCGGTGCTCGCCCTGGCGCAAGACAGCTGGCCCGCCAAACCGGTGTCGCTGGTGGTGCCCTACCCGCCCGGCGGCACCAGCGACGTGGTGGGCCGCCTGCTGGCGCAGCGACTGCGCGAGGAGTTGGGCCAGACCTTTGTGGTCGAGAACAAGGCCGGCGCCGCCACTGCCATCGGCGCCACCTTTGTCGCGCGCGCACCCAAGGACGGCTACACCTTGCTGCTGGCGGCCGGCACCACCTTCACGGTAATCCCCAACCTCAACGACAAGCTGCTCTACAAGCTCGACGACTTCGAGCCGGTGGGCCTGGTCTGCACCGTGCCCTTTGCCTTTGTCGTGAAGAAGGACTTCCCGGCCAGGACGGTCAAGGAGTTTGTCGTCTATGCCAAGGCCAACCCGGGCAAGATCAACAACGCCACCAACGGCCAGGGCAGCATGGTGCACCTGCTGGGTGAGCTGATCGCCACCGGGCTGGGCGTCAAGCTGACCCAGGTGCACTACAAGGGCGCAGCGCCGGCGACGATGGACATGATCGGCGGCGTGATCGACTCCAACGTCGAGGCCCTGACCAGCGCACTGCCCAACGTTGCCGCCGGCCAGTACCGGGCGCTGGCGGTGCTGAGCGCCGAGCGCCAGCCGCTGATGCCCGAGGTGCCGACCTTCCGCGAGCTGGGCTACCCCGGCGTGGTGGGCGACACCTGGTACGGCGTGTTTGCGCCGGTGGGCACGCCCAAGCCGGTGATCGACAAGCTCGATGCCGCCGTGCGCAAGATCGCCCAGTCCGCCAGCTTTGGCGAGGCCATGCGCAAGATCGGCAACGAGGCCAAGTCCAGCACGCCGGCCGAGTTGCGTGCCAGCACACTGGCGCAGCAGCGCAGCTGGGGTGAGCTGATCAAGCGGCTGAACATCAAGGCGGAATAGCCGGGGCGGTGCCGGGCAGGTACCGGGCAGATACCGGGCGGCTGCCGGGTCATTGCCGGGTCATTGCCGAGTCACTGCCGGGCCGCTGTCGACCCACAGAGGCGGCCCGCCGCGGCCCCGCGTTAGCGCCCCGTCACCAGCACCGCCTTGCCCTGCACCCGGCGGTGGATCAAGTCGTTCAGCGCATCGGCGGCGCGCGCCAGCGGGTACACCGCCGAGACATGGGGTTTTAGCTTGCCTTCTGCAAACCAGGCCATCAGCTCTTGCAGATTGGCCGCGTTGCGCTGTGGCGAATGGCGGGTGAAGGCGCCCCAGAACACGCCCACGATCGAGCATCCTTTGAGCAGCGGCAGGTTCAGCGGCACGCTCGGGATGCGGCCGGCGGCAAAACCTACCACCAGAAAACGCCCGTTCCAGGCCATGCTGCGCAGCGCCGGCTCGCTGAAGTCACCGCCCACCGGGTCGTACACCACGTCCACCCCACGGCCATCGGTCAGTGCCTTGATGCGGGCACGCAGGTCGTCGCGGCTGTAGTTGATGGCCTCATCCGCGCCGTGCGCCACGCACAGCGCCAGCTTCTCGTCGCTGGACGCGGCGGCGATCACCCGGGCGCCCATCGCCTTGCCCAACTCCACCGCCGCCAGCCCGACGCCGCCGGCCGCGCCCAGCACCAGCAGGGTTTCGCCCGGCTGGATCTGCGCCCGGTCCTTGAGCGCATGGTGCGAGGTGCCGTAGGTCAACGTGAAGGCCGCAGCGGTGTTGAAGTCCATGTCCGGCGGCATGGGGATCAGGCGGGCGGCCTCGGTCACCATCTCTTCGGCGTAGCCGCCCCAGGTGTGGGTAGCGATGACCCGGTCACCCACGGCGCAGCCTGTCACGCCCTCGCCCAGCGCCTCGACCACGCCGGCCACCTCGCCACCGGGTGAAAACGGCAGCTCGGGCTTGAACTGGTAAGTGCCCTGGATGATCAGCGTGTCGGGAAAGTTAACGCCGCAGGCGTGCACCGCCACCCGCACCTGGCCGGGCCCGACGGCGCGCGGGGGCCGGTCTTCGACCACCAGGCTTTCGGGCGGCCCGTAGGCCTTGCACGTCACGGCTCTCATGCCATCACGCCTGGTTCGGTCATTGTCGGGTTCGGGTTCGGGATCAGGTAAGGCAGCACAACCCGGCTCAGAACTTGGTGTAGCCGCCGTCGATCGTGAACTGCTCGCCCGTGGTGTAGGTGGAGGCGTCGCTGGCCAGGTAGACCGCGATGCCGCCAAAGTCGTCGATCTGGCCCCAGCGCCGCGCCGGGATGCGCGGCAGCACCGCGTCGGCAAACTTGGGGTTGTTGACCGAGCGCTCGGTCATGTCGGTGACGATCCAGCCCGGCAGGATCGAGTTGACCCGGATCTGCTGGCGCGCCAGCTCCACCGCCAGCGCCCGCACATACGCCGTCACCGCGCCCTTGGACGCGCCGTAGTGGCTGGCACGCGCTGCGCCCTCCAGCGCCGCGGTGCTGGCGGTGGCCACCAGCGAGCCGCCCTGGCCGTGCGCGGCCATGTGGCGCGCTGCCGCGCGAAAGGTCAGGAACACACCCTCGACGTTGATGCGCTGCACCCGGCGGAACTCGTCCAGGCTCATGTCCACCATCAGCGTGCCCTTGCCGCCCACGCCGGCATTGGCAAAACAGGCCTGCACCTGGCCCAGCGCCGCGACCGAGGCGGCAAAAGTGCTGTCGATCTGCGCCTCGTCGCCGACGTCGCAGACAAAAGCGTGCACCCGTGATGCGTCGCCGCACTCCTCGGCCAACGTGGCCTTGGCGCGCGCTGTCTTGTCCGGGTTCGAGCCCCAGACCGCCACCGACGCGCCGGCCGCCAGCAATGCACGCGCCATGCCATAGCCGATGCCACCGTTACCGCCGGTGACGATCACGCCCCGGCCGGTCAGATCGAAGGGTGGGTACATGCAAACATCCTTGAAAAAGTGTTCTTGAAAGCGGGCGCCGTCCGGCTCAGATCAAGTCCCAGACCTTGCCGTTGAAGCGTTGCAGCTTCATGGCCCTGATCACCCGGTAGTCGCTGGGGCTGGTGTTGATCAACGACCCCGGCAGCAGCGCCGGGTTGCGGTAGTTCTTCAGGTTGGTCGCCTGGCGCAGGATGTTGTCGCGCGTCAGGTCGTCACCGCACTGGCGCAGCACCTGCTCCAAGGTCTGGGCATAGGCCCAGCCGGCCAGGTTCAGCGAGTCCTCCAGCTTGGCGTCGGGCATGTACTTCTTCATCCACTCG
>JBBRZR010000406.1:0-4663 GCA_038236495.1 Burkholderiales bacterium
GCGGCACGACCCAGGGGTAACACGCCATGTCGGCAATCGAGTAGTCACCGGCGATGAAGTCATGGCCCAGCGCTGCCTGCTCGCCGAGTTGCTTGTTGAGCACGCCGTACAGACGCGCCGTCTCCTTGACATAGCGCTCGATGGCGTAGGGGATGGGCTCGGGCGCGTACTGGCTGAAGTGGTGGTTCTGGCCGGCCATCGGCCCCAGCCCGCCCATCTGCCAGTACAGCCACTGCAGCACCTGATTGCGGCCGCGCAGGTCTTGCGGAATGAAGCGGCCGGTCTTGTCGGCCAGGTACTGCAGGATCGCGCCCGACTCGAACAGCGCGATCGGCGCACCGCCGTCGATGGGGGCCTGATCGACGATGGCCGGGATGCGGTTGTTGGGCGAGATCTTCAAGAACTCGGGCTTGAACTGTTCGCCCCGGCCTATCGCCACCGGCAGCAGGCGGTAGGGCAGGCCCGCCTCCTCCAGCAACATCGTGATCTTGTGGCCGTTGGGCGTGGTCCAGTAGTAGAGGTCGATCATGTGGGGCTCGGGTGTGCGGTTGGCCAGCAGGCGTTCAGGTGGCCAGCCGGGCGTTCTGCGGGAACATGGCCTGCTTGGCCTCGTCGTCCATCTCGGCCTTGAAGGCGTGGCGGGTGCGCAGCGCCTCGACCCGCTGCACTGCCGGCCGGGCGTTGACCTCGTCCAGCCAGCGCTTGATGTGGGGCAGCTTGTCCCAGGCCTCAGACCCCAGCACAAACGGCAGGATGCGGGCCCAGCCCCAGACCGCCATATCGACCAGGGTGTAGCTGTCGCCCAGCATGAAACGGTGCTGGCCGAGTTGGGTGTCGATCAGGGCCCAGTGGCGCCAGGCCTCGAAGTCGTAGCGGTTGACGGCGTAGGCCTTGGGCTCGGGCGCAAAGTTGCGGAAGTGCACCAGCTGGCCCGAATACGGCCCGATGCCGCTGGCCACGAACATCATCCAGGACAGCATCTGGCCCCGTGCCGCCGGCGTGTCGTCGGGCAGGAACTGGCCGGTCTTCTCGGCCAGGTACAGCAAGATGGCGTTGCTGTCGAACACCGTGGCGTCGCCGTCCACCAGCGCCGGGCACTTGGCATTGGGGTTGATGGCGGCGTAGGCGGTGGTGTGCTGCTCGCCCTTGCGGGTGTCCACCGGCACAGGCTCGTAGGGCAGGCCGGCCTCCTCCAGGAACAGCGCGACCTTCATCGGGTTGGGGGCGAGGTTGTAGTAGAACTGGATCATGCGGGGTCTCCTCCGGGTGGGCTTTGGTGTGTGGCTGCCTGTGCCGCAGTCGGCATCGGGCGGGGATTCTGCGGCCGGTGTCTGCCGGTTGCCCAAGTCGGGGTCATTGCACGGGTTGGACCTGGCCAGACCCTGCCCGCAGAATCGGGGCTGCCATGGTCATTCATCCGCTTGATCTTTCACGCGCGGCGGCGCCGCACCGCAGCAGGTCCCGCCCGCGCAGGCCGGCTGCGGCGCTCGCCGTGGCGCTGGCCGCCGTCCTGGCCGGCTGTGCCAGCCCGCCGCCGCTGCGCCCGGCTGGCCAAGCGCAGGCTACGCCGCCCGCGCCAGCGCCGTCCTCTCGACGCGATGGCCCGGGCGACAACCCGCCGCCCGACCTGCACCTCGTGCCCGACGCGACGCCGCGGCTGGAGCCGATCCGTGTCGGAGGGCCCAACAAGCCCTACGAGGTGCTGGGTCAGGCCTATACCCCGCTGCAGGGCGACCCGCCGCTGGTGCAGCGTGGGTTGGCGTCGTGGTACGGCCGGCAGTTTCACGGCCGGGGCACGGCCAATGGCGAGACCTACAACATGTACGCGATGACGGCGGCGCACAAGACCATGCCGCTGCCCAGCTACGCCCGGGTGCGCAACCCGGCCAACGGCCGCGAGGTGGTGGTGCGGGTGAACGACCGCGGCCCCTTCCACAGCGACCGGGTGATCGACCTGAGCTACACCGCCGCGCTGCGCCTGGGCCTGCTGGGCGGGGTGGCGCCGGTCGAGATCGAGCGCATCACCTACGAGGCGATCCGCACCGGCGCCTGGCGGGCACCCGCGATGCCGGGCCTGGGCGACGGCGCGTCCGCCACGTCGGTGGCCAGCGCGGTGCTGATGCCCGAGACCGCCGGCTGGCTGGCCGACGACGCCATCGCCGAGATCGGCCGGCGCAGCATGGACCGGTCCCCCGTGCCGGCCGCCTCGCCGGCCCCCCGCCCCGCCGCGGCTTCGCTGGCGCTGGCGCTGGCCACCGATGCGGCGACCGACGCCGCCGCCGGTGCAGCCGCCGTGCGCCAGCCCGACGCGGGTGCGCTGGCGGCCCGGATGGCGGCGCCGTTGCCGCGGGAGACCCACGCGCCGGCCCGCGCCGCAGCCAAGGCGGCGCCGGGCTTCTGGCTGCAACTGGGCGCGTTTGGCCAACGCGACGGCGCGGTGGGCTTTCAGCAACGGGTGGCGCGCGAGATCGACTGGCTGGCGCCGCTGATGGCCATCTTCAACGAGCGCAACCTGCACCGGCTGCAAGCCGGGCCGTATGCCAGCCGGGCCGATGCGGCGGGCGCCGCCGACCGGGTGCGCGAGGCGATCAGCCTGGTGCCGGCGATCGTCGAGCGGCGCTGAGCCCCGGCGCCAGATACCCAGATCAGGCCGCGACCCTCAGCCGTTGGTGTGCCCCGGGTCGGCGCCTCAAGTCAGCGCCTGCTGCACCGCCAGAAAGTGGCAGGTGCTGCCGGTGATCACGAACAAATGCCAGACCAGGTGGCTGTAAGGCAAACGCCGGTCCAGCAAGAAGAACAGGCTGCCCAGCGAATAGGCCACGCCGCCCGCCACCAGCAGCTTCAGGCCCAGCGGCGGCAGGCTGGCCAGCATCGGCTGCGCCACCACCACCACCATCCAGCCAAAGGCCAGGTACAGCGCGGTGGAAAACACCGGGTGGCGCAAGCGGTCCGACAGTTTGAGCACCACCCCGGCCAGTGCGATGCCCCAGACCGCCGCCAACATGCCCCAGCCCTCGCCGCGCTGGATCTGGCCCAGTGCAAACGGCGAGTAGCTGCCGGCGATGAAGATGAAGATCACCGCATGGTCGCACTTGCGCAGCCAGCGTTTGGCCGCGCCCACCGGCAGTGCGTGGTAGACGGCAGACACCAGGTACATCAGCACCATGGTCGTGATGAACACGTTGACGCCGAGGTGGCGGATCGGGTGACGCAGCGCGTCCGCCTGCTCGGCCAGCACCGGCATCGCGGCCAGGGCGAGCAGGCAGCCCAGGCCGTGGCTGGCCGCGTTGGCACGCTCTTCGTGCCGGGTCTGGCTGAACGGGGGGTCATGCGGCACGGGGCAGCCCTCGGGTGGGGTCGGCGCGCCTGGAGTGGCGCACCGGCAGTACCTGTTCTTTCGACCACCGGGCCCGGGCGCTAAAGCGCCAGTTGTGCGTCATGGTTTCAAACGCAAGCAGATGTGTGGCGGCGTGAAGCGCCGGGCCGGCCGCAATCGCCGTCCCTGCACACCGGCAGCGCGCTGTTGCGATACTGGGTGCCGACCCGGCAGAACCCCCCAACCCGACCTGATGACCACCGACGATCCCCGGTCCGCCTGGCAAGCCGCCTTCAACGCGGTGCGCCGCCACTCGCTGCAGCTGACAGATGGCCTGAGTGCCGAAGACCAGGCGCTGCAGTCGATGCCCGATACCAGCCCCACCAAGTGGCACCTGGCCCACACCAGCTGGTTTTTCGAAACCCTGCTGCTGCAGGCCCACCTGCCCGGCTACCGGCCCGTGGATGCACGCTGGGCGGCGCTGTTCAACTCGTACTACGAATCGCTGGGCCCGCGCCACCCGCGCCCGCAGCGCGGCCTGCTCAGCCGGCCGTCGCTGGCCGAGGTGCTGGACTACCGAGGGCAGGTGGACGCCGCGGTGGGGCGCTTCATCGCCGGGGCCGATGCCGCCACCTGGCGTGCCGCGGTCGCGATCCTGGAGCTCGGTCTGCAGCATGAGCAGCAGCACCAGGAGCTGATGCTGACCGACATCCTGCATGCGTTTTCGCTCAACCCGCTGTGGCCCGCGTACCGGCCTTCGGCTGCGGCCGACACGTCACGCCCATCGGCGTCGATGCCCGGCCAAACCCTGCCCGCCCACACCGACCCCGGCCCGCCACGCTGGATCACGCTGGACGGTGGCGCGGTGCCCATCGGCCATGACGGCGACGGTTTTGGTTTCGACAACGAACGGCCGCGCCACACCCAGTGGCTGGTGCCGTTTGACATCGCCTCGCGCCTGGTCAGCAATGCCGACTATGCCGATTTCATCGCCGACGGCGGCTACCGCCAACCGGCGCTGTGGCTGTCCGACGGCTGGGCCACGGTGCAGGCGCAAGGCTGGCAGGCGCCGGCCTACTGGTTGCCGCGTGACGGCGCCGCGGTCAAAGCCGCGTGCAGCGCCGGCACCGATGGCTTCGAGCAGTTCACGCTGCAAGGCCTGCAACCGCTGGCGCCGGCTGCGCCGGTCTGCCACCTCAGCGGCTACGAGGCCGCGGCCTACGCCGCCTGGGCAAGCGCCCGCCTGCCGACCGAGGCCGAATGGGAGCACGCGGCCCGCAGGCACCCCGCGCAGTTGCATCAACTGCAGGGCGCGGTCTGGCAGTGGACCGCCTCGGCCTACGCGCC
>JBBRZR010000407.1:0-4648 GCA_038236495.1 Burkholderiales bacterium
AAGCCGATCTCGTCGACCAACAGCCGGTAGGCCCGCTCGCAGATCTGGATCTTGCGGTCGTAGGTGTCGGCCTGGCCTTGCTCGTCGAAGGCCATCACCACGGTGGCCGCGCCGTAGCGCCGCAGCAGTGTGGCCTGGCGCCGGAACTCGGCCTCGCCCTCTTTCAATGAGATCGAGTTGACGATGCCCTTGCCCTGCAGGCACTTCAGGCCGGTCTCGATCACGCTCCACTTGGATGAATCGACCATGATCGGCACCCGGGCGATCTCGGGCTCGCCGGCGATCAGCTTCAGAAAGCGCTCCATCGCTGCGGCGCTGTCGAGCATCGCCTCGTCCATGTTGATGTCGATCACCTGGGCGCCGTTTTCCACCTGCTGGCGGGCGACGCTGAGCGCGTCCTCGTAGCGGCCCTCCAGGATCATCCGGGCGAAGGCCTTGGACCCGGTGACGTTGGTGCGCTCGCCGATGTTGACAAACAGGCTCTGCTCGCCGATGGCCACCGGCTCCAGGCCGGCCAGGCGCATCGGCGGCGGGGCGGGCACGGGGACATTGTCTGTCGCTGAGGACGGTGACAGGTCGGAATCGGTCATGGCGGGCTCTCGGGTCAAGGCGGACCGGATGCGCCCGCCGCTGACGCGGCCTGCTCACCCGGTGCGCCTGTGCAGGCGGGGGTGAGCGCCGTTGCCGGGCGCGGCGGACTGGGCCACCACGCCGTCCCGAGCCTGGCGGTGGGCTGAACTGGTCAGGCCACCGTCGCAACGCTCCTCGGGAGAATCCGGATTCTATCGACCTGGACTCGGTCTAGTGGACTCAGCAGCCGTGCCGCTGCGCGCAAGGCATCACGCCGACGGCCACCGCAGCGAGCCGGCCAGGGCGCGGTCAGGCCGTCTGCAGCGTCGAGAACAGCGGATCGCTGCGGCCGCGCGGCCGGTAAGCCGACACCCGGCGCGCGATCTCGGCGATGTGCTCGGGCGTGGTGCCGCAGCAGCCACCGACGATGTTGACAAAACCGGCCTGGGCAAACTCGGCCAGCATGCTGCCGGTGACCTCGGGCGTTTCATCAAAGCCAGTCTCGGACATCGGGTTGGGCAGGCCGGCATTGGGGTAGCAGCTGATGAAGGTGTCGCCCGCCACCTTGGCCAGCTCTTCGATGTAGGGCCGCATCACCGCCGCGCCCAGCGCGCAGTTCAGGCCCACCGCCAGCGGCCGGGCGTGGCGCACCGAATGCCAGAACGCCGGCACGGTCTGGCCCGACAGGATGCGGCCGGACGCGTCGGTCACGGTGCCGCTGATGATCACCGGCAGGCGTTCACCGGTTTGTTCCATCAACTCGTCCAACGCAAAGATCGCGGCCTTGGCGTTGAGGGTGTCGAAGATGGTCTCGACCAGAAACAAATCACAACCGCCCTCCAGCAGGCCGCTGGCCTGCTCGAAGTAGGCAGCGCGTAACTCGTCGAAGCTGGTGTTGCGGGCGCCCGGGTCATTCACGTCGGGGCTGATGCTGGCGGTGCGCGGTGTGGGGCCCAGCGCGCCGGCCACAAAGCGCGGTTTGTCCGGGGTGCTGTAGGCGTCGGCCGCCTCGCGGGCCAGCCGGGCGGCCACCACGTTCAACTCACGCGCAATGTGGCCCAGACCGTAGTCTTCTTGCGCGATGCTGGTGGCGCCGAAGGTGTTGGTCTCGATCATGTCGGCGCCGGCCGCCAGGTACTGGCGGTGAATCTCGCTGATCACGTCGGGCCGGGTCAGCTGCAACAGGTCGTTGTTGCCCTTCAGGTCCTTGGGGTGGTCGGCAAAACGGTCGCCGCGAAAATCGGCCTCGGTCAGCCGGTGGCGCTGGATCATGGTGCCCATCGCGCCGTCGATGATGACGATGCGCTGCTGCAGCAGCGCCGGCAGCAGGGCTGCGCGGGTATAGGCGGGGGCTTGGAAGGCGGCGGCTCGGCTCATCGCCGAATTGTAGGAGCCGGGTGCTTGACCTATCACCGTGACCCGCCATCGCCCCAGGGCTTGCGGCCCGGCCGGCTCAGTGCAGCAGCACGGGCTGCTGGGCCAACAGCGTGAAGCCGGCGATGAAGTCGTCCAGCGCCTCTTCGTCCGGCTCGCCATTGGCCACCAAGGCCTGCACGCCTTGCTGGAAGGATTCAGCCACCGCGCCGTGGATGAAGATGCCCTTCTGGGCAAACTTGTCGACGATCTCGAATCCGCCCTGCTTGCGCGGCGCTTCGCCACTGCCGGCGACGGCGGCCATCTCAAAGGCCACCACGGTAAAACTGTCCGAGTTGTAGAGCGTCTGCATGAAGTTCTCCTTGGTCAGTAGCTGGGGACGGGCACGCAGGATTCAAGCCAGCCGGCCGGTTCAAGGCGGCAAGCCCGGCTCGGCCGCCAGCCGCAACTCGAACACGTCGCCGCTGCGCAGCGTGGTGGTGCGCAGCAGCACCGGCCAATGGCCGCGGGTGGGGTCCAGCCAGACCTCGGTGCGTTGGCTGTCGTGGCGGTCGGCCGCATCAGGATCGCGCCGCCAGTGCTGGGTCAGCACCCGGCCCAGGGCCGTATCGAGCACGGCATCGCCCTGCGACACGAAACGCCACCAGTCGCCCGCGCCCCGGGCGTCCACCACAAACAGCGTGACGGCCGACAGCGGCACGACCTGCGCAAACGCAGCTTCAGCCTGGATCGCCGCCAGCTGGGCCCACCAGCTCAAGCGGTCCTGCGCGCCTGGCCAGGCCGGATAGTCGATCTGCGGGCCGGAGAAGCCGATCCGGCCAATGTCGCGTCTGAAGTTGGCGGCACGCTGGCCGCGTCCGCGCCGCTGGTCGGTGAAGCGCTCTGGCGCCAGGCCGGCGGCATCGAATCCGCCTTGGCTGAGCTGCTCGACCAGCGGCTTCAGCCGCCCGCTTCGGGCCTCCAGCGCCAGCACATAGCGTTGACCATCGTGGCGCCAGTCCAGCACGGCCTCGCCGGACTGGCCATTGAGCTGCATCGAGTAGCGCAGCTGCACGGGCGCCGGCAAGCGGGTGGGGTAGACCGGCGGCGGCTCGGCGCTGTCCGGTGGCGCGCTGTCGGATGCAGCGGGACGCGGCGCGAAGGGTTCGGGTGCGGCAACGCCGGAGACTGGCGCCTGCGCGATCGGCACGTGCGCTGCCACGGCAGCCGGCGGCGCCTCAACCAGCGGCCGGAGGGGCGGCGCGGGGGGTTCGGGCGGCTGCGCCCGGGGTGACGCTTGCACCGGCACACCCGCGGGCCGCGCGGCCAGCGGCTCGGCGGGCCGCGCGGCCGCGAGTGCAGCCACAGCCTCGTCCGTGTCCGGCACCCGGGCCACTGGCCGCGCCGTCACGGTGCGCACCTGCACCGACCGCACCGGGTTGGCCTCCCGCCCTCGCCCGGCGCCTGGCGGTGGCCTCGGCACCAGGCCGTCCAGCAACAGGCCGTGCAGCAGCAGCACCGCCAGCAGCAGGCCGGCGCCCACCCGCCAGCGCGACGGCCGGCGGGCCGGCAGGCAGGAGGTCAGGAGCGGGCGCATCGGACAATGCTGCCACCAAGCCCGCCACTGCCACCGCCCAGCGCGGAAAGCCATGAAACTCGCCACCTACAAGGACGGCTCGCGCGACGGCCAGCTGGTCGTCGTCTCGCGCGACCTGGCCCTGGCCCACTTTGCCACCGCCACCGCCACCCGGCTGCAGCAGGTGCTGGACGACTGGAACTTCCTGTCACCCCAGCTCCAGGACCTGTACGTCACCCTCAACCAGGGCCGGGCGCGCCACGCGTTTGCCTTCGAGCCCCGACTGTGCATGGCGCCCTTGCCACGCGCCTACCAGTGGGCCGACGCCTCGGCCTACCTCAGCCACCTGGCACGGGTGCGCCAGGCCCGCGGCGCTGAGCTGCCGGCCGACGCTGCAAGCCACCTGCTGATGTACCAGGGCGGCAGCGATGATTTCCAGGGCCCGCGGGACGACGCCTGGTTCGGGTCCGAGGCCTGGGGCATCGACTTCGAGGCCGAGCTGGCGGTGATCACCGGCGATGTAGCGATGGGCGCCAGCCCGGACCAGGCGCTGGACGGCGTGCGCCTGTTGATGCTGGCCAACGACTGGAGCCTGCGCAACCTGGTGCCGGCCGAGCTGGCCAAGGGCTTCGGCTTTTTGCAAAGCAAGCCGGCCACCGCCTTCAGCCCGGTGGCGGTGACGCCCGACGAGCTGGGCGAGGCCTGGCGCGGCGGCCGGGTGCATTTGGCGATGCAATCGGCCGTCAACGGCCAGCAGGTGGGCGGGTGCGACGCCGGGCCGGAGATGGCGTTCCACTTCGGCCAGCTGATCGCCCACCTGGCCAAAACCCGCAACGTGCGTGCCGGCTCGGTGGTCGGCTCGGGCACGGTCAGCAATGCCGATGCCGCCAAAGGCTGGCATTGCATCGTCGAGCAGCGGGCCATCGAGACGGTGGCGCACGGTGAGCCGCGCACGCCCTATCTGGTGACCGGCGACACGGTGCGGATCGAGATGACCGGCCCGGGCGGCCTGAGCGTGTTCGGTGCGATCGAGCAGCGCGTGGCCGGGCCGCTCGATGTGTCCGCGCCGCCGGCCGACGCCGACGCGGTGTAGGCCGGCGCGGCGCCAGGGTCAGGGCGCCGCCTGCAGGTGCTGGGCCAGAAAGCGCG
>JBBRZR010000408.1:0-4646 GCA_038236495.1 Burkholderiales bacterium
AGCTGCCGGCGTCGATCAGGCGCTGCGGCACCTGGTCGGTGGAGGTCCAGTGCGCGTCGTAGCCCATCACGCTGGCGGTCCAGCCTTGGGCGGCTGTGCCGGCGCTGGCGCTGAGCACGCCGTTGACCCGGCGCAAGCCCTCGGGCACGGTCCAGGGACCGTCGTTGCCCATCAGCTCGAGGGCGCCCAGCAGGGTGAGGCCCGGCGTGGCTTCGGTCGATCCACCCACCAAGCCGCGCCGGTAGCCGTTCTGGCCCAGCGTGAGCTGTGCAAACGGCGCGTCCAGGCTGCTGCGGTAGGCGATGTCGGCGGCGCCGGCGGAGGCGAAGTCACTGCTGCGCGCAAAGTACGGCCCCTTGCGGTAGTCGATGCGCTGGACCAGCTCCGGGATCAGGAAGTTGAGGTCGGTGTAGCCCTGGCCGTGGGCGTGGCTGGGCATGTTGACCGGCATGCCATTGAGGCTGGTGGCAAAGTCGGTGCCGTGGTCGAGGTTGAAGCCGCGCAAAAAATACTGGTTGGCCTTGCCGTCGCCCGAGTGCTGGGTGACGATCATGCCGGGCACGAACTCCAGCAGCTCGCCGGGCCGCAGCGCCGGCCTGGCCTTGATCAGCTCGGCCCGGATGCTGCCCTGCGACGCGGCGTCGCTGCTGCCGATGGCGTTGTCGTAGTGGCCGAACACCTCGACCCGCGAGGTGGCGGTGACGTCGTTGGGCGCCTGGGCCACGGTCACGGTCTCGACAGGCTGTGCGCCGGGCGCCGCGGTCTGGGCATGGGCCGTCGCCGTGCCAAACAAGGTGGCCACAGCCAGGGCGGCTGGGCGGAGCAGGGGCAGGCGGGGCTTGCAAGGCGTGAGGGACATGGCAGGGGCCGGTACGGCGTGGTCGGTGTGGGCGTGCAGGCCAGGTTCAGAACCTGGTGATGGCGGCAAAAGTATGAACATTATCCAAATGTTCTTATTTAAATTGATGACAGCGGGTTTTTCTTGGCCCGACTGTTCACCCTACGCGGGCCAATCGCCGGCGGATGCAGCACCCCGCCAGCCGGCGCCAGGTCAGTGCGCCGGCTTCAGGTGCAGGTGCGCAGCCTGCGCAGGGCCGTGCTGGTGCGGCTGGTGGCTCATCACGCTGACAAGGTTGAGCTTGCCGTGGTGCACACCGCGCTCAGCGCACACGGCGTCGGCAAACGCGGTGACCAGCGCCGTGCTGCCACGCAGCACGGTGGTCTCCAGCCGGTGGCTGTGGTCGAGCTGCACCTGCATGGTCGAGACCACCAGGTCGTGCTGGGCGTGCTGGATCTTGGCCAGCCGCTCGGCCAGGTCGCGCGCCTGGTGCGCGTAGACATAGCTCAGGCAGGCCACGCACTGCGGTGCCTCGTCGGCGCGCAGCCGGGTTTGCTGCAGTTCGGCGCGCAACAGGTCGCGCACCGCCTCGCTGCGGTTCTCGTAGCCGCGCTGGGCAATCCAGGCATCAAACTGCGCAGCCAGGGTGTCGTCCAGCGAGATGGTGAAGCGTTGCATGCCGCGATTCTGCCCTGGGGTGGGCTGGCCGTCAGTGTGCGGCGGCGTCGAGTTGGTGCAGTGCCCGCGCCGCCTCCGGCCGGGCCGGCTGGGCCTGTGCCAGGTCGGCCAGCAGGGCACGGGCCGCAGGCGGATCGCTGCGCGCCAGGCTGCCGGCCATGCGCAGCAGCGGGTCGTAGGCGGGGCGGAAGTCCGGGCTGGTGCGCAGCACGGCCAGCAGTGGGTCGCGTACCTGCGCCAGCAGGGCTTGCGCGCTGGCCATCGGCCTGACCTGCAGCCCCGCCGCGATGAACTGCGTGCGCGCGGCCCAGTAGGCGTCCAGCCGGCGGGCCGCGGCGTTGTTGGCGGTGTTGGCGGTGTTGGCGGTGTCAGACGCCACCGCCGCGAGCAGTTCGCCTGGGTTGATGGTCAGCCCTTGCAGCAACGCGACCAGCCTGTCGCCGGGGGCGCTGTCGGGTGCGTAGGTGATGCGCGGCGCGCTGTAGGCCACGACCGGGTGGTCGTCGGTGTTGGCGGGCGCGTTGCCGGCAAACCGTGCCAGCGCGCTGGGGCCGGCGACAAAGCTGCCCAGCAGCGCGTACTCGTCCTCGATGCCCAAGTCGGCCGGCCGCTTGGGCCCGGCGGCGCTGGCCAGCCGCTGTCGCGCGGCGTCCAGGGTGGTGTATCCCGCATCGCGCTGCCCAACCAGGCCCAGCACCGGTGTCAGCAGGCTGTTGCTGGCCAGCAGCGCGCGGCCGTTGGGGTACACCACCAGAAACGATTGCACGATGCTGCGCAAGGTGGCCAGGTCCATCTGGTGCAGCGGCAGCCATTGGCAGAACAGGCCGCCGCCGGCCAGCCGGCCCCGCACCGCCTGAAAATGCTCCACCGTGTACAGCGCGCCCGACCCACTGCGCGCCGGGTGGAAGTTGTCCGAGACGATGACGTCGTAGACCTGGCTGCTGGTGCGCACAAAGCGCCGGGCATCGGCCGCCATCAGCCGCGGTTGTGGCGCGGTCGGGTTGCCGGTTGGGGCGCTGGCTGGGTTGTTGGCTGGGTTGCTGGAGCCAGCCCCGGTGAAGTGGGCAGACGCCAGGATGACCTCGGGCAGCAGCTCCACCGCATCGACCTGCAGTGTGGGGTCAGCGGCTGCCGCTGACGCGGTCATGCCGGTGCCCAGGCCCAGGAACAACGCATGCCGTGGCGCCGGATGCAACAGCAGCGGCAGCAGCGCCTGCCGGGCATCCACTCGCCCGCTGGCGCTGCTGCCCTCTTGCTGCCGGTTGTTGATGCGCAGCCGCGACACCCCCTCGGCGTCCTGCACCACGCTGACGGCCGCCATCACACCCTCCTGGTAGCTGATGAGCTGGCCGCCCTCGGGCAGATCAACAAAGGCCAGTGGCGGCGCCCCCGCGGCCAGCGCCAGGCCGGCGGCGGCCGGGACCCAGGCCGATGCCCAGCCCGACCTGCGGCCCCAGGCCCGCCGCCCGACCAGCGCCAGGTAGCCCGCGGCAATCAGCAGCAGCGCCCACTTGGGCCCCAGCGCTGGGGTGACAAGCACGCCGAAGATCAGCGGCGCAAGCGCCGCACCCAGGGTATTGACGCCCAGCGATTGCCCAAAACTGGCACCCGCCTCGCGGGCCCGGGTGCTGAGGTGGGCAAACAGCGCCCCCATCACGACCGTGGGCAGTCCAAAGGCCAGCAGCGCCAGCACGGCCTCGGCGCCCAGCGCGGCGCCCAAGCTGCTGCCCCAGACGTCCAGCCAGGCGGCCTTGACCAGCTCGGCGCCCCACAGGCTGGACGCGCCCAGCAAGCAGGCGGCGGCCAACGCACAGACCAGCAGGTCGCCCAACCGGTCCGCGGGCTGCCCGGGCCCACTGTCGCCCGCGGTGCCCGATGGGTCGTCCGGCTGCGGCGTGGGCGGCCGCCAGCGCGGGTAAGCCGCTGCGCCCAGCGCGCTGCCCACCAAATACACCGCCAGCAGCAACGCAAAGGTGTAGACCGTGTCCTCGGTCACCTGGCTGAGCACACGCACCACCACCACCTCGTAGCCGATGCCGAGCAGGCCGGTGGCGGCCAGCCGGGCCAGCGTGCTGCGCCGGGCTGGCCGGGCCGTTGGCGCAGTCGTGCGACTGGCCCTGCCAAAGTCCGGACCGAGCACCGGACCGCCGGCCGCGGCCGCTGCGCCGGCTGGCCCTGAAAACGCCCGCATCGCCACGGTGGCACACAGCAGGTTGAGCACCGCGCACAGGCCCGCCGTGCGCGCCAGGCCCAGTGTGGGCACCAGCCAGAACGCGCAGGCCAGCACACCGATCACCGCGCCCCCGGTGTTGCTGGCATACAGCGCGGCGATTGACCGCCCGGGCAACCGCAACGGCGCCATGGCCCGCTCGATCGCCGGCAGGCAGGCGCCCATGGCCGCGGTGGCCGGCAGCAGCAGGGCGAAGCTGCCGCAGAACGCCACTGTCCATTGCCAGGCGGCAGTGGGTTGCGCGCCGGTCAAGTCCAGCAGCCAGCCGCTGGCCTGCGGCAGCATTGCCGCCAGCGCCAGGCTCCAGCCGGCGATCAGCAGCTCACAGCCCGCATACCAGCGCACCGGGTGTGCGCTGCGCTCTATGACCGGCCCCAGCGCCAGCGCGCCCAGCGCCAATCCGCCAAAAAACGCAGCCACCACCGCCAACACCGCCGCCGACTCATGGCCCAGCCACAGCGCGCATTGCTGGGTCCAGACCACCTGGTAGCCCAGGCCGGCAAAACCCGAGGCGCCCATCAGCAGCCAAGCCGCACGCTGGCGCTGGACGGCCGCGGCGGTGACTGCGGCTTTGGCGGCGGGTTTGGCTGTGGATGTGGCGGCGGATGGGGTGGCCGCTGCGGCCGGCGTGGCCAGCCCAACGGGCAGCGTCGGCCCGATTTGCCGTGCGGGCCGGGTGGGCGTGTCGGCCATCAGCCGCTGAACCCGACGGTGTAGCCCCAGGAGTCCAGCCGGGCAGGGATCGCGTTGAAGGCCAGCGTGATGCGCCGCTCGCCGGCGTTGGGCGGCACCGCGTGCATCAGGTAGCTGGGGAACAGCACGCCGTCACCCGGCGCGGGCTGCGGGCTGACCCACTTGTCGGCGCTGTACGGGCCGGGGGTCATGCCGGCGTGGTCGTTG
>JBBRZR010000409.1:0-4639 GCA_038236495.1 Burkholderiales bacterium
ACCTCGGTGGACACCCGGCCGGGCACGACCTTGAGGATCTCGCGCCCGAAGCGCACCAGCACCTGATCGACAAGCTCGTCCAGCGGCGCGCCACGGTGGGCTGCGACGGTGCTGGCCAGCAGCGGCGCGTAGTCGGGCTGCTGCACCGCCTTCAAGATCAGCGACGGGTTGGTGGTGGCGTCGCGCGGCGCAAATTGCGCCAGCTGCAAGAAGTTGCCGGTATCGGCCACCACGGTGGTGAACTGTTTGAGCTGGGCTAGCTGGTTCATGGCGGGTCTCGGTGGGGTCGGGCGGCTTCGGGCACAAGGGACAACCCGAATTAGAACCCGATCACGCGGCGGCGGGTTTCAGCCGGGTTACAGGCGGGTTGCCGCTGCCGCTGCCGCTGCCGCTGCCGCTGCCGTTGCCGCTCCAGCAGCAGTCAGCCTGGCCTGCCGGCCACTGCCCCTGCAGGCCGCGTCGCAGGATGGCTCAGGCCGCCACCACCGACACACCACGCGCCGCCAGCGACAAGCCCACCACCTGCCCCGGCTGCCAGCGGGTAGTCACGTCGGGTGTCACCACAAACACCAGGCCCAGCGCGGTGTCGAAGCTCAGCTCTTGCAAGTTGCCCAGGTAGGCGGACTTGGCCAACGTGCCGGGCAGGCTGGCGCCGCCCTCGGCCGGGTTCGCCGCGTTCGGCAGGTTCGCCGGGCCGGTTTGGCTGATGAGCCAAGCCTCAGGCCGCACAGCCACCTGCACCCGCCCGGCGGGCAAATCCCGACCCGCCGCAAAGCGCAGTGGCCCCAGCTGAACCCAGCCGGCGCCGTCCACTACCGCCTCGAACAGCATCGCCTCGCCCATGAAACCCGCGACAAACGCGCTGGCCGGCTGCTCGTACAGCTGCTGCGGCGTGCCGGCCTGGGCGATGCGGCCCCCGTCCATCACGACGATCTGGTCGCTCACCGCCAACGCCTCGGCCTGGTCGTGCGTGACATAGGCCACGGTGAGTTTGAGCCGCTGCTGCAGCGTGCGGATTTCTTCCCGCATGCTGCGGCGCAGCCGCGCGTCCAGGTTGGACAGCGGCTCGTCGAACAGCATCACCGACGGCTGCAGCACCAGCGCCCGGGCCAGCGCCACCCGCTGCTGCTGGCCGCCCGACAGCTCGGACGGCAGGCGCTCATCAAAGCCCGCCAGGCCCACCAGGTCCATCGTGGCGCGGGCGCGCTGGCGGGTTTCATCTTTGCCAATGCCCTGCACTTCCAGCCCGTAGGCCACATTGCCCAGCACCGTGAGGTGAGGAAACAGCGCGTAGCTTTGGAACACCATGCTGACGTTGCGCTCGGCCGCGCCCAGCGCGGTGACATCGGTGCCGTCGATCAGCACGCGGCCGCTGCTGGGCGACTCCAGCCCGGCGATCAGGCGCAGCGTGGTGGTCTTGCCGCAGCCCGACGGGCCCAGCAGCGTGGTCAGCGTGCCCTGCGGCACCACCAGGTCAATGCCCTGCACCACCAGCGGTGATTGTTTGCCGCCGTAGCGTTTGCTGATTTGCTTGAACTCGATGCCGTCGCTCATGGTTTGCCGCTCATGTTGTCGATCTGCGCCCCAGTTGCCGGTGGCCCACCAGCGCCTGGATCGCCGCCGTGGCAGCCGACATCAGCACGATCAGCACGGTGCAGTAGGCCAGCGCCACGCCGTAGTCACCATTGCCCACCCGACCGATGATGTAGCTGGTGGCCAGCTCGTTTTCAGCCGTGACCAGAAAAATCACCGCCGACACCGTGGTCATGCTGCGCACAAAGCTGTAGACCAGCGCGGCCACCAACGCGGGTTTGAGCAGCGGCAGCACCACCCGGCGCAGCGTGGTGGCGGTGCCGGCGCGCAGCATGGTGCTGGCCTCATCCAGCGATTTGTCCAGCTGCTTGAAGCTGGCCGTGCCCGCCCGCACGCCCACCGGCAAATTGCGAAAGATGAAGCACAACACGATGATCAGCCCGGTGCCGGTCAGCTCAAACGGCGGCACGTTGAAGGCCAGGATGTAGCTGACGCCCAGCACCGTGCCGGGGACCGCAAACGCCAGCAGCGCCGCAAACTCAAACGCACGTTGCCCGGCAAACTCGGTGCGCGCCAGCAGCCAGGCGATCAGCAGCCCCAGCCCGGCACACAGCGGCGCGGCAATCGCCGACAGCTTGAGCGTGGTAAACAGCGAGTTCCAGGCGGTGCCGGCCCACAGCAAACCAGCCGGTCCCCACTGCAGGTCAAACGCGGTGCGAAAGTGCGCCAGCGTGGGGGTGTAGTCGCGGCCCCAGGTCTGCACAAAGCCGCCAACGAATGCAAAGACATAGACGATCACCGTGAAGGTCAACCACGGCAGCGCCACGCCCAGGCACAGCCGGCGCACGCCGTCGGGCAGCGGCATCGGCAGGCCGGCGTCGCCCTTGCCCGACACGGTGGTGTAGTGGCTGCGGCCCAGCAAGCGCTGCTGGCCAAAAAACACCACCAGCGCAAAGCCGGTGAGGATCAGCGCCAGCGACGCTGCCCGGCCGGCGTCGAACTGCGCGCCGACGATGGCAAAAAAGATGTCGGTTGACAGCACCGAGTACGAGCCGCCCACCACCACCGGGTTGCCAAAGTCGGCCATGCTCTCGATGAAGCCCACCAGAAAGGCATTCGCCAGCCCGGGTTTGAGCAGCGGCAGCGTGATGGTTCTGAAGGTCGTCCAGCGGCTGGCGCGCAGGGTGGACGCGGCTTCTTCCAGTGACGGCCCCAGGCCCTGCACCACGCCGCGCACGATCATGAAGGCGATCGGCGTGAAGGCAAACAGCTGCGCCAGCCAGATGCCAAACAGGCCGTAGAACCAGCGGCTGGGGGTGATGCCGAACCCTGCCTCCAGCGCCTGGTTGACCAGCCCGGCGCGGCCGAACAGCAAGATCAGCCCCAAGCCAACGACAAACGGCGGGGTGATGATGGGCAGCAACGCCAGCACGTTCAAAGGCCGGGCCAGGCGGCGCGCGCCGCGCTCGGCCAGCAGCGCGATCAGCGTGCCCAGCAGCGTCGTGCCGGTGGCCGTCAGCAGCGCCAAAAACAAGGTGTTCCAGGCCACGCCGCAGCGCAGGCCGCCGCCCGCGCCCGTCAGATTCAGGCAACCCAGGCCCCAGACCCGCTCCTGGCCCAGCCGCTCGCCCAGCGCGCTGATCGACCAGGCGCCGGCCTCGTCTTGCACCGCGCCCACCAGCGCCTTGGCCACCGGCAGCGCGACAAACAGCAGCAGCAGCGCCGTGCTCAGCACCACCGCGCACGCAACGAAGGCATCGCCCTTGAAGCCGCCCAGCCGGGCGATGCCGGTGCCCAGCAACATCAGCAGCGCCAGCAACACCACTGCGCCACCCAGGCCGATGCCGGGTTGGCCGGTTGGCAGCGGCCCGAAAGCCTGGCCTATCGATTCAAAGGCCCAGCCCTGTGCGCCGATGGCAAATCCACTGGCCAGCAGCCCGGCCAGCGCCAGGCCTGCGCCACCCGCCAGCCAGCGGCCCTGGGCGCGTCCGGCAGGCAACCGCCAAGCCAAGAGCCCCGCGCAAAGGCCGACGGCCGCCACCGCCAGCCAGGGCTTGCCGTGGCGCAGCACCTGCAGCAAGCCGCTGGCCGTTTCGGCACCGCCCCACACACCGGCCAGCGCCCGCCACAGCGTCAAATCCTGCGGCAGGTACCAGGGCAGCACCACAAAGCCCACCCAAGCCAGCAGCAGCCACAGCGGCCAGCCCAGGTCGGACCGCCGCGCGCGGCTGACCGGGCGCGCGGCCAGCGTGCTGACAGCGCTCACCGTGGCAGGGCGTTGACGTCTTTCTCCCACTTGGCGATCAGCCGCTTGCGCTCGGCCGAGGCGCCGTACTTGGCATAGTCGTAGTCGATGAACTTGATCTTCTTGAAGTCAGGCACCCGGGGATCAACTGGCGTGGCCTTGTTGCTGGGCAGCTGAAACTGCTTGGCCGCCGCGCCGAACTGCTGTGCCTGCGGGGTCAGCGCCCAGTCGTAGAAGGTCTTGGCCTGGGCCAGGTTGCGGGCGCCCTTGATGATCGACATGGAGCCGATCTCGGCGCCGGTGCCCTCGGCCGGCGTCACGGTCTCGACCGGAAAGCCCTGCAGCTTTTCACCTGGACCATCATGCACAAAACTGATCGACACCGTGGCCTCACCGCGCGCCACCGCCTTGATCGGCCCGGTGCCGGAGCGGGTGTACTGGCTGATGTTCTTGTGCAGTGCACGCATGTAGTCGAAGGCCTTGTCCTCGCCCATCAGCTGCACCAGCGTGGCCACCATGGTGTAGGCCGTGCCGCTGGACGCCGGATTGGCCACCTGGATCTCGCCCTTGAAGCCGGGCTGCAACAGGTCGGCCCAGCTCTTGGGCACCGGCAGCTTTTTCTTGGCCAGCAGCTCGGTGTTGTAACCAAAACCCAGCGGGCCGGAGTAGATGCCTACCGTCTTGTAGCCCGACTGCTGGGCCTGCTGCTGCGCCCAGGCATGCAGTTGCGGCAGCGCGGCGGATTTGTACGCCATCGACAATCCCTGCTCGGCCGCCTGCAGGTGCGGGTCACCGGTGCCGCCGAACCAGACGTCGGTCTTGGGGTTGGCCCGCTCGGCGATCAGCTGGGCCAGCGCCTCG
>JBBRZR010000410.1:0-4591 GCA_038236495.1 Burkholderiales bacterium
CCGGTCAGCATCGACTCATCGAGCGCGCTGCTGCCTTCGATGACCACGCCATCGACCGGCACCTTCTCGCCAGGACGCACCCGCAGGCTGTCGCCTTCATGCACGTTGGCAAGGGGGATGTCTTCATCGCTGCCGTCCGGCCTGATACGGCGAGCCGTCTTGGGCGCCAGGCCGAGCAGCGACTTGATCGCCGCCGATGTCTTGGACCGTGCCTTCAGTTCGAGCAGCTGACCGAACAGCGTCAGCGAGATGATGACCACGGCCGCCTCGAAGTACACCGCCACCCGGCCCATCGAAATGAACGAGGCCGGAAACACACCGGGTGCCAGCGTCGCCACCACGCTGTAGACGAAGGCAGCGCCGGTGCCCAGGCTGATCAGCGTCCACATATTCGGGCTGCGCTGCAGCACCGACTGCGCGCCGCGGACGAAGAAGGGCCAGCCCGCCCACAGGACCACGGGCAAAGACAGGGCCAGCTCGACCCAGCTCTGCGTGGCCATGTCAAACCAGCCCAACTGGTGGCCAAACATGGCCAGCGTCGTGACGATCACGGTCAGCGGCAAGGTCCACCAGAAGCGGCGGGTGTAGGAGACCAGCTCCGGGTTCTCGTCGTCGTCGAGGGTGGGCAGCACCGGCTCCAGTGTCATGCCGCACTTCGGGCAATTGCCTGGGTGGTCTTGCCGGATCTCGGGGTGCATCGGGCAGGTGTACATCGCATCCACCGGCTGGGCGCGTGATGGCGCGCCAGTTTTCTCGCCTGCAGATGGCTTGGACGCGATCATTGCGTCCGGCCTCAAGGCTTGGCCGCGGCAGCCGGCATGCGGTCCATCATCATCTGCATCATGGACTGCATCATTTGCATGCGCTTGTCCATCATCTGGTGCTGCATACCCGTGTCAGCGTGCATGCCCTGCATGCCTTTCATACCGGGCATTCCCCCCTTGTCGTCGGCCGTGGCGGGCTTGTCTTTCATGCCGTCCATGGCGCCCATGCCCCCCTTGCCCATCATGGTGCCTGGGCCCATGCCGCCCATCATGGACATGCTGTCCTGCATGACCTTCATGTGCTCGGCCATCAAGGCGCTTCGCTGTTCCGGCGTCTTCGCCTGCATCATCTTGTCGTGCATCGCCTGCATGATCTTCATCTGCTCGTCCATGCGCGCCATGGGCGCACCCGTGCCGCCCATCGGCATAGAGGGCATGCCGGCGGCAGGCGCGGCATCGGGGTGGTGTGCATCGGGGCCGACGGGTGTCTGGGCGCAGCCGACAAGGCCGAGCGTGGCGGTGGCGGCCGTGATGGCAAGCAGGCGAAGTGACGACATGAGGAAGCTCCTGTTGTGGGGTTGAAGACTGAAGTCGCAGCGATTCAGGTGAAAGCCGCACAAACTACAGCTGCGAAAGCGGCCGAACATCAAATCGGTGCTGCAGGCCAGCTTTTGTTGTAGGCCGGGAGATTCGCAGCGTCTGTGCGTCAGCGAACCCCCAAGGCCTGACAAATGCCGCCTGGTCAGAGGGCTCAGCCGCAGCAGCAGCCCTTGCGTACTGGCGCCAGGCCCGCCGTCGCGGGTCGCGCGCCGGCCAGGACCTCGACGGGTGTGTAGCCGGCTCCCTGGATGACCTCGCTCCAGCGCGCGGCCGGAATATCGCTGGCGTTGATCTCGACGCGGTGCGTCACCAGGTCGACCTGCACCTCGGCGCGCGAGTCCAGTGCCTTCACCGCCTGGGTGATGGTGCTGACGCAATGGCCGCAGGTCATGTCCTTGACTTCGAAGGCAATCATGGGGGGATCCTCGATGGAAGTTGTGTGGGGTGAGCGCACTTTCAACCTTGCTACGGTGGTAAGGTCAAGCGGTGCTCATCAATGACCTTGCATACTTTGCAGGTATAGAGCCCTTGGTCTTGACCTTGCCATCGTGGGAGACTCGAGACTCTGTGCCATCTCAAAGAAGCGGAAGCCTCGCGTGAGCATCACCGTCAACGAACCCCGCACAGCCCTTGCATGAGGAAACGAACCGAATGGACGCCATGAACATCGGCGAAGCTGCCAAGGCCTCCGGCGTGTCGGCCAAGATGATCCGGCACTATGAGACGGTGGGTCTCATCCCTGCGGCCGCGCGGACAGATGCCGGCTACCGGCAATACGGCGATGCCGATGTGCACACCCTGAGGTTCGTCCGCCATGCCCGTGACCTGGGCTTCTCGATCGCCGAGATCGGCGAGCTCGTCGGCCTGTGGCACAACCGCAAGCGGCCGAGCCGCCAGGTAAAGGCATTGGCGCAAGCCCACATCCAGGAGTTGGAGCAGAAGGCGCAGGAGTTGCTCGCGATGAAGGCAACGCTGGAGCACCTGGTGCACTGCTGCCATGGCGACGACCGGCCGGAGTGTCCTATCCTTGAAACGCTGGCCAGCGACGGCCCCGACACGGCGCCGGGCATGGCCAAAAACGCGAAGCTCCAGCGCCGCTGAATGCCGCAGAAGCGCCCTGAATGCACGCTGACCCCACAGACGCGATAATCAGCCCGTGAAAACGCTTCGCCTTTGGCTGCTTGTTTTGCTGGCCGTGCTGATCCCGATCAGGGGTGCAGTGGCGTCGGCGATGCTCTGCCCGCCGACGGGGTCCGGCGGTCACACGCAGGGGGTGGCTATTCAACCTAACCCGGCCGGTACGGCGCAAGAGGCCGCTAACAAGCACGACCATGCCCATGACCCGATGCAGCAGCACCACGGTCACGGTGGCCACCATGATCAGCAGACGCCGTCCAACTCCGCGGATGAATGCAACCTCTGCGCTGCGGTCTGCTCGGTCACACTGATGTTGAGCAGCTTGCCGACGGTGGACATGCCGCGGCAAGTCGGCGCCGTCACGTTCCCGGACCTGACCGCCCTGGCCCCGAGCTTTGTCTCAGGCGGCCAGGACCGACCGCCACGAACGTTCTAACCCGCTGAGGCCTCCGCTGGAGGCCTGCTTGCGACCGTGCGTGCACCGCGCGGGACCTGATCGCCCGGCCTGCTCCGGGGGGTCGCTCAGACGAGATCAATCCATGAATCACCCTATGCTGGTGGCGTGCTGCGCCGCCGCGTTTGGCCTGTCACCCGCGGCGTTTGCACAGCCTGCGGTCAACACGCCGGCTGACCAGAAACCGGCGCCTGTTCAACTCCGGTACAACTCGTCATTCGCGGACTACAAACCGTGGCAAGACCTGCCGGCAGGCGACTGGCGCCAGCTCAATGACCACGTCAGGCGCGCAGCCGAAAAGGGTACCGGGCCCGCGGCAGATGCCGCCATGCCCATGCCCATGGCCATGCCGATGCCTGCGGCCAAGCCCGCGAACGCTGCGTCCTCTGCTGCCGCGCCCATGCCGCCGATGAACCATGGCGGGCACGCGGGCCACGGGGGCAAGCCATGATCCGCCTCTCCGCAGTGGCCGCAGCCACCTTGCTGCTGGGCGGCTGCGCATCGTTCTCGCCGGACGGCGGCTTCGGTGCTGTGCAGCAGCTCACGCAAGAGCGCACCGGGCAGACGCCCGCCTCGTTGACCCAGCCCGCCAACCGGGACACAGCCCAGGCCCGCGTCGCGGACCTGCTCAAGCAGACACTCTCGGCCGACAGCGCGGTGGAGGTGGCGCTGCTCAACAACCGCGGCCTGCAGGCCAGCTTCGCGGCGCTGGGCATCGCCGAAGCCGACCTGGTGCAGGCCGGCCGATTGCGCAGCCCGACCCTCGGCTTTGGCCGCCTGGCGGGTGGCGGCATCGTCGAGATCGACCGGGCCATCATCTTCGACCTGCTCGGGCTGTTCACCCTGCCGGCCGCCACGCGGCTGGAGAAGGGTCGCTTCGAGCAAGCCCAGTTTCAAGCCGCCTACGACGCCGTGGGCTTGGCGGCCGAGACGCGCCGGGCGTTTTTCAGCGCGGTCGCGGCACAAGAGCTGGTGAAATACGGCGCCCAGGTGAAGGAGGCGGCGGATGCCTCCAACGAACTTGCACGCCGCATGCAGCAGGCCGGCAATTTCAGCAAGCTGCAGCAGATGCGCGAGCAGGCCTTCTACGCCGACGCCACCTCGCAACTTGCGCGGGCCTTGCACCAGTCGGTGGCCGACCGGGAACGCCTGACGCGCTTGCTGGGCCTGTCCGGTGAGCCAAACGCCTTCACCTTGCCGGACCGCTTGCCCGACCTGCCTGCCGTCCCGGTCGAACCGAAGGACGCCGAGCAGCGCGCGATGGACAAGCGCCTGGATGTGTTGATGGCCAAGCGATCGGCCGAAGGCGTCGCACAGTCGCTGGGCGTCACCCAGGCCACGCGCTGGATCAATGTGCTGGACGCCGGTTACCAGAACAAAAGCCAGACTGGCGAGGGGCGCAAAAACGGCTACCAGATCGATCTGGAGCTGCCGCTGTTCGACTTCGGCGCGATCCGTGTGGCGCGTGCCGAAGCGACCTACATGCAGGCCGTGCACCACGCGGCGGACGTGGCCAACAACGCGCGCTCCGAGGTGCGCGAGTCCTACTCGGCGTACCGCACCGCCTACGACCTGGCGCGGCACTACCGCGACGAGGTCGTGCCGCTGCGCAAGCGTATTTCTGACGAGAACCTGC
>JBBRZR010000411.1:0-4590 GCA_038236495.1 Burkholderiales bacterium
AGAAGCGACCTGCCGAATCTGGCGTCCTGCCTGGGCCGCAGCAACGCGGCCTTGGCGCTCAAGGCCGGCGTGACGGGCAAACACGTTTGCCGACTGTTGAACTGACTTGGCAAGAAGGGCCTGGGCCAGTGCACGCCAAGTGGCACCGGCCTGACCCAACTCAGTGAAAGAAAAAGTAGAGGATCAACAGCACGATGGCGGGTACGCCCAGGATCCAGCCGATCAGGTACTTTCCCATGTCGTTTCTCCGGTTGCTTTGAGCGATCCATGTTGAACCTCCGGGCACCTCGCCTGGACAGGACTTCAGGCCAAGATTTTGTAGGAGGGCGTTGACATGAATGGCGTCTGCAGCCCGCTGCTATCCGCGGGTGCTCAGGTGAGCAGACGCGGGACGAGCAACGAATAGCCTGCAACTTCGCGGTCTGTTGCTGGCACTTGAGCAGGCTTGCACCTTGATCTGCAGGCAGCCCGCTGCGGGCTCACCCCGCTACGCCCACGCGCTGAGCCTATCGGGCCTGCGGTCTTGGCCGTTGACGCGATACCCGTATCTTGTGTTTTACGTCGAGCACGACGACTTCATCGACGTCTGGCGGGTGCTGCACCAGCAGCAGGACCTGCCCGCCTGGATGACGGCGGTCTGACTCGGCCAATTTCAGCTGCCCAGCGTCTCCGGGCTTGTCGGCCGACAGCGCTGCCTTGCGGAGCGATGGCTTGGACTATCTCGCCCCGTGCGCTCGCAACAACGCCGTCATCTCCGGCGTCTCAGCGCGGTTCAACGCCGTCTGGCCTTGTTTGCCCTTCAGGTTGACGTCGGCCTTCGCAGCCATCAGCAGTGCGGCCACGTCGAGCCTGTTCCAGGCGGAGGCGAACATCAACGGCGTGTAGCCAGACCAGTTCAGCAAGTTCGGGTCGGCCCCGGCCGCAAGAAGGTCTTGCACTGGCTCGACAGACGCCCGAAACATCGCCATGTGCAGCGGCGTCTCGCCGGCGGCGTGGGTCACGTTCGGATCTGCACCGGCCGCCAGCAACAACTTCAGCACCGCCGGCTTGACGGTCTTTTTCATGGCCAGAATGACCGGCAGTTCGAAGGTGTCGTCGCGGGGTCCTCCGAGGGCACCGGCCTCATTGGGGTCGCAGACGTCGAGCTTGCTGGCCAGCAGCGGCGCGTCGCTCCTTGCGATCGCGTCGGCCAAGATGCGAAAACCATTGTTTTCGAGCAGGATCGGCAACTGCCACTGGATCAGCTGGCGCACGACGACTTCGGCCGCGACGGCGCTGCCAAAGGGTGCGGCGTCGGCTGTGATGAGACCGATCCACTTGCCTGCGCCGTCGAGCAGCGCGCCGCCGGAATGGCCGGGACTCAGCACCTGCGACTGGAACTGGATCGTGTCACCCTGGCGTCGCACCACCGTGTCGCCCGCGGCGGGCAACATCCAGCGCATGCCGTTCGGGTGGCCGGCAGGAAACACCGTGAGCCCACGTTCCACCTCCTGGGCATCCGGGCCATAGAAGCTGTCCGCGCACAGGTCGATGTCAAAGCGCGAGGTGGCCGGCAAACTCAGCACCGCGAAATCGCGCTCAGGATCATTCTCAACCATGACCGTGGCCTCGCGCGCCACGGCGGGCTTGCGCCGGAAATTGATGTCAACTCGGTCGGCCACCACGCCGGCCCGGCGCACGACATGATTGGCCGTGACCACGAAGATCCGATCCTTGTCGCGCCCGATTACCACGCCTGCGCCCAAGCTGGGCGCGCCACCGAAGGTGGCGCGGATCACGACAACCCGATTGAGCGAATGTTCGAGCCGCGGCTCAGGCACGCGCCGCCGGGTACCCTGGCGCATCCGTTCCCAGCTCTCCTGCTTCTCGCGTTCCCAGCGCTGAGCCGTCGCCGGGTCGGCGGGCAGTGAGATCTGCGCGCCGCAGAACGTCGCGAGCGCCAGCCCGAGCACGACCACCGCCAGCGCGCGTGCAACAGCGGGCGCACGCGGCGTGGAGCAGCAATGCGTCACGGCCTGCCGCTCCACCAGCGCCACACCGCCATCGACAGGCCGAAAAGGTATAGCGACGTTCCCCAGAACAAGGTCAAGCCGTGGCGCGCGCCCAGCCACTCAAGCCAGGTCGGCATCAGGTCGTGCGGGTTGTCATCGCTACCCGCGCGCATGCCACGCACGCGGCCGCTGAATGCCAACGTGAGCGCTGGACCATCCGCCGCCAGCCCGCGCAGCACGCCGTGAACCGCGTCAAAGCGCAACGACTCGCCGCGACGCAACACCCGCACCTCGCTGTTCAAAGACACCAGGCGTACCTGGCCCGAGACGACCGTGGAGAGTCGGCGCACCAGCGACTGGGCACCCCCTTGCGCCACATCAATGCGCTCCAGCCCCAGCCCGCGGATCGACAGCGGCGTCGCGAACACCACTGCCGATGCAGGTTGCAGATCGAGATCAAGGTCACCGGGGCCGGGCATCAGCGATAGGGACGTAGGCAGCGCAATGCGGTGCGGACCCGGCGCAATACCCGCCGCCTCAACCACGATCATGCCCAGCAGGTTCGGGTTCAGCGCGGACGCAGGGGCCGCCAGCGTCAGGGCAACGCCAGCCGCGCCCGCCGAGCGTCGCACCTGGACCAGTGAGTCGGCACCGAGATGGATCGACGGCAACGTGACCGCGCCGGCCGCAGTCGAAGCCGAAGCCGAAGCCGCAGCAGGCGGCAGGGCCACCTCAATGCGCAACGCGGCCAGTGGCTGCAGGGCCGCGCCGGCGGACGCGTCGTTCACCAGCGCCAGACCGGCAGGCCAGCGCACGCCGGCCAATCCGCTCGCGCCTAGCGTGGACAACTTCAACCTGTCGGTCAGCCATTGCGCCGACCCGATCCGGAAGCTGGCCTCTGAGACCGTGGCCTCAAGCTCGATCTCGGTCTCGCTGACCCGCGCGAACAGCAGCATGCTGACAATCAGCAGCGTCGCGGCCAGCGCGATCGCCGGGGCCCAAGGCCGGGCGCGCGCAGAACGGCGGGCACCCACCATATCGGCGAGTTGCGCGAGATTGGCCAGGCGTTCGAGGTCTTGCTTCTCGACCTGGCCGCCGGCGCGCAGCGCTTGCTCGGCGAGCGCATCGGCCTCGCGTCGCACGCGATCGCGCAGGCGCTGTTCGGGGTCGTCACGGACACTCATGGCGGCTTGTCGTGCACGCTCACCAGCCTGGATGGTGAAAGTAGGCTTCCAGGGTTGCCGAGCCGCCATCCTTGAACACAGCCGAGACCTCGACGCGGTAGACCCCGCTCGCCTGAGCGTCCACAGCGAGATCGACGGCACGTTCCGCAGGGTAGTAGCCCAAGCCTTGCTCGCGCGCGTCGCCGGTCCATGGCCCCGGCGTGCCGATCGCGGCCAACGGGTCGACACGCAGGTACAACCCGGCGAGTTCTGCCTGCGGAATGACGATCAGCCGGTAGCGATCGTTCGCGGCATCGGCCGGCCGTGCGTCCACGCGCAACGGCAGCATCACCTGGCGCAGTGTCTGCCCCACTGCGACCCGGGTGGTGCCCACCAGGCCGATGTTGTCGCGGCGCAGCCCTCGTGCTGCCAGCACGTCAGTGGGCCACGCATAGCCGCCGCTGTCCATGGCCCGCGTGGTGTCCATCCGGTAGTGGCTGCGTCGCGCCAGACTCAACGCGCGCAGTTGCAGCCCGCCGTCGCCCGACACCGGTGTCCACGCAATACGCAGCACATCGCGGCGCGTCGGATCGAAGTCGCTGACCCAGCGCGTGAACGAGGCAATACGCAACTCGTCGCCACTGACCTCGCGCACATAGATGCCTTCACAACGGTCGCCCCGCATACGGTAGGCGTGCGGATCGTCGACACCGCGCGGCAACGAGGGATCGCAGAAGTCTGTTGTGGCGGCGTGGCTGCCTGTCACCGCGAACGCGAGTGTGGCTGCGACCGTCAACATGCCGATACGACGATGGCGGTCAGGCGGGTTGGTCATCATTTGCTCCACGAGGCTCTCCCTGCGCACCGTGTGCGGGCGCAGCGTTGCGCATCGGGGGGCGGTAGATCCGGCTGACGTGCCCGACCGACGGCAACCTCAGTTTACCGGCTACCCTGCGCTGTGGCGCCCTGGGGTGACGGGTGATCGGCTGTTGTGCCAGTCGGCGCTCGTTGTGACCAGCGTCGGACAGGGGTCAGCTCTTGCCTTTTGCTACCGACCAAAGCGATGCGTCACGCCACGCGGACGACGGCGCCACGCGGCGATTGGCGCCGTCGGCTGCGTGCCTACGCCACCTGCAAATGGCAAGCCACCGCCCGCCCGCCGCCCATGTCCAGCAAGGGCGGGTCCTCGCTGCGGCAGCGGGCCATGGCCAGCGGGCAGCGGGTGTGGAAGCGGCAGCCCGGCGGCGGCCTGAGCGCACTGGGCACCTCACCCTGCACCACGATGCGCTGGCGGGCGCGCTCGATCACCGGGTCGGCCACCGGCACCGCTGACAGCAGCGCCTGGGTGTAGGGGTGCAGCGGCTCACGGTAGAGGTCGTCACGCGACGCGATCTCGACGATGGTGCCCAGGTACATCACCGCCACCCGGTGGCTCA
>JBBRZR010000412.1:0-4586 GCA_038236495.1 Burkholderiales bacterium
GCCTATATAATGGCATTGTAAGTGCCAATATATAACCGAAACAAGCCCTGGACATGGCGCGGACGGCTCAGCGGCCCCAAGATATTCATGGCTGGCCTCGTCGGAGCTGGCCCTTGTGTCGGTGAAAGGACGAGGATGAAAGCCAGCTGGCAAGCAAGGGTCGCCGCCTTCATCGTGCGGCGCCGTGTCAAACCCCAATTGGGTGACATGAGCGACGTCGCGCGCGTGCGCCGCGTCTTCGACCAGACGCTGACGCCGCCTCGCGGCGTGCGCTACACCGACGCCGTGGTTGGCGGCGTTGCGGGCGAATGGGTCGAGGTGCAAAGCCCCGGGGTTGCCGCGTCAGCAGCGTCCACCACGCTGCTCTACCTGCATGGCGGCGGCTTCATCGGCTGCTCGCCGCGCACCCACCGGCCCATCACCGCGGCGCTGGCGCTGCAGGGCCTGCGGGTCTTCGTGCCCGACTACCGGCTTGCACCCGAGCACCCGTTTCCGGCCGCGCCGCAGGATGTGCAGGCGGTCTACCGCGCCCTGCGTGCCGGCCCCGCCACCGGCCGCCTGGTGGTGGCCGGTGACAGCGCTGGTGGCAACCTCGCGCTCGGCCTGATGCTGGCCCTGCGGGATGCCGGCGAGCGGCTGCCCGACGCCGCCGCGCTGTTCTCGCCCAGCACCGACTTGAGCGGCGGCAGCCCGTCGATCACGCTCAACGCCGAGCGCGACGCGATGTTCGATGGCCCGCACCTGCAAAATATCGCCAACGCCTACCTGCAAGGCGCAGACCCGACACAGCCGCTGGCCTCACCACTCCTGGGCGACCTCACCGGCCTGCCGCCGCTGTTGTTGCACGTGGGCGAATCCGAGTGCCTGCGGGACGACGCTTTGCGCCTGGCACAAAAGGCGCGCGAAGCCGGCGTCAGCGTCGAATTGCAGGTTTTTCCGGTCGTGGCGCATGTCTGGCAGAACCTGCACCGCCTGCCCGAGGCCCGGCGTTCGATTGCCACCGCCGGGCAGTTCCTGCGCGCGGCGCAGCGCCGCACAGCGCCCGAGATACTGGACGTGGTGATCATCGGCGCGGGCCTGTCGGGCATCGGCGCCGCGGTGCATCTGCAACGCGATTGCCCGGGCAAGCGCTTCGGCGTGCTCGAAGCACGGGCCACGGTGGGCGGCACCTGGGACCTGTTCCGCTACCCCGGCGTGCGCTCAGACTCCGACATGTACACGCTGGGCTACGAGTTCAAGCCCTGGCGCGACGCCAAGGCGATTGCCGATGGCCCGTCCATCCTGCGCTATGTGCAGGAGACAGCGGTTGAAGAAGGCATCACACAGCACATCCGCTACGGCCACCGGGTGGTGGCGGCCGACTGGTCGGCCGAGCACGGCCACTGGACGCTGAGCGTCGAGCGCAGCGACGGCCGCGGGCCGTTGACCTTGCGCGCAGGCTTTGTCCTGTTCTGCGCCGGCAACTGCAGCTACGCGCAGGGTTACCGTCCGCATTTCCCGGGCGAGGAGCACTTCCAGGGCAGCTTGGTGCATCCGCAGTTCTGGCCCGAAGGGCTGGACCATGCGGGCAAGCAGGTGGTGGTGATCGGCAGCGGCGCCACCGCCGTGACCCTGGTGCCGGAGCTGGCCAAGACCGCAGCGCATGTGACCCTGCTGCAGCGCTCGCCCAGTTACGTGGTGGCGCGGCCGGCGATCGACACCGTCGCCGAGGCGATCAAGCGCTGGTTGCCGGCACGTCTGGCCTATGCCCTGGTGCGCGCCAAGAACGTGCTGATCGGCATGTACTTCTACCGCCTGGCGCGCAAGTACCCCCAGCAGGCCCAGGCCCGCATCATGGACATGGTGCGCGCCGCCGTGGGCGCGGGCATCGACGTGGACCGCCATTTCAAGCCCAGCTACAAGCCCTGGGACCAGCGTCTGTGCCTGGTGCCCGACGGCGACCTCTTTGCCAGCCTGCGCGCCGGCACCGCGTCGGTCGTTACCGACCAGATCGAGCGCTTCACCGCGCACGGCATCCGGCTGCAGTCGGGCCAGGAGTTGCCCGCCGACCTGATCGTCACCGCCACCGGCCTGCAAATGAACGTGCTGGGCGACGTCAAGATCAGCCTGGACGGCCGACCGGCCGACCTGACCCAAGGCCTGGTCTACAAGGGCCTGATGCAAGGTGGGCTGCCGAACCTGGCCAACACCATGGGCTACACCAATGCCAGCTGGACACTGAAGGCTGACCTGACCGCGCGCTATGTCTGCCGCTTGCTCAATCACATGGACCACCACGGCCACACGGTGTGCACGCCCGTGCCCGACGCGTCGGTGCAGCCTGAGCCCCTGCTCAGCTTCAGCAGCGGCTATGTGCAGCGAGCCCTGGCCTTGCTGCCCCAGCAGGGCGACCGCAAGCCCTGGCGGCTGGACCAGAACTACCTGAAAGACATGTTGACCTTGCGCTTCAAGCCCATCGACGACGGCGTGCTGTGCTTCGGCCATGCGGCAGCCGTTGCGGGCACGGACGCCACCGCGGCGGCCAGCCCGGCTGCCTGATCGCGCCGGGGCTCACCCGGCTCGCCAACCCCCTTGCGCAGGGGCATTGCCGGCGCCCGGGCCATCAGCTAGCCATGGGTACGCCAGACGATGACGGCCAGCACCAACGCGGCCATCCACACGGTCTCGATCAAGATCAGGGCCATCGGCCGCCAACCGGCCCGCGTCAGTTGCATGAAGCTGGTCTTCATGCCCAGCGCGGCGATGGCGACCACCAGGCAAGCCCGGGAAACCCAGCCCAGACCCTGCTGCAAGGCCGGGGCCAGCACGCCGCTGGAATTGACGGCCACCAGCGCCGCAAACAGCCACAGGAACCAGGGCACCAACGCTTGCCTGGCAGCACCCGGCAGGCCGCTGGCGGCGGCGGCTTGCTCGCGGGCCGTCTCGAAGGCGATGGACGCCACCAGCACCACGGCCGCCAGCATCGCCACCCGGAACAGCTTGACGATGGTGGCGGTGTCGCCCGCTTCGGGGCCCAGGGTGTAGCCCGCGCCCACCACCTGCGCCACATCGTGGATGGTGCCGCCGATGAACAGGCCGGCCAGTTGGGGGCTCAGGCCCAGCAGCCGCGCGACCAAGGGATAGACCACCATCGCCACGGTCGACAGCACCGTGACCGTGATCACCACCATCAAGGTGAACCGGTCATGGTGCTTGTCGCGTGGCAGCACCGCGGCGATGGCCAGCGCTGCCGATGCGCCGCAGATGGCCACGGCGCCGCCCGACAACATGCCCTGGGCACGTGTCAAGCCCAGCCGGTGCGCCAGCAGCAGGCCGCAGGCCAGCGTGGTGAGCACAGCAGCCACCACGGTGAGCGCGGTGAACCAACCCAGGCCGGCGATCTGCATCGCGGTGATGCGGGCGCCCAGCAGGCCCACGCCCAGCCGCAGCACATGACGGGCGCAGAACTCGATCCCGGCCTGGGTTCGCGCCTCCTGGCTGAGGTAGTTGAAGGCGACGCCAAAAAACAGCGCATACAGCATCTGCGGCCCGCCGTGCAACTGCGCGACAAAGGTGGCGGCCAAGGCCACCACGGCCGCCAAGCCGCTGCCCGGCAACAAGCGACCCAGCGCACGTGCGCCGCCCAGGGTGCGCGCCCTCATGCCCGGCGCGACAGTGTTTGCACGTATTCGTGCTGGGCGGTGTGGAGGGTCGACACCCGGTATTCAACCGGCTTGTCGCCGAAGGTCAGCGCGGTGCGGCGCACCTGCATCACCGGCGTGCCGGGTGGCAGGCCCAGCACCCGGGCGATGGTGCGGTCGGCGGCCACTGCGCGGGCGCGCTCCTGCGCGCGCACCACGGTGATGGCGAACTCGGACTGGTAGAGCTGGTAGATCGTGCCGGGGCGGCTGCGCAGGCGATGCTCGGTCAGCCCTTTGAACAGCAGCTGCGGCAAGGTGATCTGGTCGTGCACCACCGGCCGGCCCTGCAATTGCAGCCGGTTGTCGAAGCGCAGCACCGGCTCACCAAGCTTCAGCCCCAGGGCCTCCGCGGCGGCCTCGTCATCGAGCCGCGCTTGCGCAAAGCCCAGCAGTTCAACCTGCGGCACCTCGCTCAGACCGTCGTTGCGCTCGACATGGAAAAACTGGAACAGGAAACGGTCCGCGTTGTGGGTGGCGACAAACGTACCGCGGCCCTGGCGGCGCACCAGGATGTGCTCGGCCACCAGCTCATCGACGGCGTGGCGCAGTGTGCCCACCGAGATGCCCAGCGCACGGGCCAGTGGGGCCTCGCTGGGCAGGGCCTCGCCGGGGGGCAGTTGGCCGCTTTCGATCTCGCGCAACAGCGCCCGCTTGGCGCTGCGGTACAGCGGCATGCCGGTGGCTTGCGGCTCGATCGGGCGAAACAGCGGCGCGGATGCCTGTGTCGAAGCCCGGGCGGCGGGTGGTCGGTTCGGCTGTGCGGGCGGCGGCATGGGGCGCGATTGTCACGGCCACCGGCGCATCAATCAAGTCATATGAATGACCTGGTTGACAGGGCGGATCGGCGCACCGAGCATGCGCACCATTCTTTTCAAGCCCAACCCAACGCCAGGAGCAACCCCAAGA
>JBBRZR010000413.1:0-4551 GCA_038236495.1 Burkholderiales bacterium
CACGGTGGGCCATGCCGAGCACTCAGGTGACCTGCGGCGGTTCATCGAGCAGGGCAAGAAGATCATCGTCACCACGGTGCAGAAGTTCCCGTGGGTACTCGACGAGATCGGCGCGGTGGGCGACAAGCGCTTCGCCATCGTCATCGACGAGGCGCATTCAGGCCAAGGCGGCAAGACCTCGGCGGCCATGGGCAAGGCCTTGGGGGAGGGCGGCGATACGGCAGCGGGCGGAGACGATGAAGAGCGTGACGCCGAGGACGTGGTGAACGCAGCGCTGGAAGCGCGCATGGCCTCGCGCAAGATGCTCACGAACGCCAGCTACTTCGCGTTCACCGCGACGCCGAAGAACAAGACGCTGGAGATGTTCGGCGAGCCGCTTCCGGCCGACGCCGATGGCAAGGTCAAGCACAAGCCCTTCCACCACTACAGCATGAAGCAGGCGGTGCAGGAGCGTTTCATCCTCGACGTGCTGGAGAACTACGTTCCCGTCGACAGCTACTACAAGCTGATCAAGAAGATCGAAGACGACCCGGAGTTCGACACCAAGAGGGCAAAGAAGAAGCTGCGGCGCTACGTGGAGAGCCACGATCATGCGATCAAGCTGAAGGCCGAGATCATGGTGGACCACTTCCACGAGCAGGTGCTGGCCGCCGGGAAGATCGGCGGGCAGGCCAGGGCGATGGTGGTGACCAGCGGCATCGAGCGTGCCGTCCAGTATTTCCATGCGATGAAGGCTTATCTGTTGGAGCGCAAGAGCCCGTACCAGGCCATCGTGGCCTTCTCGGGCGAGCATGAGTTCGGCGGAGTCAAGGTGAGCGAGGCGTCGCTCAACGGATTTCCGAGCAAAGACATCGCGGACAAGATCCAGGACGACCCGTACCGCTTTCTGGTCTGCGCCGACAAGTTTCAGACCGGCTACGACGAGCCGCTGCTGCACACGATGTACGTGGACAAGGCGCTGTCCGGCGTGAAAGCGGTGCAGACCCTGTCGCGCCTGAACCGGGCCCACCCGCAGAAGCATGACTGCTTTGTGCTGGACTTCCAGAACAACAGCGAGACCATCACGCTGGCCTTCCAGGACTACTACCGCGCCACGTTTTTGGCCGAAGAAACCGACCCGAACAAGCTGCATGATTTGAAAGCGGCGCTGGATGGCGCGCAGGTGTACTCACCCGACCAGGTGCAGACGTTCGCCGCCCTGTTCCTGGCCGGCGCCGAGCGCGACCAGCTCGACCCGATCCTGGATGCCTGTGTGGCCACGTACAGCGGCGCGCTCGATGAAGACCAGCAGGTGGACTTCAAGGGCAAGGCCAAGGTGTTCTGCCGCACCTACGACTTCCTGGCCTCGGTGATGCCCGGCACCAATCCGGAGTGGGAGAAGCTGTCGATCCTGCTGAACCTGCTGGTATCCAAGCTGCCGGCGCCGAAGGAAGAAGACCTGGCCAAGGGCATCCTGGAGGCCATCGACATGGACAGCTATCGCGTCGAGAAGAAGGCGCTGATGAAGATCGCGCTGGCCGATGTCGATGCCGAGATCGCGCCCGTTCCCACCGACGGCGGCGGCCGCAAGCCCGAGCCCGAGCTGGACCGCTTGAGCAATATCCTCAAGACCTTCAACGACAACTTCGGCACCCTGTTCGCCGACACCGATCGCGTGGCCAAGCGCATTCGGGACGATATCGCGCCCAAGGTGGCCGCCGACAAGGCGTTCCAGAACGCCAGGGACAACACGCCGCACACCGCACGTATGGCGCACGACCAAGCGCTGGGCAAGGTGATGCAGATCCTGTTGAAGGACGACACGCAGGTCTACAAGCAGTTCGTCGAGAACGAATCGTTCCGGCGGTTCGTGGGCGACATGGTCTACCAACTGACCAGCCAGCCGAACCCTGATCGGCATGCCTGATACCGGCCGCGCCACAGTTTTCCTACTTGAATCGATGAGCACCTCGAAACCACCCTCTGGTCAAGCCGCTGCAACCGACAAGGGCGTGCAGGCACTGCTGCTGCGCCTGCAATGCCCGACGCCACTGCACGTGCTGCGCACGCTCTTTCTGGGGAGCATCGCCAGCCCGCGCCTTGATGTTTCGCCGATGGCGCCTGTGGCGCAGGCCTGGGGCGGCGCGATGCCCGAGTTCGCTTCGACGGCAGAGGTCGAGGAGGTGTTCGGCATGCTCGTTCAGGGGTTGTGGAACCGACTGTCTGAACATCAAAGCTCGCGCCATCCGTTCCGCCTGCCGAGATTCGAAGTGGCCGAAACCCGGCAGGCCTTGCACGACTTGGCGCGCATGCGTGCGCAGGAGTTGAACGGATTTGTCGACGGGCTGTTCGGATCCGAGGACGAGATGTTGCTGCCCAAGAAGGCGCATGAGGCCGTGGTCGCGCTGTCCGAACTGCACGCGATGTTTGATGGTGCCGCTGCGCTTCTCGCTGACGAGACCAAGCCGGCGCCGGCGGACGAGCTCAAGGCGCTGCTGCGCAACGTGCAGCAGATGACCATCAATGCCGACGAGCAGATCAACAAGGCGGTGCAGTCATGCAAGCGTGCACGTGGCCAGCGCCTTGAGGCGATGGCCACGGTGATGTCCAGAAAGATCGTGGCCTCGGAACGCGATGGCACCATGGAGCGGGACGTGACCGATCAACGCGAAGACGGTGAACCCGAATTCATCGAGTCGCCGCTGAGCCAGACGGTGACGCGCAACGGGGTGCAGGTTCGCGTCGACATCTACGGTGACTCGCAGGGCGGCTGGATCCTGGAGATCGTCGATGCCGAAAACACGTCCCATGTCTGGGATGAGCACTTCGAGACGGATCAAGTGGCCCTAACAGAAGCGCTGCGCGCGCTCGACGAGGAGCCACTCGAGTTCTTCGGTCGCGCGGCGGATCGTCCCCTGAACTGACGCCGAGCGCGTCCATAGCGTCCCGCTCACATTCGCTGGCTGTTCATAGCCGGCATCGTGGGCGCTGTGCGCCGGTGCTGGAGGGGGTCGCTCAAGCAGGGACGACTCGCGCCTGGTCGCCCTCTTGCTGCGCTCGGGTTGCCCAGGCGCGAGACACCCCTTCGGCGCTGGCCTTAACCCTGCAAGGCAAGCCCAGCGCGGTGCGCTCGGCCTCAAACCTGCGCTGCGCTGGTTGAAGTGCGCCGCGGCGCGGCGGTAGATCGCGCAGCTGGGAAGCTTCGCGTGTGTCATTGATGGGTCGGTGAGCCGGCCTGTGCGTTCGGGTACTCGGGGTGGTTGATCTGCCTGTCGTTCCGCCTCTTTCCGACGCATAGCGGCATCCAGTCATGCCCCAAGGGTGAAGGCTGGCGCCCACGGTCCTCACCCGGTCTCTGCACTTCGCTTTGCTCCGCTTCGAGCTGCGGCTTGCGGCCGTGCCCTTGTGTCCTGCCTGGCTTGTCGCTGTTCATGCGTCGAGGCGAAACCGACGGGCAGATTTCCAACCACCACACGAGGCCACCAGCATGAACGCACAGACCAACCACCCCATCCGCACTACCCAAGCCCGCACCACCGATCCGCAGTTCCTCGGCCCCGAGGCTGGCCAACAGGCAGGGGGGTTTGAAGAACCGACCTACGACCTGACGGCGACGTATTCCCCGGATGACAACAAGCTGCGTCTGAGCAGCGCCACCCGACTGGACCGCAATGTCTACGACCGCGTGAAGGCCGCCGGCTTCTCGTGGGCGCCGAAGCAGGATCAATTCATCGCGTCGATGTGGACGCCGGCACGAGCCGACCTGTGCATCGAGCTGGCCGGCGAAATCGGAGACGACGACTCGAGCCTGATCGACCGGGCCGAAGACCGTGCCGAACGCTTCGACGACTACCGCGACAAGCGAACCGATGAGGCCGAGCGTGCCACCGCCCAGGCACGCCGGGTTGCCGACGGCATCCCCTTCGGTCAGCCGATTCTGGTGGGCCACCATTCCGAGCGCCATGCGCGCAAAGACGCCGAACGCATCCAGAACGGCATGCGCAAGGCAGTTCAAGCCTTCGACACGGCCGACTATTGGAAGCGCCGCGCGGTGGCTGCGATCCAGCATGCCAAGTACAAGGAGCGGCCTGATGTCCGCGCCCCGCGCATCAAGACCATCGAGGCCGACAAGCGCAAGCAGGAGCGCACCCGTGCCGAGTCGATGGGTTTTCTGTCGCAGTGGGATGCTGAGCCGATGACGATGGAGCTTGCGACAGCCATTGCAAACCAGGACTATTGCTCCCGCTGCTTTCCGCTGGCCGACTACCCGCGCGATCCTCCGGCATCACAGTACGAAGGCCAGACCAGCCTGTGGTCTGCGCTCACCGGTGGCATCGTCGATGCCGACCAGGCCCGAGACATTGCCCGCGAATTGCACAGCCGGGTAGTCGCCTTCTCCAGCCGCTGGATCGAGCACTACGACAACCGTCTGGCCTACGAGCGCGCCATGTTGGCCGATGCCGGCGGCACCATCGCAGACAAGACCGGGCCGCAGAAGGGCGGCGCAGTGCGCTGCTGGGTTGGGCGCGGTTCGTGGGTCTACATCCAGAAGGTCAACAAGATCAGCGTCAC
>JBBRZR010000414.1:0-4532 GCA_038236495.1 Burkholderiales bacterium
TCGGCACAAGCCGCACTGACTGGTTTTGATCCGGTTGCTGGAATACCTGACAACGGCGGCTCGCTGATCTTTACTGCGCTCAGTACCGGCGCCACGCCAGCCTCGTTGGTGGTTGATCTCGGCTATTTCTTGTCCGACTTCGCCAGCGGCCCGAACGACCGTTCAACTGCACCATCGGCCAACTTCAACAACCTGTTTGGTGCTGACAACAACACGGTGGTCTGGAACTTCAACACCGACCGCTTGACCGTCAATGGCACGGCCCAAACCGTGACCAACAACTGGTCCGCACCGTTTGCTCAGTTTCAGTCCAACCTTGCGGGCGCCACCGCAAATTGGGGCGTGATCGCCGGCTCAATCGGAGACTTTCCCAACTACTACCTCACCACCGGCTCGCCCACTGCCGGCGAGTTGCAAACTCAACTAAACAGTCCGCAGAGCACCAACAGCCTGGCGGGCGTGGCGGTCATCACGAACTTCAGCAACAACCCGGTGGGTTCGGCCTTGAACACGCTCAACCAGGCCGGTAACGGTGCGGTTTCGGTGGCAAACACGACAACCTCAGTTTCGGGCTATGTCGGCTCCAACATCATCATGGGTACCCCCGGCAAGTGGAAAGGCAACCTGGCCTGGTCGACTTTCACTGCGGGCGATGCGTCTGGCATTGGGCTCTATCAATTGAACGACCTTGACGGCGGCATCAACAAGCTGGCCGGCACCTTGAGCTACAACGCCGGCGTGTTGACCTGGCAGACTCCGTTGACGCAAGCACCCCAGGTGCCCGAGCCCAGCGGTTACTTGCTGGTGCTGGCGGGCTTTTCAGTGCTGGGCTTTGTCGGCCGCCGTCGCCTGGGCAGCTGAATGACCACCACGCCGACGCTGCGCCGCCCGCCAGGCGGGCTGCGCAGCACTGTGCAGGTTCTGCACCGTAGGCTGACGCGCCTGCCGCTGTTGTGCCTGCTGGCAGCGTCATCGTCGCCGATGGCGCAGAGCCTCAAGCCGGGCGATCTGGCTTTCACCACCTTCAATGCCGACCAGGATGGCTGGGCTTTGGTGGCGCTGGTTGATCTGGCACCGGGCACCCAAGTCTTCTTCACCGACAACCCTTGGTCCAGCACGGGCGGCTTTGCTGCGGGCGGTGGGTTCGAACGTTGGGTCTCGGGCGGCAGCACGGTCACGGCAGGGACGGTGCTGCAGTTCAACTACATTGACGACGCCTGGAAGCTGCAGGCCTCCCGTGGCACGCTGACACGCGAAACGGTGGCCGGCAGCAGCAGTCTCAACCTCAGCCAGACTGCGGGCACGCTGTATGCCTACCAGGGCAGCAATGCCTTGACGCCGTCGGTGTTCATCACGGCAATCTCCAACGGCGATTTCAGCCCGGCAGTCGGCTCGCTGGCCGGCACCGGGTTGACAGCAGGTGGCGATGCCGTGCAACTCGCGGCCGGCGCAGACTTTGCAGAGTTCAGCGCAGCCCGCAATGTGGCCTTGTCGGTCGACCAATACCGCAGCCTGATCAGCAACAGCAGCGGCAACTGGACCTCCTCCGACGCTGGTCAGTACGCCCAGCAACTGAGCAACGCCGCGCCGCTGGCCTCCCTGGTTGTGCCAGAACCTGGCGGCCTGTTGCTGCTGTTGGCCGGCGGCTTGTCGCTGGCCGGCGCCCGTCGCGCCGTCCGCTGCCCTGCCTCCCTCAGCCGATGCGGCATGAGCCGGTCAGCCTGCCAAACCCAGGGGCCCGCTGCTGCGGCAGCGGGCCCTTTGCAGCACAAAAGCCGGGACTTGAATGCGCCTCAGCGCGCAAGCCTGGCCACCCCCCCTGATCGAGGGGGTTTGGAGTCCGTAAGGGCCATGCCGCCGGGCAATGACTCTCTTGGCTGTCATGTCCGGCAGCGAAACTAAACCAGGGGACGGCCTGAAAACCGCCCCACACCAACCCCTCAAGGAGTGAGTAAATGATGAAGCAATTGAAACTGGCAGCAGTGGCATTGGCTGCACTGGCAAGCCTGGGCGCCCAAGCCAAACTGTTTGACTCCAGCGCTGCTTTGGGCTCGTTCGCCTTCCTGGCGATCGACTCGACCGGCACCCCGACCTCGATGGTCGTTGACCTCGGCTTCACGCTTGACGGCAATGACGTCACCGCCAACGGCTTTTCGGCCAACAACCTGTTGACTCTGGCCGCCACTGGTCACAAGGTCCAGTGGAACTTCAGCGCCAACACGCTGAAGATCGACGGCGTGGCCCAAGCCGGCAGTTTCGCCTACTCCGCCCCGTACGCCCTGTTCCAGGCCAACGCACAGGTCGCCGAAACCCGCTGGGCTGTCATCGCTGCCACGACGGAGAGCTTCCCCAACTACTACCTGAGCTCCGGTGCCCCGACGGCCACCCAGTTGGCCAATCAAACCAACGGCGAAACCAACGGTTTGGCCTCGATTCAGCCAACCTACGCCCGCAGCAACCAAACGCTCAACGTGGCAGGCGTCTCGGCCGGCACGCAGACCGTCGGCAACATCGGCGCCAGCGCCGTTGTCGGCCTGACCTTTACATCGTCGGGCTACCTGGGTGCAGGCGGTAACTTCGGCTCCCAGGGCAATTGGCAGGGCAACCTGGCGTGGTCTGCTTACACCCAAGAAGGCATGCTCAACTCCAGCTTCCTGTATGCCATGGACGACAGTATGGATGGCGCAGTCAAGCAGAACATCAAGTTCAGCTACAGCGCCGGCGTGCTGACCGCCGTGCCGGAACCCGAGACCTACGCCTTGATGGGTGCTGGTCTGCTGGCCATCTTGCTGCTGCGTCGCCGCCAACAAGCCTGATCTCGTGACCCCACCACGCCCAGTCCGGGCGTGGTGCCGCAGCGTCTCGTCTTTGAGGCCTTGCGGAGCTCTGCCCGTCCCAACCGCTCCACTGAGGAATTGACCATGAAACTCACCCATATCGCCTTTGCCGCGCTGGCGCTTGCCACCGGCACCACCGCGTTCGCCGCCCCGGCTGCGGCAAATCAGGTCTACCTGGCCGGCGCCTCGGCCAGCGCCATCAGCGTGATCCACGGTTTGAAGAACCTGTGCGGGGCCAACACCTTCGCGCTGTACAAGCAGTCGTCTTCGCTCAGCAGCCCCGGCAACATCTGGTCCGCCACCTGCTCGGCCAGCTTCACCGGCACGGCCACTGATGAAGTCCGCTTCAACAACGGTGGCGGTTCACTCAGTGCGGTGACCACCGCAACCGCTGGCGGCGCCACTCCCACCACATTGCTCAACCCGGCAGCCGCGACCTGCACCAACCTGGCTGCTGGCACTGGCGCGATGTCGTTTCTGGCCGCTGGCGAGATGAAGAACTGCGGGACCACCGGCACGTCGCCTGAAACCACCTCGGGCGGCTTCATGGACGTGGACGGCACCGTCTTCCGCGCCAACGGCCTGACCATCCCCGCCTCGGTCAATGACGCGACCGACTATGTGCCTTCGAACTTCCAGCAGGCCTTTGGCGCCGGCGTCAGCCCCACGCTGTACGCTGCGCTGCAGTCTTACCAGGTCGCCACCGGCCAATTGCCCTCAACCTGTGCGGGCGCAGCGCCCACCTACACCGCCAGCAACCTGACCACCCCGGCTTGCCAGCCCTCGCTGTCGCGCGCCCAGATCGCGTCCTACATGTCGGGCGCACCCAATGCGCGCACCGCTGGCGTGAGCATGCTGTTCGGCGGCACCAGCGCTGTGAAGACGGATTTCGCCGCCTGGACCGGCGCGCCGAACGCCGGCACATCGGTGACCTATTGCCGCCGCCCGAACACCTCGGGCACCCAGGCCTCGGCTCAGCTGTACTTCCTGAACAGCCCGACCGGCACCGGCGAACTCGGCGGTGCGCTGCCAGTCCAGGGGTCCAATACCGTTCCGGTCTCGCCTGCCACCTCGACGCTCGTCACACAGTTCAAGATCGTCTTTGACACCCGCACCGGCACCGGCGACGTCAAGACCTGCATGAACACCGCCACCGGCTATGCCTTCGGTTTGTTGTCGATGGAAAACAACCCAATCGGCGGGTCGGACACCCACCGCCTGGTCAAGATCAACGGCGTTTCGCCGACCGAAGGCGCGTCGGCCACCGACTCGAACACTGTTGAAGCCATCCGTGGCAACTACGACTTTGTCTACAACACCGCGATGTACTGTCCGGGCGGTGCCTGCGCCCCGATCCTGACCGCGGTGAACGCCGGTGTGGTTGCTGGCAACGGCAGCCCTGGCATCTTCCTGACTTCGGAAGCCAAGTTCCTGCGCGGCTCGAACAAGCCCACCCGCCCGCTGGTCCTGAAGTAATCGCCTGGATCGACCATCGCCGTGCGCTGTGCGCGGCGGTGGTCTTTCCGGCAGCGGCCTGCACGGCGCTTGCCCCCTCAGTCCCGCCCGGCGGGACTTTTTTCATTGGATGGAATCACTTTGATCGCCGCGCCACACGTCATTGTCAAGCGCTTGAACAGGCACTATCCGGGGTGGCTGGCGGCCGCGTTGCTAACCGGCGCGGCTGCCTGGGGCCAA
>JBBRZR010000415.1:0-4524 GCA_038236495.1 Burkholderiales bacterium
ACTGGGAGATGCTGCGGGAGCTGAACCCGGCCAAGAAGCCGGCGTTTGATGCCATCGTGGCCAACCCGCCGTTCAGCTACCGCTGGGAGAACAGCGAGGCCATGGCCGACGACGTGCGCTTCAAGAACCACGGCCTGGCGCCCAAATCAGCGGCGGACTTTGCCTTTCTGCTGCACGGCTTCCACTTCCTGAAGGCCGAAGGCGTGATGGCCATCATCCTGCCGCACGGGGTGTTGTTCCGCGGCGGGGCCGAAGAACGCATCCGCACCAAGCTGCTGAAGGACGGGCACATCGACACGGTGATCGGCCTGCCGGCCAACCTGTTTTATTCCACCGGTATTCCGGTGTGCATCCTGGTGCTGAAGAAGTGCAAGAAGCCGGACGACGTGCTGTTCATCAACGCGGCCGAGCACTTCATCAAAGGCAAGCGCCAAAACCAGCTGACCGAAGCGCAAATCGCAAGGATCATCGAGACCTACCAGTTCCGCCAGGAATCGCCGCGCTATGCGCGTCGGGTGGAGATGGCCGAGATCGAGAAGAACGACTTCAACCTGAACATCTCGCGCTACATCAGCACGGCGGTGGGTGAGGCGGAGATTGATTTGGCAGAAACGCAGGCTGAATTGGTCGAGATTGAGAAGGCCATTGCGGCGGCCAAGCAAAAGCACAATGCGTTCTTGAAAGAACTCGGCTTGAGTTTGCTGCCTTGAACCGGTCAGTCAAGCGCCAGGGCTGTACCCAACTCGCCATCTGCGGAGACTGCCTGGAGCCGGACAAGCACACCTTGCGCCTCAGCCGCGCCAACCCGGCGCTGTTGTCTCAAGGCAACGTATCACAGTGCGTTTTCGGGATGGCGGGTTGGGCGGCGGGTAGTGCCTTGTTTCGGGCCATTCCTCCTAGGTGAGGATGGCGGAAGCGGTGAGATTCGAACTCACGGAAGAGTTACCCCTTCGGCAGTTTTCAAGTTCACGGTAGAACTCAATGAAATCAAGAGCTTAGCTGACTTTCGTCTCCGCAACGTACTGCGAAAGGCTGTTAGCGCACGCCCGGTAGGCTGTAGTTCGAGACCGCAGTTGCGGAGTGTGGGCGCCGGCCCGAATTTGTCTTCTTTCAGCCGGTCTGAACGTGCGTGTTCTTCCTGATCCGTCTTCTTCGGATCACCGTCTCTGACGGTCTTCTTCGGCTCCGCTTTCCGTCTTCTTCAGACTCCGAACCTACGAACGTTCGGTCGAGGTGGTTGTCGCGCTCGACGGGTACGTTCGGGAGCGACGATGGCCAAGGCGGGGCAGCGCAAGTGCATGTCGTGCGGGGAGTTTTTCATCCCTGACGCCCGTAACGGTGATCGCCAGCGGTACTGCTGCGCTGCCGATTGCCGGCGCGCGAGCAAGGCCGCCAGTCAGGCCGCCTGGCTGGCCCGGCCACCCAACAACGACTACTTCAGCGGCCCCGTGCACGTCTCGCGTGTGCAGGCCTGGCGCGCAGCGCATCCGGGCTACAGCCTCGGCAGGGTGCGGCCGTCGAGGGCGTTACAAGATCCCTTGCCGCCGCAAGTGCCTGATGCGATTGAGGAATGTGCCAATCGTGTCCGGGCTCCCGAGTCGTCTGCGGCCGTGGCGTTACAAGATCTCTTGAACGCCGAATCACCTTTGCTGGCGGGGCTTGTGGCCCATCTGTTCCAGCCGGCGTTACAAGATGACATGGCCAGCACCACCCGGCGCCTCGTACAACTTGGGCGCGATGTGATCAACGGGAGATGCGGTGAAGGCGATCAAGCAACTACTTCGGCCCGAGCGGCTGCGCCAGGTCCCCGAGCAGTTCAGCTGGGTTGACCAGGCGCTCGTGCAACAGCACTTCATCGACCGCTGCGAGGCGCACTCAGCCGCGCTGTACCTGTTCCTGGTCACGGTGTCGGACGCGCAAGGCCTGAGCTACTACGGCGCGACGACGCTGGCGCGGCGGCTGCACCTGAGTGACGAGCAGTTCACCGCGGCGCGCCAGCAACTCATCGATCTGGATCTCATCGCCTACCGCTCGCCGCTGTACCAGGTGCTGGCCCTGCCGGGGACCGTGGCGGCGCCGCGCCCGGCGCCGCGTGCGCCGGCCACCACCCGCAACGCCACCACCACCGGCGCCCAGCCCGTGAGCCTGGCCACACTGCTGCAACAGGCGCAGCAGCGCCGTGGTTGACTACGAGGCCTACTGCCGCATCCGCGACCACCTGGTGCGCCAGCAACTGAGCGTGGCGCAGACCGCGCGGGCGCTGGGCCTGGACACACGCACCGTGGCCAAATGGGCCGACGTCGAACAGTTCCGGGCGCGCCGGGCCGTACCGCGCGTCAGCAAGCTCGACGCCTTCAAGGGCCAGATCGTGCGCTGGCTCGATGCCCACCCGTACAGCGCCCAGCAGATCTACCAGCGCCTGGCCGAGGCCGGCTTCGACGGCGGCCTGACCATCGTCAAGGACTACGTCCACTGCATCCGCCCGCGCCGCCAGCCAGCCTTCCTCAAGCTCGACTTCGAGCCCGGCGAATGTGCGCAGGTCGACTGGGGTGAGTTCGGCACCGTCACTGTCGGCAACACGCGCCGGCGCCTGAGCTTCTTCGTGATGGTGCTGTGCTACAGCCGACGCATGTATCTGGAGTTCACCGTGTCGCAGGAGATGGAGTTCTTCCTGGCCTGCCACGAGAACGCCTTCGCCGCCTTCGGCTCGGTGCCTGCGCGGCTGATGGTGGACAACCTGAAGTCCGCCGTGCTCAAGCGCCTGGTCGGTGCGGCGCCGGTGTTCAACCCCAAGTACCTGGACTTCTCGCGCCACTGGGACTTCCAGATCACCCCCTGCAACGTCGCCTCGGGTTGGGAGAAGGGGCGGGTTGAGAACGGAGTTGGCTACGTCAAGAAGAACTTCCTGGCCGGCCAGGAGTTCATCGACTTCAGCGCGGTGCAGCCCGCCGCCCAGCTGTGGGTGGACACGGTGGCCGACGTGCGCGTGCACGGCGCCACGCAGCGCAGGCCCGTGGACATGTTCGAGGAAGAACGCGCCCACCTCAAGCGGCTGAGCCCCGTCGGGTTCGACCTCGCACGCGTGCGCACGGCCAGCGTCAACAAGCAGTTCCGCGTCGCGCTGGACTCCAACACCTACTCCGTGCCCTCGCGCCATGTCGGGCAGCGCCTGACCATGAAGGCCTGGGCCGATCGCGTGTGCATCTATGCCCAGGGCGAACTCGTCGCGCGCCACCCGCGCAGCATGCAGCGCAACAAGGACATCGAGCTTCCCGAGCACGCCCAGCAACTCGTCTTGCAGCGCAAGAGCGCCCGCGAGCAACGCCTGCTGGTGCAGTTCCTGGCGCTGTCGCCGCGCGCGCAGGCCTACCGCGAGGGCCTGGAGGCCCGGCGCGTGAACGCCCGCGTGCACCTGCGCCAGATCCTCGCCCTGGCCGAGATGCACGGCCGCGAGGCCGTCGCCCGCGCCATCGACGACGGCCTGGAGCTTGCGGCCTTCAGCGCCGAGTACATCGCCCACATCCTGGCCGCGCGCCGGCGCATCGGCGGCGAGCCAGCTGCCCTGCAGCTCACCCGCAGCGCCGACTTGCTGGAGATCGAGATCCCCGAACCCGACCTGTCCATCTACGACCGCGATTGAAGGACCGAACCATGCGAGCGCGACATACCCACCCCGATGCCCTGTCCGTGCAGGCCAAGCTCACCGCGCTGAACCTGCCGTTCATGCGCGAGAACTACCAGCCGCTGGCGCACGCCGCCGCCGACAAGCACTGGTCACACGTCAACTACTTCACCGAGCTGCTCAACGGCGAAGCCGCCGCCCGCGAGGACCGGCGCGTACAGCGTTGCATCCGCCAGGCCCGCTTCCCCGTGCTCAAGACCATCGACACGTTCGACTGGAACTGGCCCACCAAGATCAACCGGCCGCAAGTTCAGAACCTCTTCCACCTGGACTTCGTGGCCAAGCACGCCAACGTGGTGTTCATCTCCGGTGTCGGCCTGGGCAAGAGCCATCTGATGACGGCCCTGGGCTACGCAGCGTGCCAGCGCGGCCACTCGGTGCTGTTCACAGGCGCCATCGACATCATCAACACACTGGCCACCGCGCACGCTGCCGGCGGCCTGAAGCGGGCGCTGGCGGCCTACGTCAAGCCCGAGGTCCTGTGCATCGACGAGTTGGGCTACCTGCCCATCGACAAGTTCGGCGCCGACTGCCTGTTCCAGATCATCAGCCATCGCTACGAGCGCGGCGCCACGCTGTTGACAACGAACCGCCCCTACAAGCAATGGGCCGGGATCTTCGACAACGACGCCACCCTGACCTCGGCACTACTGGACCGGCTGCTGGACCACGTCGAGACCGTTGTGATCGAGGGCAAAAGCTACCGCGGTCAGTCCCACGCCGAAATCTGAAGCCCGCAAGCGCCCGCTCGGGCCGGCACCGGCACCACGCCAATGCCGCCGCTATCCCATCAGCATTTTGAAACCGGCCAAAACTCAGCATGTTCGTACCGGCGCCCACAC
>JBBRZR010000416.1:0-4517 GCA_038236495.1 Burkholderiales bacterium
GCTGCTGCTGGGCGGTGGCGCCACCGGCATCCCGCCACTGCGTGCCGGCGCCCGGGTGCTGGACGCCTGCGCCGCACCCGGCGGCAAGACCGCGCAGCTGCTGGAGCTGGCGGAGATCGACCTGCTGGCACTCGACAGCGATGCCCACCGCCTGGTCCGGGTGCAGGACACGTTGACCCGGTTGCACCTGCCCGCCGCCGGCAACCCCGTCACCCTGCAGGCCGCCGATGCGCGCCAAGTGGCGCAATGGTGGGATGGCCGGCCGTTCGACGCCATCCTGCTGGACGCCCCTTGCACTGCGTCGGGCATCGTGCGGCGCCACCCGGACGTGCGCTGGCTGCGCCGGCCCGACGACATCACCGCCCTGGCCAAGATCCAGCGCGAGATGCTGGACGCGCTGTGGCCGCTGCTGGCCCCTGGCGGCCGGCTGCTGTACGCCACCTGCTCGATCTTCAAAGCCGAGGGCCAGCGGCAGATCGACGCTTTTTTGCAACGCCACGCCCACGAGCAACCCTGGCTGGACCCGGCATCGCCCGGCCACCTGCTGTGTCTGCCGGACAATCTGGGTTCACCTGTCGGCCAGCCCCCCAGCACCTCCGCCGGCGACGGCTTTTACTACGCACTGATCCACAAACCCTGATTTCAGCCACCGATGCGCCGCGTGTTTCTGCATTTGCCGCTGCTGCGCATCCTCCGCCGGGCCGGTTGCGCCTTTGGCCAAGGGCAACGGGGGCGGGTCCTGCTGGTGGCGTTGCTGATGGCGCTGGGCCCACCGCTGGCGCAGGCCCAGAGTGTCGAGCTCAAATCGCTCAAGCTGGAGCGCCGTGACGCCGAGCTGACGCTGGAGTTCAACACCCGGCTGACCCTGGGCCCGGCGATCGAAGACGCGCTGCAGCGCGGTGTGCCGATGTACTTTGTCGCCAGCACCGTGGTGTTCCGCAACCGCTGGTACTGGCGCGACGAGCGCATCACCCGGGTCTCGCGCAGCTGGCGGGTGGCCTACCAACCGCTGACCGGCAGCTGGCGGGTCAGCCTGGTGGGTGGCCTGTCGCAAAGCTACCCGACCCTGGCCGAGGCGCTGGCGCCGCTGTCCCGGGTCAGCGGCTGGCGCCTGCTGGAGGGCGAAAAGCTCGAGCCCGGCGAGCGCTACTACGTCGATTTCAGCTTCAGGCTGGACAACAGCCAGCTGCCGCAGCCGATGCAGATCGACCTGGGTGGCGACTGGAAGCTCGGCGTCGAGCGCAACCTGCGCATCGAATGAGGCTTGCGGCCGCCGCCTGCCGGCCCCCTGCGCGGGGTCGTTTGCCAAACCCGGCGATCCGGTGGCGCCCATGACCAAATCCGCACGCTGGGCCCTGCTGGTGTCGTCGGTGGCGGTGCTGGGCGCGTCGCTGGTGCTGGCGTTTGTGCTGGCGCTGTCCACCCGCGGCGGTGTGGCCGAGCGCCACTTCGTCTGGCTGTTCTGGGTCAACGTGGCGGTGGCGGTGGCGTTGATGCTGGTGATCGGGCTGGCCGGGCTGCGGCTGCTGACCCGGCTGCGGCGCGGCAAGTTCGGCAGCCGGCTGCTGGCCAAGCTGGCCGGCATCTTTGCGCTGGTCGGTGTAGTGCCCGGTTTGCTGATCTACGGCGTGTCCTACCAGTTTGTCACCCGCAGCATCGACACCTGGTTCGACGTGCAGGTGGCCAGTGCACTGGACGCCGGGCTGGCGCTGGGCCGTGGCACGCTGGACGCGCTGGCCTCGGAGTTGTCCGCCAAGGCCCGCACCGCCGCCGAGCGCCTGGCCGATGAACGCCAGCAAGAACCCCGTGCCGGTGATCCCCGTGCCCCGGACACCCGAACAACGATCGGCCCGCTGGCGCTGGAGCGCGTCCGGTCGCAGCTGGACGTGCGCGACGCCGTGCTGCTGGGTGCCAGCGGCCAGGTGCTGGCCAGCGCCGGCGGCAGCAGCGCCAGCCTGATGCCTGAACGGCCATCCGCTGCGGTGCTGCGCCAGGTGCGCCTGCAGCGCAGCGTCGGCCTGCTGGAGGGCCTGGACGACGAGCCACCGCCGGGCGGCCGCGCCAGCGCCCGGGTGCGCGCCATTGCCCAGGTGCCCAACACCGACATCAGCCTGGCCGGCGCCGCAGAAGACCGCTTTCTGATGCTGGTGCAACCGGTGCCCGACGCGTTGGTGGCCAACGCGTTGGCGGTGCAGGCGGCCTACCGCGAGTACCAGCAGCGTGCGCTGGCGCGCGACGGCCTGCGCCGCATGTACATCGGCACGCTCACCCTCGCGCTGGTGCTGGCGGTGTTGGGCGCGCTGTTGCTGGCGGTGATGCTGGGCAACCAGATCGTGCGGCCGCTGCTGCTGGTGGCCGACGGCGTGCGCCAGGTGGCCGAAGGCGACCTCACCGCCAAACCGATCTTTGCCTCGCGCGACGAGCTGGGCGGCCTGACACGCTCATTTGCCCAGATGACCGAGCAGCTGTCCGACGCCCGGGCCCAGGTGCAGCGTGGTGTGGCGCAGATGGAGGGCGCGCGCACCCGGCTGCAGACCATCCTGGACAGCCTGAGCGCTGGCGTGATCGTGTTCGACAAACACGGCCTGATCGACACCGTCAACCCGGGCGCCACCCGCATCCTGCGCCAACCGATGAGCGCCTACCGCGGCCGCAAGCTCGACGAGGTGCCCGGCCTGGCCGAGTTCTCGGCCGCGGTCTGGCAGCGCAGCGAGCTGCACCGCACCAACCCCGAGGACGGCGAGCGCGACCACTGGCAAGACGCCTTCGAGCTGCAGCTGGGCAAGGGCGATACCCTGAACCTGCTGCTGCGCGGCGCCACCTTGCCGGGTGAGGCCCGGCTGCTGGTGTTCGACGACATCACCGAGGTGGTCTCGGGCCAGCGCAGCGTGGCCTGGGCCGAGGTGGCGCGCCGCCTGGCCCACGAGATCAAGAACCCGCTGACGCCGATCCAGCTCTCAGCCGAGCGGCTGGAGCACAAGCTGGCCGCCAAGATGGCCGAGCCCGACCGCGCCATGCTCAGCCGGTCGGTGGCCACCATCGTGGCCCAGGTCCAGGCCATGAAGCAGCTGGTGGACGAGTTTCGGGACTACGCCCGCCTGCCGGCCGCACGCCTGACCCCGCTCAACCTGAACGCGCTGGTGGTCGAGGTGCTGGGCCTGTATGCGTCAGCCCAGGAGCAGGGCCAGCTGCAAGCGCAGCTGGCGGACCCACTGCCGGTGATCGAAGGCGACGCCACCCAGCTGCGGCAGGTCATTCACAACCTGGTGCAAAACGCGCTGGACGCGGTGGCCGATCGCCCCGACGGCCTGGTGCAGGTCATCACCGAAGCCGCCCGCAACGACCACGGCGAGCTGCGCGCCGTGCGCCTCAAGGTCAGCGACAATGGCACCGGTTTTGGTGACAAAGTGCTCAAGCGCGCTTTTGAGCCCTACGTCACCACCAAGAGCAAGGGCACCGGCCTGGGACTGGCGGTGGTCAAGAAGATTGCCGACGAACACGGCGCCCGGGTGCGCATCGTCAACCGCCGCAACCCGCCGCCCGATGGCGCGCCGGCGGGCAGCGAGCCCGACGGTCCGGTGCTGGGCGCCCAGGTTTCGATATCATTTTCTCGCTTTGCACCAGCCGCCCAGCAGACCGGCCAATCGCCTGCCCTACACACCGCCCCCGACATGCCGGCACTCGCCAGCACCCTAGACCCCACCCCTGCCGCGGCCGATGTCGCAGCGCGGGGGCAGTGAGCACGCATGGCAACGATTCTTGTGGTTGACGATGAACTGGGCATCCGCGGCCTGCTGTCGGAGATCCTGTCCGACGAGGGCCACACCATCGAGCTGGCCGAAAACGCCGCCCAGGCCCGCTTGGCGCGCGCACGGCTGCGGCCCGATCTGGTGCTGCTCGACATCTGGATGCCCGACGTGGACGGCATCACGCTGCTCAAGGAGTGGGGCGCGGCCGGGCAACTCAGCATGCCGGTGATCATGATGAGCGGCCACGGCACCATCGACACCGCGGTCGAAGCCACCAAGTTCGGTGCCACCGCCTTTCTGGAAAAACCGATCACGCTGCAAAAACTGCTGCGCGCGGTGGAGCAGGCGCTGGTGCGGCCGGTGCCGCGGGTGGCCATTGCAGCGCTGTCGGTGGGCTCTGGCGTCCTGGTCGGTGGCGCACGCGCCGAATCCCTGACGCCGGGAGATGCCGGCGCAAACTTCGACGGCAATGGCGGCCCACAGGCGGTCGCGCCGCAAGGCCCGCAAGCCGAGCAGACCTTTGATCTGGACCGCCCGCTGCGCGAGGCCCGGGATGCCTTCGAGAAAAGCTACTTCGAGTTTCACCTGGCCAAGGAAAACGGCTCGATGACGCGCGTGGCCGAGAAGACAGGCCTGGAGCGCACGCACCTGTACCGCAAGCTCAAGCAACTGGGTGTTGACCTGGCGCGCAGCAAGCGGGGCGGGCTGTAACGGCCGCACGCACCTTGTGCGGGGCGCTATCGGTTTCGGGCTATACTGAAAGGCTTA
>JBBRZR010000417.1:0-4481 GCA_038236495.1 Burkholderiales bacterium
ACGTCCGTCGGCGCCGCCCAGGCTCCAGACCTGGAAGCCGCCCGAGTCGGTCAGGATGGGTTTGTGCCAGCCTTCGAAGCCGTGCAGCCCCTTGAACTGCGCGATCACATCCAACCCCGGCCGCAGCCAGAGGTGGAAGGTGTTGCCCAGGATGATCTGCGCGTCCATCGCGTGCAGCGACTGCGGCAGCACGCCCTTGACGGTGCCGTAGGTGCCCACCGGCATGAAGATCGGCGTCTCGACCACGCCATGGTTCAGCGTGAGGCGGCCGCGGCGGGCGTGGCCTTCGGTGGCGAGTAACTGGAAATTCAGCATCGCTCAGGTTTTCAAAAAAATCTGTTGCAGTTGAGCCTCCAGGCGTACGAACGACGGCAGGACCCGCAAGGGCTCGTAGCTGGCCATGAGTTCGGCAACCCGGTGGCGCCGCGCCTCTGGCGAAAAAGCCTTAAGCCGCCCGGCAGAGCGTCCTGAAGCGGTTCGAAGCGCCTCAAACAACAACTCTTTGGGATCCTTCAAGGATTCCAACCGCGCTGCAACGGGCAGCTTCAAAGGCATTGTGCCGTTTGGATTGCCGGAGGCCGAACGAATGGCGGCCTCGTCCAGCAGCAGCCACGCCTCAGTCATGCGCACCGGGATGATGGCCACCAGATGCTGCCCCACCGTTTGGAGTGTCCAGGCTTCGTCAATTTCGCGTCGGCGGACCTCGGGGTGGATGCTTTCCGCATCGCGGTGAACAAACAGCAACTCGCAGGGGTATTGGTCGAGTGCGGTGGCCATTCGAGCCGCCAATCCCTTGGGGCTGCCGGGCAGGTACTCCGCAAATTGCAGGTTGGTCGGGTCGGGGCAGTGGGTATCCAGCAACCAACGCAGGACCGGTTCAAGTGCGCGGTCCGATGCGCCGTCCGCCAGCAGCGTGCAGGCAAGGGTGGTCAATAGCGCCCCCAAATTCGCCGCTTCGTGGTGTCCGGCCCTTGAAGGCGGACAACGCGCCAGTCAGCCGGCAAACAGGTCACCCGTCAAGTGATCGTGAACAGTTCGCCGACCGGACCGCACCGGCCCGTGTTCCTCGCCGGCGCCAAGGTAGGTGGCCAGCGCCCCCTTGCTCACCACCTGTGCAGCCGGCTGGCCCGCGGCCCGCCAAGTACCCGGCAGTGCCTTGAATGTCACCCATTCCCGCCCCTGCTGGCGCACCGTGTCGGCCATCAACAGGGTGTCCTCGGCCAAATTCTTGACCACCAGTGGTGAGTGGGTGTTGATGATGACTTGACGCGGTGAGGCGGTCTTCGCCAATTGATCGTCCAGCCCATCGATCGGCAGGTCCTCGGCCAACTTCTGCACCAGGCGCATCATCTCCGGGAGCCGTTGCGGGTGAATGCCATTCTCGGGCTCCTCCAGGCAGACCAGGCCGCTGGCCCGGGGGTCCAGCCCCAGAAGCCCCAGAGCGATGAAGCGCAAAGTGCCGTCAGACAGCGAACTGGCGTCGTAGCTGCGGTGGTCACGCAAAGTTACCCGCAGCACCCGTTGCTGACGCGCTTCGTCGCTGTCCACGGCAATGGACAAGACGCCCGGAATCAAGTCGGCAAGGAGATTGGCCAACTCGGCCTCACAGCCGATACGGCGCAATGCATTGGGCAGGTGCCCACCCGTGGCGGAAACACGGTCATCATCGCCAAATTCGTCGGGTGCTCGCAGGGCGGTCGGCTCCAACTGCAACATGCGCCAGGATTGCATCTCGCGCCGAGCTGCCAGGGCAGTCGGGTGGGTGGACGCGCTGACACCGGCCATCAGCGTCTGCGGGGACTTGGCCGCCGGTACCGAAAATGGACGCCCAGGGCCGCCCTTGTCACCCAACAGTTTCACGACGCCGTCAGGCAGTGTTTCAATGAAGGGTGTTGTCCTGCTACCGGGGCCTTTCAGGTAGCGCTTTTTCCACTCCTTGTCCGGCTGGAACTTCAACTCGCGGGTTGCCGCCTCCAGACTGAGCGCGACCAGTTCCTCGTGCTGCAGCTGAAGCGAAGCGCCATGTTGTGCCGTCTCATCAGTCTTCAGTGCCAATGCCACTGTGTAGCGCAGGCAGGTTGCCGTGGCATCGGCCGGTCGATCGAAGTCATCACTTGCCAGCCTTGGCACCACCATATCGGCAGACAAGCGGATGACCGGTGGGTCATCGCCATAGCGGCCAAACAGTTGCTCAATGCCCGCCAGCCGCCCGCCGGTGCCACGCACGCGCGCCGCAGCCTTGACCAGTGGCATCGAAGCCAGATCGCTGAGCAGTGCGATGGCGTCGAACAGGTTGGACTTGCCGACACCATTGGGTCCCGCAATGCAAGTCAGCGGCCCGAAGCGCAAGTCAACGCCGCGCAGGTTCTTGAAACCGTCGATCTGCAGGCGAGTCAGCACGCAACCCACCGGGGTACGCACGTTTGCGCTGTCAGTCCGCGAAGGGAATCGTCGCGGAAGCAGGCACAGAGCAGATACGGATGTTGCACCCCGCGGATTGTCGCAGGACCCAAAGCGCACCCCGCTGGACTAAGCCACAGGGCCGAGGCTGCTCCAGTGAGGAAATTGGCTAGGACTTCTTGGCCGCGTCCAGCGCCAGGATCCACTTGACCAGCGCCTTGGCGTCGGTCTCCTTGATGGCCACTGCGTTGGGCGGCATCGCCAGGCCGGAAACCTTGCCCTTCCAGTGGCTCTCGTACGGGTTGGAGCCGGCCATCACCGTCTGGGTCAGCTTGGCGTCGGCGCCCTTCTGGCCCTTGTACTTGGCCGACACGTCACGCCAGGCCGGGCCGATCGGCGCCATGCCGTCCGGGCCTTTGCCGCCGGGCTCGATGTGGTGGCAGGTCATGCAGCCGGCGTTGCCGGCCAGCTTGAGCATGCTCTCGTCCTTGCTGTCGGCACGGGCGGTGCTGGTCAGGGCGGCCGCGGCCAGCAGGGTGGTCAGCAGGGGAAGGCACTTGGATTTCACAGGAGGGCTCCAGTCAGTTGATCGCAAAAACTGCCATCACCTTACGGTTGGAACCTCGACCGGCTTTGATGCGGATCAAGTTGACGGACTATTTCGCCAGCCTGGCACACTGCCCCGCCGCGGCGTTGCAACGGCTGTGACGGCGTGGAGCACACCGGCCTGCCAGGTCAGCGTGCGACCAGCGACGAGCCCACGGCGGTGATCGCCTCCTTCAGCTTGTCTGCGGCCAGCGCCTTGCATTGATCCAGCGTGGCGCCGGGTTTGGCGTCGAAGGCGGTGGCGCTCTCGCCGGGCTTGAACAGCAGCGACTTGCCGCTACGCGGCACCATCATCGCGCGTGCGGTGACGACGCAGGTCTTGTCGGCGGTGAAGCCGCCCTCGACCTGGCTGATGAAGCCGAACTTGCCCACCGGGTACAGCTTGACCAGGCGCTTCATCAGCGCGTCGTCAACCTGCCCCTTCCAGATCGCCAGCGCGGCGGGCTTGTCCATCAGCACCGCGGTGGAATGGTCCAGGATCAGGTACTGCGGCGCGGCCGCAAAACTGGCGGACGCAGACATCAGCAGCGCCGCTGCCAGCAATTTGGGAATGTGCATGGTGGGGTTCATCGGGTGGGAGACGGATTTGAAGTTTACGGACATTTGCCGCTGCCGCTGCCCCCGACCTGCCACTCAAGGGTGCGGACTGCCTGCCTGCCGGTCCAGCAGCATGGCGTCGCCATAGCTGAAGAACCGGTACTGCGACTCGATCGCGTGGCGGTACAGCGCATGCATCGTGGCATGGCCGGCAAAGGCCGAGACCAGCATCAGCAGCGTGCTCTTGGGCAGGTGAAAGTTGGTGATCAACCGGTCCACCACCCGGAACTCGAAACCGGGCGTGATGAAGATGTCGGTCTCGCGGGCGCCGGCAACCAGCAGGTCGTGCGGCGCGCCGGGGCTGTCTGCGTCCATCGCGGCTTGCCGGGCGGCCGATTCCAGTGCCCGCAGCGCGGTGGTGCCGGCCGCCACGACGCGCCCGCCGGCAGCGCGGGTGCGGGCAATGGCGGCCACCGTGGCCTCGGGCACGTCGTACCACTCGCTGTGCATCGGGTGATCGCTCAAGCGCTCGGTGCGCACCGGCTGGAAGGTGCCGGCGCCCACATGCAGCGTCAGCTGCGCGCTGGCCACGCCGCGCGCGGCCAGCGCGGCCAGCACCGCGGCATCGAAATGCAATGACGCGGTGGGCGCAGCCACCGCACCGGGGTTTTGCGCAAACACGGTCTGGTAGCGCGCCACGTCGTCGGCTGCGTCGCTGTGGGTGATGTAGGGCGGCAGCGGCACATGGCCAAAAGCCTCCAGCAGCCCCAGCGGGTCGGCCGGGAACCGCAGGTGGAACAGGCTGTCGTCCGGCCCGCCGCGGCCCAGGACCTCGGCCTCGAAGGCGCCGCGGGCGAAGCTGACGGTGCTGCCGGCACGCGGTGACTTGCTGGCGCGCAGGTGGGCCAACACCTCGAAGCCGGGCAGCACCCGCTCGA
>JBBRZR010000418.1:0-4478 GCA_038236495.1 Burkholderiales bacterium
AGGGGTCACGCCCTGCGCCAGCAGTTGTCGCCGCAGTGTGTTGCTGGCCACATTGAAGCCCAGGTGCTGGCCCATGCGGTTGAAAGGCGACTGCGCGTTGGTGGACGAACTGTCGCCCGTGCGGCCCACGTAGTACAGCGCGGCCGCGCCGGCCGGCGTGACCTCCCACACGTACAGCCAGAATCCCCGCTGCAGGATGGCGCCGTCGAAACTCAGCGTCTGTAGCCCTGGCTTCATCGCGCCGGCTCTCCCGTAGCCCACTGGCCCACGCTGCCTGCCAACCGATTGCAACCGCAGCGCCGCAGGTTGCAAAGGCGTGTTGCTCCCAAGTTGTTGAAAAACATGCAGTTTTCCGGTTTGATTTGCAACTTAGCCGGCCCGATTTGAAACCGGATCGTCGGGGTTGCAATCGGCGGCCCGTGGGCCGGGGAACCAGCGCGCACCGTTCTTGATGCCGATGATGTGCGCCGCCCGCTCGGCCGCCAGTTCGCGCAGCAGCACCTGGATCTGGCTTCGCGGCAAGGCCGGCAGCACCTGGATGAACTCCTTCATCTTGGACCCCTCGGCCGCGTTGCGCTGGATGTGCTGCAGCAGCAGCGCCTTGTTGGTGCCGCGGTCCAGGCCCTTCTTGCGGGTGTACACGCCCTTGGCACCCAGCGCCTCGTACAGCCGGCGCGCCAGCAGGTAGCGGGCGCCCTTGCCACGGCCGCCGTTGCTTTCCACCGCGCCCATGTCCACCAGCCGAGGCAATCGCGAGCGCAAGACCTCGTTCAAGGGCTGCTCGCGGTGCAGATGGTCCAGCACCAGAAAGTCGTAGGTCGACAAGCCGCGCAGCGTCTCCTCCCCCAGCCGCTCCATGAAGCGCACAAAGGCCGGGTCGCTGATCAGCCCGTTCAGGCACAGCCGCACCTCGTGCGCGCTGGTGCCGCTGAAGTCCGGCAGCGGCTTGCCCTGACGGATGGCGCGCTCGAACATCAGGTTCATGCCCTGGCCCGAGCGCTCGATCAGGCCGCAGCGGGCCAGCGCCTCGGCCAGGCGCCGGTTGCGCGGGCTTTGCTGGTCCAGCACGTTGGCCGGCGTGATGCCTGGCGGAAACCCACCCGGGCTGACCACCTCCAGCCGCTGGGCAAACTGGCGCACAAACACCGAGCCACCCAGCCGGTAGTCGCGGTGCGCCACCGCGTTGAGCAAGGCCTCGCGCACCTGCACCTCGTCGAAGGTGGGCACGTCCAGGCGGAACAGCCCGTCCTGGTAGCTCTGGCGGTCGTTGCGCAGGTTGATGCGGGTCCACAGCAAGTCGTGCCAGGCGAAGAAGCCTTCGCGGTACTCCTCGCGCTCGGCCGCCGGGCCAGACGCCTCGGACGAGCGGTACTCGAACACCAGCTCGGCCTGCGCCAGGTGCCGTCCCAGCGCCGGCCGGGTGCCAAACAGGATCAGCGCCGCGTAGCTGACGCCGCCGTCCACCAGCAGTTCGGCGTTGCTCAGCGTTTCGGCATCGCCCCAGCCCGCCTTGCGGTCGTCGTGGGTCTTTTGCACCCAGCGGGCGCGGAAGGTGGCGATGGCCGCCGGCGACAGGTCGGCAAGCGAAGCCGTCGGGCAGACCTCGGCCGAAAAGTCAGGGCCGGTCTCGGCGAAGATGGCCTTCAGTTCGGCATCACCCAGGCTGGCCACGTCGTCGCCGGCCCGCTTGAGGTAACGCCCGTCGATCTGCCAGGCGGTGCCGGGCAGGCGGCCGGGTACATGCACGATCACCACCCGGCCTTCGGGCAGTTTCAGCTCTTCCACCGGGATGCGGTGCGACAGGCGCTGGTGCAAGCCGGCCTCGGTACGGCCAGGTTCATCAAACGCTGCCGTGCCCACCACTTTGCGCGGCCGGCGGTCGGTCACACCCAGCACGATCTTGCCGCCGCCCTCGTTGGCCAGCGCCACGCAGTACTGCAGCAGCTTCTCGAAGTCATAGCGCGACTTCGCCTCCTTGAACTCCAGCCGCGCGCCCTCGGGCTCGGTCAGCCATTGCTGGAGTTGTTCGGGCGAGGTGCGCATGGGCGAAGGCTACGAGAGTTGCCCGGCGAAGGCGCGGTGTTGGAGCGAGGCGAACAGGGCGTCCAACTCAGCCAGCGCGGCGCGCTGGGTAGCCTTGAGGGCTTCGATGGCTTGGATGCGGGTGGCGAAGATTTGTTGAAGCTGCAGCGGCGGAACAGAAATCGGCATCGCCTTGATGAGTCCCATGTTCAGGCCAGACATGATGGCGCCCTTCGATGTCTGTTCGAGGTATTCGCATGCCATGGGATGCCGAAGGAAGAAGGCATGCAGAAACTCGGGCAAGCACTTCACCGTGTTGAGTGTGATGCAGCACAGGTGTTTGGTGTTGATCGCGACCGGAATGTCGTCGGGGACCACGGCGCAACGGCCGCAGGTTCCCATGATCGTGATCAGAACATCGCTGGGCTTCACGGCGTACCTGCGAAGTTCACGGTACTTGCCCTCGCTGATGAACCGCCGCTCGCCCCACCTGAATTCGTTTGCAACCGCGTTGTCGATTCCCAGAACAGCGACGCCTTCGGACACAAACTCGCTGTGCAATAGCTGGCTGCCAAACGGCCCTGTGCGGATTGAACCGTCGTGCAAGGCCGCTACATCGGCAATTGTCTCGACTGGCCAACTTTGCGACTCTTGCCCGCCAAACATCTCGATGAAGATGGACTGCGTGAGGTTGTCGAGTAGCGCCAAGGATTCCCGGCGCTTGGCTCTGAGCGCATCGGCCCGGTCGAGGATGGCGGCGATGCGGCGTTGTTCGGAGAGGGGTGGCAGGGGCACAAAAAGGTCCGCGACCACGTCGCGAGTTATGCCTTTAATCGTGGCCCCACGCGCCACGGAGACGAAGTGCTCCCTTTTCGTCCTCAAGAAATGAACGAGATACCCTGTCGCCACCTTGGACTGATCTGGTAGCAGCGCAGTAATGTCCTGACTGATGCAAAGATCGCGGCCCGCAATAGCAACTTTGCCAACACCTGTCCTAGTAACCAGCAGGACCGTATCCTTGGGAACTTTGTTTGTCGCTGATTTAGAGATGGCTTCATCCGAGATGAAGCTTCTGGCGTCAGACGCTATCGGACCGGTGATGTCCGCACTTGTGATCCACGGGTTACCTCCCTCGAAATAACGCGGAACAGATTTGTCTGGAGTGCCACCGTTCAGAAATCGACAGACGGACCCCAAGGCAACGCTCACTTCAGCATCCCTTCAAGCTCTGCCATCCCTGCCTGAATCTCCGCCTCCAACACCGCCAGCCTGGCCAGAATCTCCCTCGGCGGCACATGCGCCACCGCGTCGTGCACCACGGCCTTGTACCGGTTGATCGACAAGTCATACCCATTGCCCGCGATGTCCGCCTTCGGCACGCAAAAGCTCTGATCGGTGCGTGCCCGCTGCCGCTCGGCCCCGTCCCGCAGCCGCCAGCGCGCCAGCACATCCGGCAGATTGTTTTTGGCGTGCTCCGCCGCCGTCAAAGCCTGCGCAGGGTTCACCCCCAGCAGCGCCTCAGCCAGCAGCGGCGCGCGCTTGTCGTCCAGGCTCCAGCCGTCAGCGCGCATGTCGTAGAACCAGACCTGGTCGGTGCCGCCGGAGTTGGTCTTGGTGAAGAACAGGATCGCCGTGGATACACCCGCATAGGGCTTGAACACGCCCGAGGGCAGCGACACCACGGCATCCAGCTTGTGGTCTTCAACGATCAGCCGGCGCAGCTCCTTGTGCGCGTTGCTGCTGCCAAACAACACACCGTCGGGCACGATCACCGCCGCCCGGCCGCCGGGTTTGAGCAGGCGGATGAACAGCGCCAGAAACAGCAGCTCGGTCTTCTTGGTCTTGACGATCGCCAGCAGGTCTTTGGCGGTGTTCTCGTAGTCCAGGCTGCCGGCAAACGGCGGGTTGGCATGGATCAGCGTGTAGGCCTCTTCGTCGTCGGCATGGTCTTGCGAAAGTGCATCCTTGTAGCGGATGTCGGGGTTGTCCACCCCGTGCAGCGCCAAGTTCATGCTGCCGATGCGCAGCATGGTGTTGTCGAAGTCGTAGCCGTGGAACATGCCGTGGTGAAAGTGCTCACGCAGCTTGGCATCGCGGAAGATCTCGGGGTGTTTGTCGCGCAGGTATTCACCGGCCACCACCAAGAAGCCGCAGGTGCCGGCGGCCGGGTCGCACATCACGTCTTTCGGCGTGGGCGCGGTCATCTCCACCATCAGCCGGATGATGTGGCGCGGCGTGCGGAACTGGCCGTTCTGGCCTGCCGAGGCGATCTTGCCCAGCATGTACTCGTACAGGTCGCCCTTGGTATCGCGGTCGTCCATCGGCACCTGGTCGATCATGTCCACCACCTTGGCCAGCAACGCGGGCGTGGGGATGGTGAAGCGGGCGTCCTTCATGTGGTGGGCGAAGGTGCTGCCGTCGCCGCCGCTGTTGCCAACACCCGTGCGCATGAAGGG
>JBBRZR010000419.1:0-4464 GCA_038236495.1 Burkholderiales bacterium
CCCAAACTGTTTGGGGCCGCCGCCCATCTTCATGCCCGAGCCCTTGAGCTCGAAGTCGGGGTTGACGCGCACCGCCACCCGCGCCGGCAAACCCAGCTCATCCGACAGGCGCGACAGCAAGACCACCTCGCGCATCGACTCGATATTGATCAGCACCCGGGACGCCACCGCCTGACGCAACTCGGCCTCGCGCTTGCCCGGCCCGGCAAAGCTGATCTCGGCCGGGTCAGCGCCGGCGTCGAGTGCGACCTTGAGCTCACCCGCAGACGCCACGTCTATGCCATCGACCAGCCCGGCCATCAGGCCCACCACGGCCGGCATGGGGTTGGCCTTCATGGCGTAGTGCAGCTTGAGCGCGGGCGGCAGGATCTGGCGCAGCCCTGCCACGCGCTGGCGCAGCAGGCCGCGGTCGTAGGCGTAAAACGGGGTTTGGCCAATCCGGTTGGCCAGGCAGTCCAGGGTCTGGCCGCCCAGCACCAACTGACCGTCCCGGACCGCAAACTGGTCCATCTGCTCGTGCTCCGGGGCGCGGCGAACCGGCGAAGGTGTTTCGGCAAGCCTACCGGTCAGGTCGTCCAGCGCGTTCATTGGGCCAAGCCTTTCGAGACCGGAGCGGGCGTGCCCCGCCCGATACCGACGTACTCGATGCCGAACTCGCGCATCAACACCGGGTCGTAGAGGTTGCGCCCGTCCAGGATCAAGGGCCGTTTCAAGGTCGCCTTGATCAGGTCGAAGTCAGGGGTGCGGAACTCCTTCCATTCGGTGGCCACGAGCAAGGCATCAGCGCCCTCCAGCGCGGCGGACTGGCTGTCGACAAAACTCAAACGGGGTGTGCCGGCCAACACGCGGCGGGCCTCGCCGGTCGCCACCGGGTCGTAGGCCTGGACAGCGGCGCCGCGCTCGGTCAGTGCCTGGATGATCACGCGGCTGGGCGCATCGCGCATGTCATCGGTGTTGGGTTTGAATGCCAAACCCCACAGCGCAAAGGTACGGCCGTGCAAGTCTTCACCAAAGCGTTCGATCACACGGTCAACCAATACCCGCTTTTGCCGGTCATTGGCGGCCTCGACCGCTTGCAGCACGCCCAGTTGCACACCGTTTTCACCGCCCGTGTGGATCAGCGCCTTGACGTCCTTCGGGAAGCAGGACCCGCCGTAGCCCGTGCCCGCGTACAAGAACTGCGAACCGATGCGCGGATCGGTGCCTATGCCCTTGCGCACCTGCTCGATGTCGGCGCCCACCCGCTCGGCCAGCAGCGCCAGCTCGTTCATGAAGCTGATGCGGGTGGCCAGCATCGCATTGGCAGCGTATTTGGTGAACTCGGCGCTGCGCACATACAAGATCGGGGTCGCGCCGCGCTGCAACATCTCGATCTTGCGCGGATCGATGTCCAGGCAGACCACCTGATTGCCCATCTCGGCCAGGCAGGCGCCTGTTACCAAACCGACGTAACCTGCGCCGACCACGGTGACTTTCATTGCTGCAATGCTCCCGGCCGGGCCAATGCCGGCGACGCGCGGATTCTGCCTTCAAAGGATGACTTGCAGCCGCATGGCGCAGCGGCGCCGTGGCGGTTGCCACGGTTCGAGCGGTAAAGCAGCGCCGGAAGCGCGCGAGAACATGCACTTCACCATCGTCAGGCACGGCCAGCAAAACCGTTCCCGATATTCCTCATGAAGATTCTGCTCACCAGCGCCGCCGGGTTCATTGGCTCGCATCTCGCCCGGTTGCTGCTGGCGCGGCGTGACACCGTTGACGGCCTGGACAACCTCGACGCCGACCATGCCATGCAGCTCGAGCGCGACAGGCTGACGCTGATGACCGGGCAGCAGCGCTTCAGCTTCGAGCAACTGGACCTGGCCGACCGTGCCGCCGTTCCCGCCTTGTTCGAAGTGGCGCGCTTCGACCGCCGCGTGGTGCACTTGGCGGCGCAAGCCGGCGTGCGCCATTCGATGGACGACCCGCACGACTACCCAGACAGCAATGTATGCGGCTTCACCAAAGTACTGGAGGGCTGCCCTCACACCACAGGCAAACACCTGGTTTATGCCCGCCGCTCTAGCGTTTTCGGCGGCAACATGGTGATGACGTTCTCCGAGCACCGCCAGCAGCCATGCCGCCTACCGTGTGTTCAACATCGGAAACCAGCAGCCAGTGCAGCCGATGGACTTCATCGCGGCCATCGATCGGCACATCGGCCAGATTGAAGAATAGATGCTGATGGACATCCAACCGGACGGCGTGCCACCCTCTTGCCGATGTGTCGGCGCTGGAGCACTGAACCGGGTTTCATCCAGCAACATTGATCGACGAGTGCGTGGTGCAATTCGTCGCCTGTTACCGCATGGCTGCTACCGGTTTTGATCAGGCCCTGGCGGTACGTCGCCAAGCGGCCTCAATTGAAGTCGATGATGCTGTGGCTGCGTCGCCCCACGACCACCTGGCCGTCACTGCGGACCAGTTCGGCCGGCGTGGGCCGCCCAAGAAACATCATCGGGCTGGCGGTCAGGCCATAGCTGCCCGACTTGCCCACACCGATCAGATCTCCCGCCTGCGGTTCAGGCAGCCGCACATCCACGCCCAGCAAGTCAGTGGGGTTGCACGATGCGCCGGCCACTTGGCAGGTGATAGCCGGGGCATCCGGCCGGCTGAGGTTACGAAGTGGAAAGTTGCCACGCAGCGCTGCGCCAAAGGTGCCCGCGGCCGCCAAATGGTGGTTCAACCCGCCGTCGCAGGCCACAAAGGCCTTACCGCGCGACGTCTTGGTGCCGATCACCCGCGTGACGTAGACCCCCGCCTCGGCGGTGATGTAGCGACCAAGCTCGAAGATCAGATCGCAGTCCGGGGCGGCCTGGCGCTGCGCCTCTAGCAACGGCAGCAGCACCTGCGCCAGGCCGGCCAGGTCGAGCTCACGCCGCTCTTCGGCGTGGGCAATGCCAAACCCCCCCCCGAGATTGATCTTGCGGCTGACCAGTCCAGCGCGGTCCTCGATGTCGCGGGCAATGCGCAAGGCGTTGGCGGTGGCCTCGGCCACCGCTGTCGGGTCGAAGCATTGGCTGCCGACATAACAATGGATGCCGCAGAAGACCAGGTGTTGACGGTGCTGACGCACCCGCGCCTCGGCCTGCGGCAAGGCTTCTTCATCGATGCCGAACTGCACAGGCCGACCGCCCATCTTCAAGCCGTAGGCTCTGGCCGCCAGCACCGGGTTCACACGCAGCAGGATGCGGGCAGGCAGGCCGATGCGTTGCGCAATCTGCGCGCATTCGTCGATTTCGCGAAGCGACTCCGCGCTGATGGCGCCGACACCGGCGCGAATCGCCGCCTCCAACTCGGCGCTCGTCTTCGACGGGCCCGCGAAGCTCATCTGCTCTGCGGCGTAACCCGCCAACTGGGCCTGCACCAGCTCGCCGCCGGAAGATATGTCAACCCCGTCGGCCACCGATAGCACTGCACGCAGCAACCCGAGATTCGGATTGGCCTTGACCGCGTAATAGATCTTGGCATGCCCTTGCAGTGCCGTGCGAACCGCCGTGATGCGCTGAGACACCAGATCGGCATCGAACAAGAAAAACGGCGTGCCGTGGGACTGGGCAAGCGCTTCCCAGGCAGCGGGCAGGGTGTCGAGCCAGTCCGGCCCGTGGATGGCGGCGCTGTCGCTCATGCTTGAACGTCCTCGACCCAGGTGATGCCGGCCACCCAGATTTCATAACGCCTGTCCACCTGCACCAGTGGCGCGGGTGTTCCAGGTCTCAGCAGCAGCCCGACAATGCGGCCCACCACCGTCTCGTCCAGACTCTGGGCAGCGCCTCCGGTCAGGATGATCTGGGCGACGGTGTCGAGGCGACCGACCGGCAGACCCGGCCCCTTGCCTTTGGCAAACCGATCCAGCGCCAGAAACAGGCAGGCATACGACATCAGCTCGGCCGGCGGATCCACGTCACCATCGCGCAAGCCGACATACAGGTCACGCACTTCGGCGCCCCGCATCGCGCACAAAAACTCATAGAGATGCGCGTGGACACGCAACTGCATCAGCAAGGTGTCGCGCGACGCGACGACGCCCAGGTCGGTGAATACAAAGCGGGCCACCGATACGCCGCTCGCGGGCTGCACCGGGCTGTCCGGGCTGATGATCTCGACGCTGTAGTGCAGATCGGTGGTGGCGCCGCCGATGTCCAGCGCCAGGCAGGCGCCTACGATGCTGAAGCTCGACTGGCCCAACACCGAACGTAGAAAACCACGGCTAGCCACCTCTGGGGTGGGCCGAACGCGGTGTGCCAGCGCCGCCGGCAATTCGCTGACACCCTCCTTGAACACAAGGTCATCGAGGTACGCCCGTCGCACGGTCTCGAACACACTGCCCACACGGTTAGACAGCCTGTCGCCCTGCGGATTGGCGATCACCGTCGCCTCGGGAAATCGCTGCAGGAAGCCATCGGCCAGAAAGCGATTACCGGCATA
>JBBRZR010000420.1:0-4449 GCA_038236495.1 Burkholderiales bacterium
GCGGATGGCTTCGCGCACGGTGGCTTCGGAGTTCCAGGGCAGGAAGTGGTTCTGGCCCTCCAGCAACACCGTCTTCACGCAGCGTGCGCCAGTCAGGTGCGCCTGCATGAAGGGCACGTTGGCAACCGGTACCAGATCGTCTCGGGTGCCGTGCACGATGACCACCTTGGCGGTAATGCGCGGCAGTGCCAGCGCCAGCGATTCGAGTTCCGGCTTCAAGGCCATCAGCTCGGCATTGGCATTGCGCAGCATGCGTGGCAGCAGCGGCTTTACCAGCCCCCAGGCGCCGACGTATTGCAGGGGATGGATGGCTTCCAGGGCCGGGTCCAGTGACGCTGCCAGCAGCACCAAGCCGGCCACGCGGTCGGGGTGGTCGGCCGCTACCCGCGCCACGATCGGCCCGCCCAGGGAATGCCCGAGCAGCACCACGGGTCGGCCGCCTTCGGGCATCAAGGCCAGCACAGCGGCGGCCTGGTCGGCCAGGCTGACCATCGCGCCGGCCGGGCCACTGCGGCCAAAGCCAGGGCGGTCTAGCGCCAACACGTCCATGCCGGGCGGCGGCGACAGGACATAGTCCGACCACGCGGTGGCAGAGCCCGGTGTGCCGTGCACCAGGATCAGGCGGGTGCCGCGGCTGTCGCCGGCACGCAGGTAGCTCACCGTCGCAAAAGTGGGGGCACCCAATTTAAGCTCAGCCCGAAAGGGCGCAGTAGCCGCCTCGGGCGCCTTTGCGCCGGGCGGGGCGCAGCCGGTGGCCGCCAGCAACACGCTCAGGGCGCTCCACAGCGGCCCCCGGGTGCCGGCGTGTGCGCGGTGGCGCAGCGCAAACCGCCGTGTGACGGGCTTGCTGTGCGCGCTGACAGGGACAAACGGCTCGGGCATCGGGTTCTCGGGCTGGGTGTGGAGGGCGCTGCCCCATGGTCTGTGTCGCGCGACCTGGGCTTGCCCTTACAGCCTGGCGCCAGCCTGTCATCAATTGCCATCACAATGCCCCGCCCATGCGCCACGCCCGCCTTCTTTCCGTGCTTGCCCTTCTCGTCGTGCTGTGGGCCGCCGTCCATTTTTCGGGCATCGGGCAGCACTTCACGCCGCGGTTTGTACACGACGCCTTTGCCTCGCACCCCGTCATGGGGCTGCTCATCTTCGTGGCGCTGTTTTCAGTGGGCAACCTGATCCAGATTCCGGGCTGGGTGTTTCTGGCGGCTGCGGTGCTGACCTTGGGTCAATTCTGGGGCGGTATCGCCACCTACCTTGCGGCCAGCGTGTCCTGCCTGGTCACGTTTGTGTTGATCCGCCTGCTGGGTGGCAACGCGCTGCGCAGTTTCGAGGGCCCATTGGCACGGCGCATCTTTGCGCGGCTCGACACGCATCCGGTGCAAAGCGTGTCGCTCTTGCGCCTGGTGTTCCAGACCGTACCGGCATTGAACTACGCGCTGGCGATGTCCGGCATCCGGGTGCGCCACTATGTGATCGGCACGCTGCTGGGGCTGCCACTGCCGATCGCGCTGTACGCCTTGTTTTTTCAGACTTTGGCGCGTTGGATGAACTGGCCCTTGCCTTGATGGCCGGCTCAGTCGATATCACGTCATCCGCGGCGGTGTTTGTGGGCCGGTAAGGTTGTGCCCGCCACCGCGACCCATCGGTGGTGGCGGGTGGCGGGTGGCGGGTGGCAGGCGATGATCCCGGTTGCGAGCCTGCCAAATGCTTGCACTAGCCGATCCAATTGAACCGTCCCATCCCGCGCGGCCAGCGCCGGTCAGGGCTTCGCCACAGGCCAGATCGTGCCAAAACCCGAGCTTTCCATGACACTGCCCACCTTGCTACCCCGTCCCTTGGCTGCCTGGTTCACGGCAGGTCTGGGGCTTGTCGCGACGGCATTGCTGGTGTTGCTTGGCGGCTGCGCGTCTTTCGCGGCGGTCGACCGGCAGGCCAGCGCCAGCGAGGCGATCGGCTTGTCCAGGGATACCACGTTGGGTCGCATCGCCAGCGCCGGCGACGTGGGTGACAACAAGTCGGGATTCCGGCTCATGCCACTGGGCAATTTCTCGCTGGACGCGCGCATCCAGCTTGCACGGCGAGCCGAGGTTTCACTGGATGTCCAGTACTACCACCTCGAAAACGACGAGACCGGGCGCTGGTTGCTGCGGGCGCTGCGCGACGCGGCCGAGCACGGCGTACGGGTACGGTTGTTGATTGATGATTTCTACACCGGTGGCCAGGACGAACTGTTCCTCGCCTTCGCCGCCCACAAAAACGTGGAGGTGCGCATCTTCAATCCCTTCTGCTGCATGCGAGCGCACGGCCAGGCCGCGCGCTTCCTGGCGTCGGTGGGCGACTGGAAGCGTGTCAACCACCGCATGCACAACAAGCTGTTTGTCGCCGACGGCGCGATGGCCGTGATCGGGGGACGCAACGTTGCCAATGAATATTTCCTGCGCAGCATGGGGGAGAACTTCATCGACCTGGACGCCTTCACCGTGGGCTTCATCGTTGCGCCGGCGCAGGCCCTGTTTGACCGCTACTGGAACGCCGACGCTGTGTACCCGATCCACGCCGTAACGCACAGCGCGCTCAGCGCAGAGGAGCTGCGTCAGCAGTTCGAGGTCTGGACCGGGCCGCTCAACACGCCGCCACCTGGGCCGCTGCCCGCCACCGACATCCTGGGCTACCGCCCGATTGCCGCAGACCTGGACCAAGGCCGGTTGGCCCTGATCTGGGCCGACGCCTACATCTTTGCCGACCACCCGGACAAGCCTTTTGATGGCGAGACCGGCGGCGATCTGATGGAGTCCAGTGTCACCTACAACGTGTTCGAGGCCTTGCGAAAAGCCCAGACTGAGATCGTGGTGTCCTCGCCCTATCTGGTGCCGGGCAAGGACGGTATGGCCTTGATCGAAGAACTGCGCGCGCGCAATGTGGGTGTGGTCATGCTGACCAACTCCTTGGGCTCGACCGACGAGCCGGTGGTGCATCTGGGCTATTTTGACTACCGCGAACCGATGCTGGACCTCGGCGTGGAGATCTACGAGATCAGCTCGTCGCGCGTCAAACGCAACCCGCACAAGTACCTGTTTGGCAAGTCGCTGGGCCGCCTGCACGCCAAGCTGGCGGTGGTTGACCGCCGGACCATCTTTGTCGGTTCGATGAATCTCGACCCGCGTTCGGCCACCATCAATACCGAGCTGGGCGCCGTCATCACCAGCCCCGAGTTGGCGCGAGAGCTCGTCCGTGTCATAGACATCGATCGCCTGCAAAACGCCTACCGGGTGCGGCGCTCGGCCGATGGTCAGAGGCTGGAGTGGGTGAGCCTGGACGAGGGCAAAGAAATGGTACTGACCGACGAGCCCGATTCGTCGTTTTGGCTGCGCTTGAAACTCCGGCTGTTGTCCCCTATCGTGCCCGAATCGCTGCTGTAGCGCCCGCGATGACGGTGCACCCGGCCGATGCCACCCCCTTCAATCCCGCCAACGAGCCCACCCATGAACAACCGTCAGATCCTGCTCTCTGCCCTCGCTTCTGCGCTTGCGCTCGGTCTGGTCGGCCCGGCCGCCGCGCAGGCCAGGGCCAAGGAAAAGTGCTTCGGCATCGCCAAGGCGGGCCAGAACGACTGCGCCAGCCTGTCGGGCTCACACAGTTGCGCCGGCCAGAGCAGGGTCGAAAAAGGCGCCGACGAATGGCGCTACGTGCCCGCCGGCACCTGCAAGGCGTTGAACGGCAGCACGGAGCAAGAAGCCAGGGCGGCGATGGGCAAGTAAGGCGGCGCCGCCCACACATTGGGGCCCTTGCCGGACAGCTTCGCCGGGCTGGCCGGGCCGCGCACCTGGCACACCGAAGTCTTGCCCCTTGGCATGGGGTGAGGCACCAAAACGTTGCGGACACGGTGCGGCGCAGGTGTCGAATCGCCATCGTCCGCCGGCTAACGCCGAAATCTGTAATCGACGCTGCGCACGGACGACGAACCTTTGCCATCCACTCGCCGCCGCGCCATGAACACACCACAAGCCACCGCACATGCACCGCAGCCGGCAACAGCGCTGGCGGGCGGTCAGTACCGGGCGCGCCTGGCGAGTCGGCCGTCCGACATCGCGGCAGCGCAGGCACTGCGCTTTCAAGTCTTCAATGTTGAACTCAACGAGGGCTTGGTGCACTCGTATGACAGTGGCCTGGACGCCGACCCGTTCGACGGCGTGTGTGCCCACCTGATCGTGGAGGACGCCTTGTCGGGCGCCGTCGTGGGCACCTACCGCATGCAGACCGGCGCCCAGGCCCGGCAAGGGCTGGGCTACTACAGTGAGCGGGAGTTCGATTTCGCGCCTTTCGAGGCCCAGCGCGCCCTGATTCTTGAACTCGGCCGTGCCTGCATCGACCAGCAGCACCGCAACTTCGGCGTGCTGAACCTGCTGTGGAAGGGCATCGCCGCCTATGCGCGAGACCATGGCGCGCGCTACC
>JBBRZR010000421.1:0-4438 GCA_038236495.1 Burkholderiales bacterium
AGGTAGTAGCGCAGCCATTCCGGGTCCATGCCCAGCTCCAGGTACTTCAGCGGGCTGATGCCGGTGCCCCGGCTCTTGCTCATCTTGTCGTGGTTGACCGTCAAAAAGCCGTGCACATGGATGTGGTCGGGCACCTTGCGGCCGCTGAACTTCAGCATGGCCGGCCAGAACAGGGTGTGGAAGGTGACGATGTCCTTGCCGATGAAGTGCACTTGCTCCAGCGCCGGGTCGGCCAGGTAGGCCTCGCAAGCGGCCTGGCCCGCGGCAGCATCACCCAAACGTCGAGCAAACAGGTTCTCCAACGACGCCAGGTAGCCGATCGGTGCGTCCAGCCAGACGTAGAAGTACTTGCCCGGCGCGTCCGGGATCTCGATGCCGAAGTAGGGCGCGTCGCGGCTGATGTCCCAGTCGTTCAAGACGGCCTTGCCGGCCTCGTCCCGGGCAAACCACTCGCGCACCTTGTTGGCCACCTCGGGCTGCAGCTTGCCGTCCTGGGTCCATTGCTCCAGGTAGCCCACGCAGCGCGGATCGCTCAATTTGAAGAAGAAATGCTCGCTGCTGCGCAGCACCGGCGTGGCACCCGACAGCGCCGAGTACGGATTGATCAGGTCGGTGGGGGCATAGACCGCACCACAGTTTTCGCAGTTGTCGCCGTACTGGTCGGCCGTGCCGCACTTGGGGCACTGGCCCTTGATGAAGCGGTCGGGCAGAAACATACCCTTGTCGGGGTCGTAGAACTGCTCGATCGTGCGCACGTCGATCAGGTCGTTGTCGCGCAGCTTGCGGTAGATGGATTGCGCCAGCCGGTGGTTTTCGGGGCCGTCGGTCGAGTGCCAGTTATCAAACCCGATGTGGAAGCCGTCCAGGTACTGCGCCCGGCCGGCAGCGATGCCGGCCACAAACTGCTGCGGGCTCAAGCCGGCTTTTTCGGCTGCGATCATGATCGGCGCGCCGTGCGCATCGTCGGCGCAGACGAAGTTGACTTCCGAGCCCTTCATGCGCTGGGCCCGCACCCAGGTGTCGGCCTGGATGTATTCCATCATGTGGCCGATGTGGAAGGCCGCGTTGGCGTAGGGCAGGGCGGTGGTGACGAAGAGCTTGCGCGGCATGGGCCATCCTTGGGCAGAGCCGGTGATTTTAGGGCTTGGCCCAGTGGCGGCCGGCGTCAAAGCCCTGCCGGGTGGCGCCGGCTGGCGGTCCGCTAGACTCCCGGGCCGCTGGATATTTGCCTGCCACCTGTGATCTGTCTGCCGCCGTCTCGCCGCGCCCTATCCCCACCCTGACCACCGCCACCATGTCCACTGTGACCGAAGCTGCCCTGCTTGCCGCCCTCAAGACCGTGCTGGACCCGAACACGGGCAAGGATTTTGTTGCGGCGCGCCAGATCAAGAATCTCAAGATCGAGGGCGACGACGTGGCCTTCGAGGTCGAGTTTGGCTACCCGGCCAAGAGCCAGCATGCCGCACTGCGCCGCCAGTTCATCGCCGCAGCGCGCACCGTGCCGGGCGTGGGCAATGTCAGCGTCAACATCGTCACCCGCATCACGGCGCACGCGGTGCAGCGCGGGGTGCAACTGCTGCCGGGCGTCAAGAACATCATCGCCGTGGCCTCGGGCAAGGGCGGCGTGGGCAAGAGCACCACTGCGGCCAACCTGGCGCTGGCGCTGGCGGCCGAGGGTGCCACCGTGGGCGTGCTGGACGCCGACATCTACGGCCCCAGCCAGCCGATGATGCTGGGCATCAGCGGCCGGCCCGAGAGCATCGACGGCCAGAGCATGGAGCCGATGTTGGGCCACGGCCTGCAGGTGGCCTCGATCGGATTCTTGGTCGATGCCGACCAGGCCATGATCTGGCGCGGCCCGATGGCGACGCAAGCACTCGACCAGCTGCTGCGCCAGACCAACTGGAAGGATGTGGACTATTTGATCGTCGACATGCCGCCCGGCACCGGCGACATCCAGCTCACCCTCAGCCAGCGGGTGCCCATCACCGGCGCCATCATCGTCACCACACCGCAGGACATCGCGCTGCTCGACGCCAAAAAGGGTTTGAGCATGTTCGAGAAGGTCGGCGTGCCCATCCTGGGCCTGGTCGAGAACATGGCGATGTACTGCTGCCCGAACTGCGGCCATGTTGAACACATCTTTGGCGCCGACGGCGGCAAGAAGATGGCCGCGCAGTACAAGCTCGATTACCTGGGCGCGCTGCCCTTGAACATGAGCATCCGCGAGCAGGCCGATTCGGGCCGGCCTACCGTGGTGGCCGACCCGGACGGTGAGATCGCCGCGATCTACAAGGCCGTGGCGCGCCAGGTGGCGGTCAAGATCGCCGACAAGGCCAAGGACTTTTCGGGCAAATTCCCGACGATCAAGGTCAGCAAGGACACCTGAATAGGGGGGGTGCAGGCCAGTCTCGGCCCATTCTGGGGTTCTGGCGGATGGCTGGCCGCTGGCGCTGTGGTTAGGCTGCCGTTTTGCTTTTCAACAACGGGAGCCCAGATGACCTTGCCCACCTTGTTTCGCGCCGCCGCCGGCGCCGCCACCGCCGCCGGCTTTCTGCTGGCCAGCCCTTCTGCTTTGGCGCTTGTTTCGTCGCCGTCGCCGTTTTCCGGCCTGGTTGTGTTTGGCGACAGTTTGTCGGACAACGGCAACCTGTTTGCGTTGACCGAACAAGCGTATGGTCCCGGCAACGGCTTCCCGCCAGCGCCGTATTACCAAGGCCGGTTCTCCAACGGCCCGGTCGCTGTCGAGCGTCTGGCCAGTGGGCTGGGCCTGAGCGCTGGGCAGTTCAAGGACTTGGCCATTGCCGGGGCCCTGACCGGAACGGCTGGTGCGCTGGGTGACGGTCAGGGTGGCAGTTTTGGCGGCGGCATGTTGCAACAGCTGGCCGGCTTCCAGGCTTCGTTGGGTGGCGGCCTGGCCGACGCCAACGCGCTGTACTTCGTCTGGGGCGGGGCCAATGACCTGCGGGGTGGCGTCAGCATTGCCACCGCGATAGGCAACCTCAGCACCATCGTCAGCACCCTGCACACGCTGGGCGCCCGCAAGTTCTTGTTGCCCAATCTGCCCGACCTGGGCCTGACACCCGAGGCCCGCGAAGGCGGCTACAGCGGCGCTGCCACGGGTGTGTCCAACAAGTTCAACGACGACTTGAAGGTGGCCTACGACGGCTTGGCCGCAAATTGGACCGACGAGACTTTCTATTTCTTCGACGCGGAAAAAATACAGCGCAGCATCACTGCGGATGCGCCGAGCTACGGCTTCAGCAATGTGAGCAGCGGTTGCCTCCAGACGAAGCCGGTCTCGTTGTGCGCCAACCCCGACAGTTATCTGTACTGGGACCAAATCCACCCGACTGCAGCAGCGCACGCTATTCTGGGTGCGCAGATGCTGGCCGCCGTGCCGGAGCCGCAGACGATGCTGATGATGGCGGCGGGCCTGCTGGGCCTGCTGGCCGTGCGGCGCCGCCAGGCCTGACAGGCTGACGCTCATTCAGGCCGGTGCGGCCTCCCAGGGCGGGAGGTCGGCGCCGGTCTTGGCGGCGGCGGGGGCCACAGTCTTGCCCGCCGCCGGCGCCGACGTCACGGCAGGTGCCGCGTCTGTTGCTGGCGCGGGCGTCTCGCCAAACACCTGCTCCCCACCCAGCGCGTCGATCAGGTCGCCAATCATCGGTGCCAATTCACCCGTGGCGATGGCCGCGTCGGCATCAAAGCCTTCGTCGGCCTTGCCCTGCTGGCCCTCGAACACCCCGTCCAAAAAGCTGATCTTCTTGACCAGCCCCGCCTCGGTCAGCATGAACGACACCCGGCCCTGCCAGGTCAGCGCCAGCCGGGTGGGTTGCTTGCCGGCCAGGATGTGCTCGCGGATTTCGGCAATGTCCAGCGCGTGGCGGGCATAACGTACCACCGGCTTTTCGCCGTCGGCAGCCTTGAGCTCGCAGTCGCGGTCGATCGTGAAACCGGCCGGCGCCTCGCCGCTGACCAGCCATTCGGCCATCGCCGCAGCCGGTGACACGACGGTATTGACCAGCGTGGCCGACAGCCCGGGCAGGGCCTGGCTCAGCGCCGTCAGCACCTCGTCGGCGCGGGCCTGGCTGCCGGCGTCCAGCGCCAGCAGCCGCTCGGCCGGGGCGATCCACACCCGGGTCGCGCCGCGCTTGGTAAAGGCCATCGGCAGCAGGTCCAGCAGGGCCTGGTCTTTGAGCTCGTTGCGCTGCTTCTTGCCGGGCTTGCGGCCGGTCTGCTTCTCGACCTGCACGGCCAGCGCATCGACCTGGCGCTTGATGACCGAGCCGGGAACGACCTTGCTCTCGACCATCAGCTGCAGCAGCCACTGGCCGGCGATAGCCTCGATCAACACGCCATGCTCCTCGCCCCGGGGCGAGACCCACCCCAGCGAGCGCTGCTGTGTGGCGCCGCACTCGGCAATCGGCGCCTTGGC
>JBBRZR010000422.1:0-4437 GCA_038236495.1 Burkholderiales bacterium
GAGATGCGCCAGTCGAAGTACCTGAACAACCTCGTCGAGCAAGACCACCGCGCCGTCAAACGCATCACCCGGTCGATGCTCGGCTTCAAGACCTTTCGCTGCGCCCGAATCCTGATGCGACGGCATCGAGGTCAGGCACATGATCCGCAAAGGCCAGCTAGGCGACATCAAAGACCGATCCTCGTCTGCAGCGAATCAGTTCTACTCGCTGGCTTTCTGATCGACGTCGGCCTCGCAGCATGCTCAGCCTCATCGCGCTATTGCGGCAGAACCCACGCCACAACCCTCAGTTCAATGGCGACGGCATGGCCGAAAGTCTGGCGCCGTTCGGCGTGCAGTACGTGCATGCCGAAGGGCTGGGCGGGTTCCGCCCGACCCGGCCCGCCTCGCCCAATGGCGCCTGGCGCAACGCCCCACATCGCGGCTATGCCGACTACATGCAGACGGCCGAGTTTGCCGAGAACCTGTTCTGGCTGATGCGCCTGGGCGAAGTGCAACGGGTGGCGGTGATGTGCGCCGAAGCCGTGTCCTGGCGCTGCCACCGCTCATTGATAGCCGACGCGCTGCTGGTGAATGGTTCGGCCGTATCAGAGATCGTGAGCCCGACCCGCCTGCAGGCGCACAAGCTCAAGCCGTTTGCCAAAGTCGCAGGCCACGTCATCACCTACCCGCCTGAAGCCTTGCCGACTTCGGAATGAGGGCTTGCAAAGCACCGCTTCGGCGCAGGGCTAAGAACGCCTGCTGCGCCTGGACGTCGACGGCTGTCATGCGGACCGTCAAGCGTCCATCGGCGAGAGCGCGAAGAAGCCGTGCGGGTTCTTGGTGATCGCCACCGACACGATCCACGCGAAGGTCACCGGCGCGGCCAGCCACGCCGCCGCGCGCACAGGCACCGGCCGCCCGGGCCGAAGCGCCATCATGCCCAGCGCGATGTAGCCGAGCAGGCCGACGATCTTCGCCATCAGCCAGGGCGTTGATGCAGGGTTGAGGCCCAGCATCCAGGCCAGCAGCAGCGCCGATGTCAGCAAGACCGTGTCGATGACATGGGGCAAGGTTTTCGCCACCCGACTTCTGACCCATCTGGCACCCGAGAGGGAGCCCCATCCACGCGCAAAGAAGCCGGTCACCGACAACGCGACGGCGGTTTGATGCAGGGTCTTGATGGCGACGTAGTCTATGCGTTGGTGGGACCTAGATTTTCAAGTCTGCTGTGTTGTCCGGACGAGCGCGCGGACCAAGTCGGTCTGGGTCAAGATGCCGACGAGCCGCTGATCGGCGTCGACCACTGGAATGTGGTGGTGACCGGTGCTCGAGAACACCGGCACCATGGACGACAAGCTGCTGTCGGCGCGCACCACCTGGACCTGTCGCGTCATGATCTGACCCACCACTTCCGGCTTCTCCGAATTCACGCCCTGCGTCGGTCGCAGGAATTTGCGCAGTCTCGTTGCGAAACCTTCGTGGACGTCGATGTCTGCGCCCTGCATGAAGTCGGCAAGGGTCAATACGCCAACAACGCGCCGCGCGATGTCAACGACCGGCACGGCCTTGATCTGGCGATCGCGCAGCAGGGTCCAGGCCTCTTGCAGGGCCGTGCCGAATTCCACGCTCACGACATCGCGTGACATCACGTCGGCACACGACAATTCGCCCAAGCGCCGCCGGTAGGCCTCGCTCTCGGCGGCTTCGAGCAGAGCATGCAATTCGTCGCGCGGAACGTCAAGAATCTGGTTGTAGCGTGCCAGCACACGGTCGATGTCGGCGTCGACGAAGCGGCCGGCGTCAGAGGTACTGGGCGTGTCGCCCTGGCGGTGCGGGTAGGCTTTGCCGGTGCTTCGGTTGTAGACCACGGCCGCCAGCGTCAACAGCACCGAGTTCGTTAACACCGGAAAGAGCGCGAAGCGCCAATCGACGACGCCCCCCAGCACGACCAGCAACGCCGCCGCGCCACCCGGTGGATGCAGACAGCGCAACAGAATCATCAGGCCCACCGCCGCAGCGCCCCCCAGCGCCGGTGCAGCGCCGCCCCATTGCGCGCCGTGCGCCAGGTTGGCCACGGCGATGCCGGCGAGGGCCGACAGGGTGTTGCCACCGACCACCGCCCAGGGCTGTGCAAGCGGGCTCGAGGGCAGGGCAAACAGAATCACCGCACTGGCGCCAATCGGCGCGACGAGCCAGGCGTTGCCGGCGCTGAGCGCCAGCGACAGCGCAGCCGCAAAAAACAAACCGATTCCGATGCCGATGACCACGCGCAAGCGCTCGCGGCGGTCGATGTTGAGCGTGGGCGGGCGCAGCAGCGACAGCGCGGCTCGCCAAGTGCCTTGTTCTGCGTTCATCGTCTCGGTGCACGTATGGCAACAGCGCATTTTAGGCATCGAGGACTTGCCGCTGCCGGTCGGGGTGATGTGCCCGGGTTGATCAGGCGGCCGTGCTGGCGGCCGCAGTAGCTTGCGTGCGCGCAACGCATGCCGGCCGGCCGAAGGACAGCGGTGCCGGTGAAAGGCCCGCCGGCGGCGACCGGCGCGGCAAAGATCTCGCGCGACCAATAAGAAACGCCGCCGATGGGTGCGTGGGTGTAGAAACCAACGATGAGACCAGCGGTTGTTGTTCCGGCGCTGAAATCGGCCTGGAACCCGCCGTAAGCGCTGAGGTCCAGCCTGAGAGATGGCTCCTGCACATTCACGTTCGCCGAGTCCACGCCGTAAGCCCCGTAGCCCAGACCCAACTAGCCGTAGGCCTGCGATCCGATGGCAACCTGGACAGTCCCCGCGCCCACGGTGGCCGTCGCCCCGAGGCCCTGCGGATCGGCATACGCCCAGTAGTAAGCCGCCCGGTTCTGCCCGGCCACGCCGGCGTAGGTGCCTGCCGTGGCCTGCACGAACTGCCATGCAGGGCTTCAGCCTCCACGCCGCCGTGCGCTGCGGCACCGACGACCGTCAGGCGCTGGAGCAGTTATGCCGCCACATCACCCGCCCGGCCCTGGCGAACGAACGCGTGCAAACCAACGCGGCGGGTCAGGTGGTCCTCAAGCACAAGACGTCCTGGCGAGACGGCACCACGCACCTGGTGCTGTCGCCGCTGGAGTTCATGCAGCGGCTGGCAGCGCTGGTGCCCAGACCGAGGCTGCATCTGATTCGCTTCCATGGCGTTCTCGCACCGAACGCCAAGCTGCGCGCGCAGGTGGTGCCGCAGGTGGTGCCGCAAGAGCCCGAACCACCCGCGCAGGCCGCACCGCCGGCCGAGTGCGAGGCGACCTGTGCGCACCACCGTCCGGTTCGGCTGAGCTGGGCCAAGCTGCTGAAGCGCGTGTTCGAGATCGACATGGCGCACTGCCCGAACTGCGGCGGCGAGTTGAAGATCATCGCGGCGATCATGGAGCAGCCGGTGATCGAGAAGATCCTCACGCACCTGGGTCTGCAGGCCAGGGCGCCGCCGCGTGCGCCAGCCCGTCGGTCGCAGCTGCAAGCGGCCTAAGACTCTTCAGCCAAGACGTTTGAGGCGACCCGGTGACCAGGGCCGCGGGGATCGGCTGCGCCACAGCTTCTCAGAGCCGAGGTTTGGCGGCTGATTGCAAGGGCAAACCCCAAGGCAAGCCCTTCGAGAGACGCACTTCGGCGCTGCGATCGGCCTTCAACCTGCGTCAGATAGACCCAAGGACCGGTTCAGTGGGTGATCGAGAGCCTTGCCGGAAGGCCTTTGGGAGCAAAAAAGTGCGTTTGAATTTCCTAACCCCCAGCACGCTGGGCATGATGCTGGCCAATGTACCGGTGGTGCTGCTCGGTGATGGCTTGGCCAAGCGCATTTCAATGCCGATCGTGCATGGCGTGGCGGCATTGATATTTGCAGTGCTGGGGCTGTGACGCTGTTCAATGTCGGGCGGCTGTTCTGAGCCGACCAATCGACTCCCTTTGACGCCGGTCTGACTCCCGGTCGGTCCATGAGCGTCCAGGGTGCGACCTACTTCAGCCAGTCGGCCAAGACTGCAGCCTGCTAGCCCAACAAGCCGGCAGCTTGCGCCGCGAGCACGGCCTGCGTGCGGTTGCTGACGCCAAGCGCCCGGAAGATCGCGCCGATGTGAACCTTGATGGTGCGCTCGGCAAGGCCGAGCTTGCGGCTGATGGTCTTGTTCGGCAGGCCGGCGCTGAGCAGCCTGAGCACCTCCAGTTGACGCGGCGTCAGCTTGTCCCGTCCTGCCTCGGCGCCCGGTGCAGGGACGGGCGCTGCCGGAGTCGCCGGCAGCTCGCCCGATGCGTTGATCACATCGAGCATCAGCGGCGGCACATAGGTCTGCCCCGACAGAACCAGGCGCAGCGCCGCCGACAAGGTTGCGTAGCCCGACGACTTGGGCGCAAAGCCCGTGGCACCCGCGGCGATGAGGCGGCGCACCTCGCCATGGTCTTCGCTGGCGGTGAGCACGAGGATGGGCAGCACCGGCCA
>JBBRZR010000423.1:0-4427 GCA_038236495.1 Burkholderiales bacterium
CCCAGGAAATCATGCACCAGCGCCTGCGGCAGGCGCTGGCTGCCGTTGGCCAGGATCACGTCGCGGTAGCGCTTGCCCACCGCCGGGTCCAGCTTGTCGGCGGCAAACGCGGTGCGCAAGTCCATCGCCACCACCAGGCTCCACAAGTAGCCGTAGTAGCCCGCGCTGTAGTTGGTGGCGATGTGGCTGAAGCGCGACGGGAACATCGTGCCCGCCACATGGCCCAGCGGCGTGTCGCCCTCCATCTGCGCCCACAGCGCCAGCGGGTCGCGCGGCTCGGGGCCGTACAACGCCAGGTCGTAGCTGGCGTACAGGTGCTGGCGCGAGGCGCGCACACCCTTGCCGTAGTGGCTGGCTGCCACCGCCTGGTCCATCAGCGCATCCGGCACCGGGGTGCAGGCCGGGCAGACCTCGGCAAACAGCTTGAGCACCCGTTTGTCGAGCACCCAGTCCTCCAGCATCTGCGATGGCGCCTCGACAAAGTCATGTTTGACACTGGTACCGGCCTGCAGCGCCCGGCGCGTGGCCGACAGGTTGTTGTGCACCGCATGGCCCAGCTCGTGCAGCAAGGTCTCCAACTCGTCCAGCGTCAGGCCCTGGCGGTTGAAATTGACCACCAGCGCGGCTTGCGAGACCCGCTGCTGCGCCAGCGAGCCCGACCGCAGCCCCCATACCGCCGCGTGGTTGTACTTGCCCTCGCGCGGGTACAGGTCCACCCAGAGTGTGCCCAGCGGCTTGCCACTGGCAGCGTCCGATACGGCGTAGGTCTGCACCTCGGGATGCCAGGCGGCGGGGTTGGCATCGGCGGCTATGCGCTGGTAGCGCACGCCCATCAGCCGCTCGATCAGGCGCAGCGCAAACTGCAGGCTTTGCTGCGGCGGAAAGTAGGCCCGAAACGCCTCCTGGTCCACCGCGTAGCGCTCGCGCCGCACCCGCTCGGTATAAAAGGTGACGTCCCAGCGATCCAGCTTGACCGCCTCGGGCGCCAGCAACAGGTGCGCGGCCTTGGCCTGACGCAGTTCCTCCAGCTCGCTGCGCTCACGTTGCTGCACCGCGGCTTTGACCTCACCCAAGAAGGCAATCGCCCGTGCAGGGGTCTCGGCCATGCGCCGGCGCAGCACAAATTCGTCCCAGCTGGCGGCACCCTGCAGGCTGGCATAGGCTTTGCGCAGCTGGGTGATCTCGGCCAGCAGCGTGAGGTTGGCCGCACCGCCCTCGTTGGTCTTGGCGCGCCACATGCGCTCACGGGCCACCGCTGATTCAGCAAACTGCACCACCGGCTCGTAGCTCGGGTTGTCCAGCCCCAGCAAGACCCGGCCGTCGGCATCGCGCTTGGCGCCTTGCCACACCGCCACCGGCACGCCTTGCAACTCGGCCTCGGTGAAGGCCACCCGCAGGTTGGCATCGCGGATATTGCGCTCGAAGGTCTGGCCCAGCTCGGCGATGCGGTCGTTGAGCTGCTTGGCCCGGGCGCGTTGCGCGGCTGGCAGGCCGACACCGGCGTCAGCAAAGCCTTCGAGCAAGGTTTTTTGCAGCAGCCGGTCGGTCGCGTCAGCCGGCTTGATGGCCCGCAGCGCGCGGTAGATCTTCTCGTTCTGGCCCAGCGACGAGTTGAAGTCGTTCCAGCGCAGCTCGCAGGCCTCGGAAGCATCCCGAATGGTCTTGTCGGGATGCACCGCTGACAAGAACAGCATGGCGCTGGACAGGTCCTCCAGGTTGGCGCTGAACGCGTCGTAAGCCGCCAGCCACTGGGTGTCGGCCGGCCGCTGTTCGACCAGGCGCAGCTGCGCGTTGGCCTGCACCAAGCTGCTGTCGCAGGCGGCCTTCAGCGCCTCGGCCGTGGCGAACTGCGGAAAGTCCGGTCCCGGCGCCCGGATGGGTGCCGCCCAGGACGATGGCAAGGCCGCGCTGGCGGCCAGGGCCAGACAGAACGCACCCATTCGGGCGCTGAGAGATTTGTGCATGGTGGGCAGAAGAGGATTGGCGCCGTCTCATGAACGGCGGCGCCGATTCTGCCCTTACCCAAGATCATCAAGCTCAAACGCCGGTGACCAGGTCCTTGATCTGCTGCAGCGCCGTCGGGTCTTCGATCGTCGTCAGGTCGCCGGGGTCGCGGGCCTCGCATACCGCCTGGATCGCCCGGCGCAGCAGCTTGCCCGAGCGGGTCTTGGGCAGACCTGAGACAAACCGCACCCGCGCCGGCCGCGCCACCGCGCCCAGCTGGTTGTCCACCAGTTTCATGATCTCGCCTTCGAGCTTGAGCACCTCAGCCGCTGAGCCGGTGCGGGAGTCATCCTTGAGCACCGCAAAGGCCATCGCCACCTGGCCCTTCAACTGGTCGGCCACGCCCACCACCGCCACCTCGGCCACATTGGGGTGGCTGGAGATGCTCTCCTCGATCTCACGGGTGCCCAGCCGGTGCCCGGCCACGTTGATCACATCATCGGTGCGGCCCAGGATGTAGAAGTAGCCGTCGGCATCCTTCACGCCCCAGTCGAAGGTGTTGTACATCACCTTGTTGTGGATGCTGGACCAGTAGGTTTTGACAAAGCGCTCGTCGTCGCGCCAGATGGTCTGCAGGCAGCCCGGCGGCAGCGGGCCCTCGACCGCGATCACGCCCTTCTTGCCAGGTTCGGTGATCTCTTCGGCGGTGACCTCGTCGATCAGCTTGACATCGAAGCCGTAAACCGCCTTGCCCGGCGAGCCGAACTTGGTCGGCGCGGCCTCCACCCCGTTGCAGATCGCCAGGATCGGCCAGCCGGTCTCGGTCTGCCAGTAGTTGTCGATGATCGGCTTGCCGATGGCCTCGGCGATCCAGGTGGCCGTGGGCTCGTCCAGCGGCTCACCGGCCAGGAACAGCGCCTTGAGGCTGGACAGGTCGTACTTCGTCAGGAAGGCCGGGTCCTGTTTCTTGAGCACCCGCGCGGCGGTCGGCGCGCTGAACATCACGGAAACACGGTACTTCTCGACCAGGCTCCACCAGATGCCGGCGTCGGGCCGGGTCGGCAGGCCCTCGTACATGATGGTGGCCATGCCGGCGATCAGCGGGCCGTAGACGATATAGCTGTGACCCACCACCCAGCCGATGTCGCTGGTCGAGAAGTAGGTCTCACCGGCGTTGCCCATGTAGATGTGCTTCATCGACGCCGCCAGCGCCACCGCGTAGCCGCCGGTGTCGCGCTGCACCCCCTTGGGTTTGCCAGTGGTGCCGCTGGTGTAGAGCGTGTAGCTGGGCTCGTTGGACTCCAGCCAGACGCAAGGCACTTGTGCGTCGATGAACTGCTCGCGCAGCGCGGCGTAGTCGGCGTCGCGCCCGGCCACACGCTCGAAAGGGCTCAAGCCCCGGTCGATCATCAGCACCTTGGCGGGCTTGTGGCTGGCCAGGGCAATCGCCGCATCCAGCAACGGCTTGTAGGGCACGACCTTGCCACTGCGGCTGCCGGCGTCGGTGCTGACGATCACTACGGGCTCGGCATCGTCGATGCGGGTGGCCAGGCTGTGGCTGGCAAAACCGCCGAATACCACCGAATGGATGGCGCCGATGCGGGTACAGGCCAGCATCGCAAACGCCGCTTCGGCCGTCATCGGCATGTAGATCAGCACCCGGTCGCCCTGCTTGACGCCCAGCGACAGCAGCACTGCTGCCATGCGTTGCACCTCGGCCTGCAACTGACGGAAGCTGTAGACGATCTCCTGGTCGGTCTCGGTCGAGACCCAGATCAGCGCCGGCTGATCGCCTCGGGTGGCGACATGGCGGTCCACCGCGTTGTGGCACAGGTTGGTGGTGCCGCCGACAAACCACTTGGCAAACGGCGGCTCGCTGTAATCGCAGATCTGGGTGGGCGGGGTAACCCAGTCGACCAGCGCAGACTGTTCGCGCCAAAACGCGTCCCGGTCTTCGATCGACCGGCGGTGAAATTCACTGTACTTGCTCATGGTCTTGTCTCCTGCAGGCGGGGTCCAACTGGGGCGGATTGCAAGGCTTGGCACTGACAAGACACTGACTCTGTACGGGCCCGGCTTGTGCTGCCAAGGCAAGTGCCGACCGCGATGCAAGCACAGCTGCGGACGGCACGCAAGGGCGTTTCCCCCGTCGACGCGTAGGACGCACCCCCGAAACGGGGTGGTATCCTCGCGCCTTCATGCTTTTGACACACCGCACCGCCAAGCATCTGTTCGCCACACTTTTGCTGGCGGCTTGCAGCGTCGCCCAGGCGGCGCCCGAGCCGGCCGGCAACGCCGCAAACGCCGCCCTGACCGCCACCACCGGCGCGGTCACCGGCAGCCTGACCGACCCGATCATGAACTTGCTGGGCGAGCGCGGCCTGCTGCGCCCGCTGGGCTCGCAGGCGCTGGTCGAGTCGGTGCGCAACTCGGTGCGCGACACCGCGTCCGACCTGGTGATGCAGGCGATGAACTTCCTCGGC
>JBBRZR010000424.1:0-4425 GCA_038236495.1 Burkholderiales bacterium
CTGATCTTGGTCAGGCCTTCGAGCACGTTGTAGTGCACGATCTCGCCGATGGCGGCAGCGGGCGCGGTGGTCGGGTCCAGGCTGGTCGGCTCCAGCACCATGCCCAGCACCAGGCTGTCCTTGGGGCGCTGGGCGAACAGCGCCGTGGACAGGCTGGGCAGGGCCAGCAGCGCAGCGGCTTGGGCCAGGGTGCGTCGGCGAAGGGTCATGGGGGCTGTCCTTGTAAGGGCCGGTTTTCGAAGGTTCAGGATCTGGCGGATTCTGCAGTGTCGCCGGGCGCGCCGGCCAGCACTTGTTCAGCGACATGGCAGGCCGCCCAATGGCCGGTGGCCAGCGGGCGCAAAGGCGGTGCGGTGGCCAAGCAGACCGCCTGCCGCCAGGGGCAGCGGGCGGCGAAGGCGCAGCCCGGCGCTGCGGTTGCCGATTCGGTTGAAGGCGCGGCTGACGGGTCGGCTGCCGGCAACGTGGGCGGCTGCAACCGGTGCCGGGCGCTGCGCAAGCCTGGCCGCAGCCCGGGCACGGCGTCCATCAGTGCGCGGGTGTAGGGGTGGGCCGCGGCGCGGAACAAGGTCTCGGGTGTGCCCTGCTCGACCACCCGGCCCCGGTAGAGCACCAGCACCTCGTCGCAAACCAGGTCCACCACCGCCAGGTCGTGGCTGATGAACAGATAGGTCACGCCCAGGGTGTCTTGCAGGTCCTGCATCAGGTTGAGCACCTGGGCCTGCACCGACACGTCCAGCGCGCTGACCGGCTCGTCGGCGACGATCAGCTTGGGCGTCGTGACCAGCGCCCGGGCGATGGCGATGCGCTGGCGCTGGCCGCCGGAGAACTCGTGCGGGTACTTGCCGGCGTCGGCAGCGCGCAGGCCCACCGCGTCCAGCATCGCGGCGACCCGGTCACGCTGCACGCTGGGTGCGACGTTGCCTTGCGCAGCCAGCGGCTCGGCGACGATGCGGCCCACGGTCTGGCGCGGGTCCAGCGAGCCGAAAGGGTCCTGGAAGACCATCTGGAAGTCGGCGCGGGCGCGGCGCAGCGCGGCAGCGTCCAACCGGGCCAGGTCCTGGCCGGCCATCAGCACCCGACCGGCGGTGGGCGGCTCCAGCGCCATCACCAGCCGCGCCAGCGTGCTCTTGCCCGATCCCGATTCGCCGACCACGCCCAGGCTGCGGCCGGCCTGCAGCGCAAAGCTCACGCCCTGCAATGCCTGCACCACCGGCGCCCGGGCCAGCAAATGCTCACGCGGCAGGTGGTAGTGCCGGACCAGGTTCTCGACCTGCAGCAGTGCGGTCATGGGGCCGCCAGGGTGGCAACTTGCGCGGCGTCCAGCCGGATGCAGCGTGCGGCATGGCCGGGCATCACCTCCACGGCCGGCGGCGGCGCGGCGCGGCAATCGGCGATCGCCAGCGTGCAACGGTCGGCAAAACCGCAGCCGCTGGGCAGGTCGATCAGGTCGGGCACGCGACCGGGGATGGTGGCCAGGCGGTGGCCACGCGGCATGCCCAAGCGCGGCCGGGCCGCGAACAGGCCTTGCGAGTACGGGTGCGCGAGACGGCCGAACACCGCCTCGGTGGGCCCGCTCTCGACCACCATGCCGCCGTACATCACCATCAGCTGCTGCACCGACTCGGCCATCACGCCCAGGTCGTGGCTGATCAAGAGCAGCGCCATGCCGTCCTCGGCCACCAGCTGGCCGATCAGGTCCAGCACCTCGCGCTGGATCGTCACGTCCAGCGCGGTGGTGGGCTCGTCGGCGATCAGCAGGTCAGGCCCGCAGGCCAGCGCGATCGCGATCACCACCCGCTGGCGCTGGCCGCCGGACAGCTGGTGCGGGTAGGCGTCCAGCCGCTGCGCGGCCTGCGGCAGCTGCACCCGTTGCAGCAGGCGCAGCGCCTCGGCGCGGGCGGCGCTGGCGTCCAGGTGTTTGTGCAGCCGCAGCGATTCGCCGATCTGGTGGCCGATGGTGTGCAGCGGGTTGAGTGCGGTCATCGGCTCCTGGAACACCATCGCCAGCCGGTTGCCGCGCAGCCGGCACCAGTCGTGCTCAGCCAGGCCGACCAGCTCGCGGCCATCGAAGCGCAGCGAACCCGCCACCGTGGCGCTGTCGGGCAGCAGGCCCATCAGCGCCAGCGCGGTGATGCTCTTGCCGCAGCCCGATTCGCCGATCAGGCCCAGGGTCTGGCCGCGGTGGATGGCAAACGAGATGCCGCGCAAGGCGTCGGCCGGGCCGCGCGGCGTGGCCAGCGTGACACGCAGGTCGCGCACGTCCAGCAGGGGCGCTGCCGTCATCCCGGCGTGGACGGCGTGGACGGCGTGGACGGCGTGGACGGCGTGGACTGGGCGGGTGCTGCCGGCGGGTCTGCGGGCACCGGGGCTGTGGCCGTCACCGCAGACGCCTGGCGCAGCAAGTCGAGGTAGGCGCCGCTGACCAGCTGGCCGGGCGCGATGTTCAGCCGGGCCATCAGCGCCTGGGCGATGGCGGTGCCTTCGGCCTCGGTCTGCCCGCCGCCCAGGGTCACCTCCAGCTCCAGAAAGTCGCCCAGGCCGTGTACCCGGTCGAGGTGGATGCGGGTGGCGCCAGCCAGCAGCAGCAGGCGGTCCTTGCGCACCCGGCCGAGCAGGCCCAGCGCGCGGGTCAGGGCCTCGCGCAGGCTTTCGGGCTCGGGCGCCGGGGCCAGGATGTAGTCCGACAGTTTGGGACCCTCGGCGTCGGCACGCTGGTAATGGATCAGCTCGCCCGAGCCGTCACCAAACACCCGCAGCTTGAGCCGGCCATGCGGCGCGTCGAAAAAGGTGTCGTCCTGGTGGATCAACTGCGGGTGGTCGTCATCGCTGAGCGCTTGGGCCAGGGGCAGCAGCGCCTCGACGCTGTCGATGCGGGCCTTGATTTCGACGTTGGCAGGCATGGGCGGGATTGTGCGGCATGGCCTCGCACGGGCAAGGTGCGGCGGGCCAGCCTGGTCTTCAATCGGGGTAGCGCTGCATCACATAGTGGCCCGGCGCGGCGCACAGCGCTTTGCGGGCCGGGATCTGACGCGCCGCCACGGTGTGGCCATCGCTGTGCGCCACCAACCAGCCCTGCCAGGCCAGCCACCACGATCCGGCGTGGGCCGTGGCCTGGGCCGGCCAGTCGTCGGGGCTGATCCAGGTATCGCCATGCCGGCGCACATGCAGGCCGAAGTGGCGACCGGCATGGCCGGGCTCGCTGACGATGCCGGCGTTGTGGCCGCCATTGGTCAGCACGAAGGTCAGCTCGGCATCGCACAGGCCGTGCAGCTTGTAGACCGACTTCCAGGGCGAGACGTGGTCTTTCTCGGTGCCCACCACAAACAGCGGCAGGCTGATGTCGGCCAGCGACACCGGGCGCCCGGCCACCGGGTAGCGTGATTGCGCCAGCTCGTTGCGCAGGTAGCAGCGGCGCAGGTATTCGCTGTGCATCGCAGCCGGCATGCGGGTGCGGTCCTCGTTCCAGGCCATCAGGTCGTTGGGCCGCAGCCGCTCGCCCAGCCACAGCTCGCGCACCCGGGCCGACCAGACCAGCTCCCGCGAGTGCAGCCACTGGAAGCTGCCGCCCATCTGGGTACCGGACAAAAAGCCGCGCTCGGCCATCATGTCCTCCAGCAGCGTGACCTGGCTTTCGTCGATCAGCACGCCCATCTCGCCGGGCTCGGAGAAATCGGTCTCGGCGGCCAGCAGCGAGACGCTGGCCAAGGCGGGCAGCAGGTCGGCGCCCGGCACCGCGCCGGGCCGGGCCAGCGCGGCGGCCGCGATGGACAGCAGCGTGCCGCCCAGGCAGTAACCGGCGCTGTGCACCGACTGCCCCGGCACCAGGCGCTTGATGGCGGCCAGTGCGTCGAACACGCCCAGTTGCAGGTAGTCGTCCAGGCTGAGCAGCGCGTCGTGTTCGTCCGGGTTGCGCCAGGACAGGATGAACACGGTGTGGCCCTGGCCGACCAGCCAGCCCACCATCGAGTTGGCGGGCGACAGGTCGAGGATGTAGTACTTGTTGATCCAGCTCGGCACGATGAACAGCGGCTGCGCGGCCACTGCGCTCGTCTGCGGCTGGTACTGGATCAGCTCGATCAGGGCGTTGCGGTAGACCACGCTGCCTGGCGTGATGGCCACGTCCACGCCGGGCTGGTAGGGGCGCGGCACGCTGCCGGCCTCTGCCTCGGCTGGCGACTGCGGCGGCGATTCCAACGGTGTCAGGCCCAGCGCCAGGCGGCTGTCGTCAACCGCGTGGGCCAGGCCTTCAACCAGGTTGCGGCCGGACTGCTGCACCGTGCGGCGCAACACCTCGGGGTTGGCCAGGCCGGCGTTGGCCGGCGACAGGGTGTCCAGCCACTGGCGGGCAAACACCCGCGCCATCTCCTGGTGGTGCGGCGCCATGCCGCGCAGGCTGGTGGCGTCGCGCCACCAGGACTCGGC
>JBBRZR010000425.1:0-4417 GCA_038236495.1 Burkholderiales bacterium
GCATTGCCAGCCGGTCTTGCTGCTGGAGGCAACACCTGACAGCAGGCGCGCGCCACAGTCAGCACAGCTTGTGGGTCTGCGCACCATCGCGCAGCGGTCGGTCTGCTCAGCACGTCGGCCAATTCTTCAAGCATGGCTTCGGTCGCCACCCAGTGCAAGCGGCCTTGGACCAGCGCCTGCTTCAAGCGCTGGGCACGCGGATCGTTGAACACCCACAGATCAAGCACCACATTGGTGTCAAGCACGACGTGTTGAGGTGCGGGTCTGGGCGCTGAAGAGTCCTCTGTCGGGGCAGAAAGTGAAGCGCCCTTGTCGGGATCGTCCAGGTTGTCTATACTCATAGGCTTTTCGGCAATTCATGCGCCCGCATTGTCCGGGCGCCCAGCCAAGCGGATGCCAGCTTTTGGCGTCGTGCCCCGCATTGTGCCGAGGCACGGCGCCGTTTGCGCTTTCCGCAGCCGGGCCTCTGACGCAAACGTGGTGTGTGTGCCGAATCGGCGCGCCGAAAAAACGCGCCGAACTAGCGTGACTTCAAACGGGAACAAGTTACTACCATGCCAACCATCAATCAGCTCGTACGCTTCGGCCGCCAGGTCGAGGTCGTCAAGAGCAAATCGCCTGCGATGCAGAACAGCCCGCAGCGCCGGGGTGTCTGCACCCGGGTCTACACCACCACGCCCAAGAAGCCGAACTCGGCCCTGCGGAAAGTCGCCAAAGTGCGCCTGACCAACGGTTTCGAGATCATTTCTTACATCGGCGGTGAAGGCCACAACCTGCAAGAGCACAGCGTCGTGCTGGTGCGCGGCGGCCGGGTCAAGGACTTGCCCGGTGTGCGTTACCACATCGTGCGCGGTTCACTCGACCTGCAAGGTGTCAAGGACCGTCGCCAGTCGCGGTCCAAGTACGGCGCCAAGCGCCCCAAGAAGGCCTGATCTCAGGTCTTTGAAGCGGTTGTCACAAACGGCGGTTTAAATCGCTTTGTGATTTTTGCGGTCAGCCCGGGCAAAACGCCCAAGGGCAGCCGAGTAAGCGATGGGTTTGTTGCGTGACCCATCCGGTGCGGGCTCGATCAGTTGATCAACCCGGTCACCCGCTGAAGCACCTAAAGGAATTGAAATGCCACGTCGTCGCGAAGTACCCAAACGCGAAATCCTGCCTGATCCCAAGTTTGGATCGGTGGACCTGTCCAAGTTCATGAACGTCGTCATGGAGTCGGGCAAAAAGGCCATCGCCGAGCGCATCATCTACGGTGCACTTGAGCAGGTCGAGAAGAAGGCCGGCAAGGACCCGCTGGAGATCTTCATGGTCGCCATCAACAACGTCAAGCCGATGGTCGAGGTCAAGTCACGCCGTGTCGGCGGTGCAAACTACCAAGTTCCCGTGGAAGTTCGCCCCGTTCGCCGGATGGCTCTGGCCATGCGTTGGTTGAAAGAGTCGGCCCGCAAGCGCGGCGAGAAGTCGATGGCCGCACGTCTGGCCAACGAACTGCTTGAAGCCAGCGAAGGCCGTGGCGGCGCGATGAAGAAGCGCGATGAAGTGCACCGCATGGCCGAAGCCAACAAGGCGTTTTCGCACTTCCGCTTCTAAGCCTTTCCCCTCAAGCCTTTTCGGCCGCCCCACCCGGGTTTTCACCAACCCGCGGGCGGCCCCTGTATTTGGAGCAACACCATGGCCCGCCAGACCCCCATCGAGCGCTACCGCAACATCGGCATCTCCGCGCACATCGACGCCGGCAAGACGACGACGACCGAGCGCATCCTGTTCTACACCGGTGTGAACCACAAAATCGGTGAAGTGCACGACGGTGCCGCCACGATGGACTGGATGGAGCAAGAGCAAGAGCGTGGCATCACGATCACCTCGGCCGCGACCACCTGCTTCTGGAAGGGCATGGAGCGGGGCTATGCCGAGCACCGCATCAACATCATCGACACCCCCGGGCACGTCGACTTCACGATTGAAGTTGAGCGCTCGATGCGCGTGCTCGACGGCGCCTGCATGGTGTATTGCGCTGTGGGCGGCGTGCAGCCGCAGTCCGAGACGGTTTGGCGCCAGGCCAACAAGTACAAGGTGCCGCGTCTGGCCTTCGTCAACAAGATGGACCGTACCGGTGCCAACTTCTTCAAGGTCATTGACCAGATGAAGTCGCGCCTGAAGGCGAACCCGGTGCCTATCGTGATCCCGATCGGTGCTGAAGAAAACTTCACCGGCGTGATCGACCTGATCAAGATGAAAGCCATCATCTGGGACGAGGCTTCGCAGGGCATGAAGTTTGATTACCAGGAGATCCCGGCCGAACAGCTCGAAGAAGCCAAGAAGTGGCGCGAGAACATGCTCGAAGCTGCGGCCGAATCGTCGGAAGAGCTGATGAACAAGTACTTGGAGTCGGGCGACCTGTCCGAGGACGAGATCAAGCTCGGCATCCGCACCCGCACCATCGGCGCTGAAATCCAACCCATGTTCTGCGGCTCGGCCTTCAAGAACAAGGGCGTTCAGCGCATGCTCGACGGCGTGGTTGACTTCATGCCGTCGCCTGCTGACATCCCGCCGGTGCCCGGTACCGACGACGATGACAAGCCGGTCGTGCGCTACCGCACCGACGAAGAGAAGTTCTCGGCGCTGGCCTTCAAGCTGATGACCGACCCGTATGTCGGTCAGCTGACTTTTGTGCGCGTGTATTCGGGCGTGCTGAAGTCGGGTGACTCGGTCTACAACCCGATCCGCGGCAAGAAAGAGCGGATCGGTCGGATCCTGCAGATGCACGCCAACCAGCGTGAAGAAATCAAAGAGATCTTGGCCGGTGACATCGCTGCCTGCGTGGGCCTGAAGGACGTGACCACGGGTGAAACCTTGTGCGATCCGACGTCGATCATCACGTTGGAGAAGATGATCTTCCCCGAGCCGGTGATCTCGCAGGCCGTCGAGCCCAAGACCAAGGCCGACCAGGAGAAGATGGGCATCGCCTTGGGTCGCCTGGCGGCTGAAGATCCGTCGTTCCGCGTCAAGACCGACGAAGAATCGGGCCAGACCATCATCTCGGGCATGGGCGAGTTGCACCTCGAAATCATCGTTGACCGCATGAAGCGTGAATTCGGTGTCGAGGCCAATGTCGGCAAGCCGCAGGTGGCTTACCGCGAGACCATCCGCAAGGCGGTCTCGGACATCGAAGGCAAGTTTGTGCGCCAATCGGGCGGCAAGGGCCAGTACGGCCACGTCGTGCTGAAGATAGAGCCGCAAGAGCCGGGCAAGGGCTTCGAGTTTGTCGATGCCATCAAGGGCGGCGTAGTGCCGCGCGAGTTCATCCCGGCGGTGCAAAAGGGCGTGATCGACTCACTGCCCAACGGCGTGCTGGCCGGCTTCCCGGTGGTCGACGTCAAGGTCACGCTGACTTACGGCTCGTACCACGAGGTGGACTCGAACGAAAACGCCTTCAAGATGGCCGCTTCGTTGGGCTTCAAGGACGGCTGCCGAAAGGCTTCGCCGGTGATTCTTGAGCCAATGATGGCAGTAGAAGTCGAAACGCCGGAAGACTACGCCGGCAACGTGATGGGCGATCTGTCGTCACGGCGCGGCATGGTGCAGGGCATGGAGGATATTTCGGGCGGCGGCGGCAAGGTCATCAAGGCCGAAGTGCCGCTCTCAGAAATGTTCGGCTACTCGACCACGCTGCGCTCGATGTCGCAAGGCCGCGCCACCTACACGATGGAATTCAAGCACTACAGCGAGGCCCCGAAAAACGTGGCCGAGGCCATCATCACCTCGCGCTCCAAGTAAGCGCAGGCAGCAGTACACGTATTCCAAGCCGGTCTTCGGCGCCCGGGTGTCATCGCTGATGGCCCCGGCCAGCTTGCTGCCCGCGGCGGGCAACGCGCTGGAGACCTTAAACAATTCACGGGCAACGCTCTTTATCCTGAACGGAGATTGAAAATGGCAAAAGGTAAATTTGAACGGACCAAGCCCCACGTCAACGTGGGCACGATTGGCCACGTCGACCACGGCAAGACCACGCTGACCGCAGCGATCACCAGCGTGCTCGCCAAGAAGTTCGGCGGCGAGGCCAAGGCCTACGACCAGATCGACGCAGCGCCGGAAGAAAAAGCGCGTGGCATCACGATCAACACCGCGCACGTCGAGTACGAGACGGCCAACCGCCACTACGCGCACGTTGACTGCCCGGGCCACGCCGACTACGTCAAGAACATGATCACCGGAGCCGCCCAGATGGACGGCGCCATCCTCGTTGTCGCCGCCCCCGAGGGACCGATGCCGCAGACCCGGGAACACATCCTGCTGGCGCGCCAGGTCGGTGTGCCGTACATCATCGTCTTCTTGAACAAGTGCGACATGGTGGACGACGCCGAGTTGCTTGAGCTGGTCGAGATGGAAGTGCGTGAGCTGCTCGACAAGTACGACTTCC
>JBBRZR010000426.1:0-4397 GCA_038236495.1 Burkholderiales bacterium
CAGGTCGAGTGACAGCACCTCCAGCGCAGTTTCCTCGGCCACCTCGCGGCTGATGCCTTCTTCAGGCGTCTCGCCGGCCTCCATGAAGCCGGTGATCAGCGCAAACATCCGGCCCGACCAGGCGGCATTGCGCGCCAGCAGTACCTGCCCACCCCGGTCGGCGCATTCGATCACCGCGGCCAGCACCGGTGTCGGGTTGTTCCAGTGGGTCCACTGGCAGCCCGGGCAGCGCAACCGCACCTTCAGGCCGCCGTCCTCCAGCTGTTCAATCGGCTGCAGCGCGGTGGCGCAGGTCGGACAAAAACGGTAAGGGTTGCTCATGGTGATGGCTGGCAGATCAGGCGGGGAAGACGCCGGTGGACAAGTAACGCTCGCCCCGGTCGCAGACGATGAAAACAATGGTGGCATCCGTCACCTGCTGGGCGAGCTGCAGCGCCACCCAGGCCGCACCGGCCGCCGAGATGCCGGCAAAGATGCCCTCTTGCCGGGCCAGCTTGCGCGCCATGTCCTCGGCATCGGCCTGGCTGACGAGCACCAACTCGTCCACCTGGGCCGGGTCGTAGATCTTGGGCAGGTAGGCCGCTGGCCATTTGCGGATGCCGGGGATGCGTGAGCCGTCGGCCGGCTGCGCACCGACGATGCGCACCCCGGGGTTCTGGGTCTTGAGAAACCGGCCCACACCGGTGATGGTGCCGGTGGTGCCCATCGCACTGACAAAATGGGTGATGCGCCCAGCCGTCTGGCGCCAGATCTCGGGGCCGGTGGTCTCGAAATGGATGCGCGGGTTGTCAGCGTTGGCAAACTGGTCCAGCACACGGCCCTTGCCGTCTTTTTGCATTTGCTCGGCCAGGTCGCGGGCATGTTCCATGCCGCCCGAACGCGGGGTCAGGATCAGTTCTGCCCCGTAGGCCTTCATGGTCTGGGCCCGCTCGATCGACAAGTCCTCGGGCATGATCAGCACCATGTGGTAGCCGCGGATCGCCGCAGCCATCGCCAAAGCGATGCCGGTGTTGCCCGAGGTCGCCTCGATCAGGGTGTCGCCGGGGCTGATGTCACCCCGCTCTTCGGCGCGGCGGATCATGCTCATGGCCGGCCGGTCTTTCACCGACCCGGCGGGGTTGTCGCCCTCCAGCTTGCCCAGGACCACGTTGCCACGCGCGTCGCCCGCCGCACCGGGCAGACGCTGCAACTGCACCAGCGGCGTGTTGCCGATGACATCCTCGATCGTGGGGTATTTCAGCGGGCGGATGGGCGCAGCCGGTGTGCCGGCGGTGGATTTGGGCATGGGCAAAAAGTCTCCTCGAGCATCGATTGTGTCAGCGGCCGTCCGGACGCGTTGAGCCCGCATGACATAATCCGGAATCACGCCGCACCCCGCAGAATCTCTTGTGGTGCGACCCGCCCTCGTGACGAAATCGGTAGACGTAGCGGATTCAAAATCCGCCGCCGCAAGGCGTGCCAGTTCGAGTCTGGCCGAGGGCACCAATACCCCCCACCACTGTTGCCATGCCGACCCTGCCTCCCGTCACCAAGGCGTTGATGCTGATCTGCACGGTGGTGTACTGCCTGCAAGTGCTGCTGCCGATGTTGCCGGTGGACGCACTGTTTGCGCTCTGGCCGCTGGGCAGCGGCCGCTTCTGGCCCTGGCAGCTGGTGAGCTACGGCCTGCTGCACGGCAGCCTGAGCCATTTGCTGCTCAACATGCTGGGCCTGTGGATATTCGGCTCCGACCTGGAGCGCCTCTGGGGCCGCGACCGCTACCTGCGCCTGATCGGCGCCAGCGTGCTGACCGCCTCACTGGCGCAGCTGCTGATGGGCGTGCTGCTGGGCTCGATGGCGCCGACGATCGGTGCGTCGGGTGCCATCTTCGGCCTGTTGCTGGCCTACGGCCTGATGTTCCCGCAGCGCCAGTTCGATCTGATGGGCTTTTTGCCGATGCTGTTGATGATGGTGCCGATCGGCTTCGTCAACATGCTCGGCCTGGTTCTCTTCGTCGTGATGTTGACCAACCGGGCCTCGCTGTCCTTTCTGCGGCCGATCCCGATCCGGGCGCTGACGATGGTGGCGATCTACGGCGCGGTCGAGTTGTTCATGGGCGTCACCGGCACGGGTGCCGGGGTGGCGCACTTTGCACACCTGGGCGGCATGCTCGGCGCCTGGTTGATGATCAGCTGGTGGCGCGGCAAGCTGCCCTTCAGCGGCGGACCCGGCGGCGGGTCACGCAGGCGTCGCTGATGCGCAGAATGCGCCGCCGCCGATCTGCGGCGCAACAACCCCGCAACGGCAGGGTTGACGGGAACGGATCATGCTTGTGGTCGTGTGCCTTACCGGGAGCGCCACGATGAAGCCTAGCCCTCGCACTGTGCCCGCCATCGCGTGGATCACGCTGTTGGCCCTGCTGGCCGCCTGGCTGCTGACCTGGTCGCTGCCCGTCGAGGCGCAAGCGCAGCCCGGCTCTGGCCCCGACCAGGCCTCACCCTCGCTGGCATCGCAATCGCAGGCACTGCAGCGTGCCTACCAGGCCATGCTGGGCGTGCAGACGATGGCGCTCCACGGCGCCCGGTCCAATGCCACGCTGGGCCAGGCCCGCAGTGGCTCTGGGGTGCTGATTTCGTCCGATGGCCTGGTGCTGACCATCGGTTACCTGGTGCTGGAGGCCGATCAGGTGCAACTGGTGCACGACGACGGCCGCAGCGTGCCGGCCCGGGTGCTGGGTTACGACGTGGCCACCGGCTTCGGCTTGGTGCAGGCGCTGGCGCCTTTGGTGCAATCTGCGCCCTCGCTGGTGCCCGCGCCGACATCACCGTCGATGCCCGCGCCCGAGCGGCAGTTGCTGCAACCGGTGCCGCTGGGCCGGGCGCAGCAGCTGCTGGCCGGCCAGGCGCTGATGATCGCCAGCGGCGGCGACGACGCCACGGTCAGCAACGCGCAACTGGTCTCGCGCCGGCCGTTTTCGGGGGTCTGGGAGTACCACATCGACGGCGCACTGTTCACCGTGCCGCCCCGCGGCGACCACAGCGGCGCGGGGCTGTTCAACCCGGCCGGTGAGCTGGTCGGCATCGGCTCGTTGGTGGTCAATGACGCCAGCGGCGTGGAGGGCGACCAGCAGGCACGCCAGAGCGGCAACATGTTCGTGCCGGTGGACTTGCTGCTGCCGATCCTGGACGACCTGCGCCAGCGGGGGCGCAGCGCCGCCAGCCAGCGCGCCTGGCTGGGCCTGAACTGCATCGAGCAAAACGGCAGCCTGCGTGTGGTGCGGGTCAACGACGACAGCCCGGCAGACGTGGCCGGACTGCAGGTGGGCGACCGCATCCTGCGCATCGACGGCCAGGAGGTGCGCGCGCTGGCCGCCTTGTGGCAGACGCTGTGGACGGGGGGCTCGGCGGAGCGCGAAATCACGCTGGACATCGTGCGCGACCGCTTGCCGCAGACGCTCAAGGTCTACAGCGTGGACCGCATGAAGACACTGCGGCACGCCGAGGGCATCTGAGCCCGCCAGCGTGTACCCGGGTTCAGGCCAGCAGGCCTTGGAGCACCGTGGGGTAGCGCAGCCGCAGCCGCAGCTCCTGCTTGAGCCGCTGGTTCTGGATCCGGCGCGACTCGCCCATGAAGCTCAGCTGCATCGGCGACAGCACCGCCGCCGCCTGCACACGCGACAGGCGCGGTGGCCTCGGCAGGCCGCACAGATCGGCCGCCAGGTCGAAATAGTCGCCCATCGCCAAGTCGGTGTCGTCGCAGACATTGACCACCCGCTGCGGTCCGCCGCGCCACAGCGCCGCCACGCAGGCCCGCGCCAGGTCGTCGGCGTGGATGTGGTTGGTGTAGACATCGTCCTCGGCGCGCAACACCGGCGCACCGCGCGCCAGCCGCTCACGGGGATGGCCGCCGGGCCGGTCGCCAGCGTAAATGCCGGGGATGCGCAACAGGCTGACCTTGACGCCACAGGCCATGCCGTAGGCCCGCAACCGGGTCTCGGCATCGACCCGGCGGCGCGCCCGGTCGGTGGCCGGTGCAACCGGGCGGGTCTCGTCGAACGAGGCGCCTGCCGCGTCGCCATAAACCCCGGTGGTGCTGCCGTAGACCAGCCGCCGCACCCGCCCGCCCCGCGCCAGGGCCTGCACCAGATGGGCGGTGCGCAAGTCAGACACGCCAGCGCTGGCCGGCGGCGCCAGGTGCAGCACCGCGTCCGCCAGGCCGGCCAGGCGCCGCCAGGTCTCGGGCTGGTCCAGGTTGCCCAACAGCGGCACCGCACCGGCCCGGCGCAGTTCGTCGAAGCGTGCGGGCGACGAGGTCAGCGCCAGCAGCCGCCAGCGCCCCCGCAGCAGGCGCAGCACCCGCAGACCCACATCGCCGCAGCCCACCACCAGCAGGCTGGGGCGGCCGAGCGACGCGGCGGG
>JBBRZR010000427.1:0-4374 GCA_038236495.1 Burkholderiales bacterium
ACCTCGGTCGACGGCAGCGGCATGCCGATGGTGCCGGTCCAGTCCACGATGTCGAGCCGGTTGGAGGTCACGCCGGGCGATGTCTCGGTCAGGCCGTAGGACTCGATCAGCGGCACGCCGGTGGCCTGCTTCCAGCGCTGCACGACGATCTGTTGCACGCCCTTGCCGCCGGCGCTGCGCACGCTCGTTCAGCTCGGGTGAATAAAAGCGCGCCGTGTCGCGGCCATGGGCCTTGGCCTGGTACATCGCCGCGTCAGCGTGGCGCATCACGGTGTCGATGTCCTGCACGCTGTCGGGCAAGACCGCGATGCCGATCGAATCCGAAACATGCAACTCGGCGCCGCCGATGCCATGGACCTGGCGCAAGCGCGGCACCAGCCGCTCGTCGACGATGGCTGCGACCTCGGCGCCGTCGGCCACGCCGTTGAGCAAGGTGACAAACTCGTCGCCGCCGAGCCGGCTGACGGTGCCGCCGACGCGCACCGACTCGGTCAGGCGCCGCCCCACTGACCGCAGCAGCCCGTCGCCCGCATGGTGGCCCAGCGGGTCGTTGATGTTCTTGAGGCGGTCGAGGTCGATGAACAGCACCGCCAATGTCTCGCCGTGGCGCGGCGCCTGCTGCAGCGCCTGACGCAGCCGTTCGATGCACAGCGATCGGTTGGGCAGCTCGGTCAGCACGTCGTGCTGGGCCAGGAAGCCGATGCGCTCCTCGTTGCGCTTGCGGACGCTGATGTCGATCGTCGTCGCAATGTAGTGCGAGACATCGGCCGCCTGGCCGTTGCGGACCCTGCTGATGATCAGCCAGGCCGGGTAGCTGCCACCCTCGCGCCGCTGCAGCGTCACCTCGCCCTGCCAGTTGTTGCCCTGTGCCAGCCCGCGTCCGAACACCGACAGCGCTGCCACCCCGCCCTGCAACTGCCCCCGGGCACCGACGAATTCGCCGATCAGTTCATGCAGTTCGTAGCCGGTGCTGCGAGAGAACGCCCGGTTTGCCGTCAGCACATGCTGTTGGGCGTCGATGATGACGATGCCTTCGCCGCTGGCCTCGAAGACCTTGGCCCAGAGTTCGAGCCGATGTTCCATCAGCTTGAGGTGGCTGACCGGCGTGAACGCGGTCAGCACGGCGCTCTGAGCCTGAAATTCAAGCTGCCGCACAAGGGTCCTCGGTCGATTCGCCGATCCAGCGCTGCGCAGGCAGGTTGGCATGCAACACCTGTTGGCCCGGTACCGCGGTGACCATCAGCGCAATCGGCAGCGCCTCGACCAGTTGCTGCTGCGCCTGCGCGGCACGGGCCCGGGCGGTCAGCTCCTGCTGCACCGCGCGTTCTCGGTCCAGCTGCGCCAGCATGCCGTTGAAGGCGACGGCCAGGCGGCCGATCTCGACCCGCTGGGCATGCGCCGCCTTCAGCGCCTCGACATCGGCCGGCTGGGCACCCAGGTCCATCGTGCGACGCGCCGCGATGCGCAGGCGGTCCAGCGCGGCGGTCATCGCCCGTTGCGTCGGCTGCAGCGCCTGCTTGCTCGGGGCTGCTGGTGGCGTAGGCCTCGGCATAGTCCGAACCCATGCCCTGCTGTCAGGTGTCTAGCCGGCCTTCGAGCACCAGATGCTGGACCTGGGTGCCAGCGCGCGCTTCACCGCTGCGGCTACGGCCTGGCCGGCACCGATGGCGCGCAGCGCGTCAGCCAGGGCTATCGACGCTTGTTCGCTGTCCAGCCACGGGCCCAGGCGCGTCTGGGTATCGATGACCGATTGCACGGATCGGTCATCAAGGGCGTGGGCGCCGACGATCAATCTTGTTCCGTACAGCAGGGTCGGCTGCAACCGCACTATCTAGGCCGCGCCGACCAGCTCCTTGCGCGCAAAGTCGATCGCCAGGAATTTTTCGTGCACCAGGATGCCGCTGACGAAGGCCACAGCGCTCATGTCAAGCGCAAAGATCAGCATCAACTTGCGTCCCACGCTCAATCGGCGCAGCAGTCGAGACCCGAATTCAAACATCGGTTGCCGCTTCATCTCGAAGATTGGCATGGGTCGAGGCCACTGACGGGCCACAAGGGTTACTACCAACGCCGCATGTCCGCAACTGAACCGCGATCTTGCGTCAGCAGCGGATTGCGCCTGACCTGCCGGCGCACGGAAATAGTGCTTCGACGACTGCCGTCGCCCGAAATCGGCGCAACGATGCCACCCAGCAGGGCTAGAGCGTCGCCAAACGGTCGGCTCGGCTCGGCAGAGGTTCGAGAGCACCCGCTCATGACCGGGAAAGTCAGTTCGCCACAGTGCCGGGAAGCCGCCGCTGGCGTCGGATCCGCAAATCCTCAGCGGCAGCAACCGGCATGGCGCATCGAGTACCGGTCCTGGCCATCAGCTGACCTCCGCTTCAGTCGGCTTTAGGGTCAGTTATCTGCCCTGAAAGTTCGGCCACTGTTCTTCCGTGCGCTGCGGGGCCGACGACTGCCTGCGGCTGAAGCCTTTGTGCGGGTGCATCAGCCGCCCGGCATTGAGCCAAAAGTGCTGCAGTGCAGCAGTGCCGGTCAGGTGGGTGCTACCTGACCAGTCGTCAGCCAGCGCACAACGGAAAAGCGGCCCGCAGGCCGCTCGAAAGATCGTCTTGAGGGCGGCCGACTCAGGCTGCGCGGCGCCGCCGTGCGGCCACACCCACCAACCCCAGGCCAATGGCCAGCAGTGCGTAGGTGGCCGGCTCGGGGACCGGCGCCAGTTGACCGCGGATCTCACCGCCGGGGAAGGCGTTGGTGTGCACGTTGACGTAGTAGTTCCAGGGCATCAAGTTGATGTCGTCTGCCAGCGTCAGGCCCACGGCCTTGGCCGTACCGGAGAAACCGAAGCTGTTTGGTATTGCGAATATCAGACCCGAGGCATCGGCATTGCTCAACAGGTTGTACTGCACTGGCCCATTGACACCCACCGGCGCCTTGTGGATGTGGGAGGCAACGACCGCGCCCTTGAAGTTGAATGCCGCCATGCCAAAGCTGATGGTGTTGGCAACATCGTCCACCGTGAGCTGGAACGAGCCCGCAGCCGGCGACGCATTGGCCGGCACTTGCTGTGCCGCATCCATATTGAACGAATAGACCTTGATGGTGGCCGACGCAGCCAGCGGCAGAAGGGCTGCGGCCAATGCCACGGCGGCGAGACGGTGATACGACATGCTTTTCTCCAGAAAAACCCGGCGGCCAAAGTGCGGTATGGCAATTGGCACAAATACAGACATCGATACGGTACGCAGCATTTTGGCCGGGCGCAAGACCCGGTGTGCCGCACTCCCCTCGATTGAGGGGGTGCATGCGCACCCGCGCTGATGCAGCAGGAAGTCCGGATGCTCAAAAGTCTGCAGGTGGCCATGACGCTGTCTTGGACCGGTGACGCTGCGGCCCTGCTGTCAGGGCCAGACCCTCACCTGCTGACGCTTCGCGTTGAAGCACCACCGGTGCGCGACGGGTCCGGCTATGGCCCCGGCCATTTGCCGATCACGCCGGTTCCGGACAGCTACCGCTGCCGCGACGAGCTCTTCAGGATCGCCTTCGAAGAGGGGGTCGCCTATGTCACGCTGCCAGACAACACCCTGACAAGCCTGCCGCGTGACCGGGTGTCCGTTAGATTGGACCCCGAGGCGCCGAGGCTGTTGCCGACCTAGCCGGGGTCCGCACGCTGCTGCGCTTGCACTTCAAGATTGACGCTCACCGGAGGGGCTTGTGACAAAGATCAGACGGGTACTGGCGTCCGGGGTCTGGCTGGCCGTCGCTGCCGGGTCACTGGCCGCACCGGCGCAATGGCAGGTCCTGGCGCTTCCCGCTGCGATAGAGACCCAACAGCAGATCGGGGCGACCCCCAAGGGATGGCTTGGATCGATCAATGCCGTGCCGAATCGGGTCTCGGGCATCACCCTCTTCGACGGCCGGCCTGACCGCCGTGTGTCATTGGTCCCCGACGGCAGGGCACAGCACAACGCAAAGCACACGCTCGTTCATACCTGGCGGCTCGCTCCGTCTGCGGCCGACGGCTACTGGCTCAGGGTGTCCTGTTCCTCGACGACCGTCGTGCTCGCCATGCCGCTTCCTCAAGGTACTACGGCGTTGCGCGCAAGCTACGACACCACGGTCAGCGTGGGGGGCTTGCCCAGGATCACTCGGTTGGAATGCCGCTAGGGTGTCAACGACGGCCTGGGCGGGACGTGGCTGCTGTGAAGCCACCCTCAAACGGGGCCGATCAGGTCACGCCGCAGACACAAGCGGTTTGGGTGTGTTGCGCAGCTGCCGGCGCAGAATCTTGCCAAGGTTGGACTTGGGCAAGGGCTCGGTCCGAAACTCGACGACCTTGGGCAGCTTGTAGCCGGTCAGGTGCAGCCTGCAATG
>JBBRZR010000428.1:0-4352 GCA_038236495.1 Burkholderiales bacterium
AGGCGCACGTCCGTCAGTCCCAGGTCGCGCCACAGCGCACGCGCCATCAGGATCACCTCGGCGTCAGCCTCGGGACCGCCAAAACCCAGCGCCTCGACGCCGACCTGGTGAAACTGCCGGTAGCGGCCGCGCTGCGGCCGCTCATGGCGGAACATCGGCCCGATGTAGAACAACCGTTTGCCACCGTCGTAGAGCATCGAGTGCTCGATCGCCGCGCGCACCACGCCGGCAGTGGCCTCGGGCCGCAGCGTCAGCGGGTCACCGTTCATGCTGTCGATGAAGGAGTACATCTCCTTCTCGACGATGTCGGTCACCTCGCCCAGACCACGCACAAACAGCGGTGTCGGCTCGACGATGGGGGTGCGGATGTTGAGGTAGCCATAGCGCCGCATCAGCGCACGCAGCCTGTCTTCCAGCCATTCCCAGCGCGCCGAGTCCGGCGGCAGGATGTCGTTCATGCCTTTGACGGCTTGCAGCGGTTCGGCCATGTCTTGCCAAAGTCCGCCGTCGGCGGACCGTCCATTGAGAGGAGGGGGGTGCCCGGTTGGGCACGGGCGGTGGAGCGTAAAGCCGGCAGCGAGCGCGTCAATGCGCCGCAGTCGCCGCGCCGAATCGACGCTCGATGTAGCGCTCGACAATGCCGTGGAACTCTTGCGCGATGTTGTCGCCGCGCAGCGTCATCGCCTTCTGGCCGTCGATGAAGACCGGTGCGGCCGGTGCCTCGCCGGTGCCGGGCAGGCTGATACCGATGTCGGCATGTTTGCTCTCGCCCGGCCCGTTGACGATGCAGCCCATCACCGCGACCTTGAGGTTCTCGACACCGGGATATTTGACCTTCCAGACCGGCATCATCGCCCGCAGGTGGTCGTCGATCTGCTGGGTCAGCACCTGGAAGGTGGTGCTGGTGGTGCGGCCGCAGCCGGGACAGGCGGTGACACTCGGGTTGAAGTTGCGCAGGCCCAGCGCTTGCAGGATCTCCAGCGCCACCACCACCTCCTGGGTGCGGGCCTCGCCAGGCTGCGGCGTCAGGCTGACGCGGATGGTGTCGCCGATGCCCTGCTGCAGCAACTGGCCGATGGCCACGGCCGACGCCACCGTGCCCTTGGTGCCCATGCCGGCCTCGGTCAGGCCCAGGTGCAGCGGATAGTCGCAACGTGCGGCCAGTGCCTGGTAGACGGTGATCAGGTCTTGCACGCCGCTGACCTTGCAGCTGATGATGATCTGGTTGGCGCTCATGCCCAGTTCTTGCGCCCAGGCGGCGGATTGCAGCGCCGACTGCAGCAGCGCCTGAACCATCACCTGCTTGGCATCCCAGGGCGCGGCGCGCAGGGCGTTGTCGTCCATCATCTGGGCCAGCAGCTCCTGGTCCAGGCTGCCCCAGTTGACGCCGATGCGCACGGGTTTGTCGTGGCGGCAGGCGGCCTCGATCATCTGGGCAAACTGGCGGTCACGCTTCTGGCCCTTGCCGACATTGCCCGGGTTGATGCGGTACTTGCTGAGTGCCGCAGCGCAGTCCGGGTGCTCGGTCAGCAGGGTATGGCCGTTGTAGTGGAAATCGCCCACCAACGGCACGTCGATACCCATGCGGTCGAGTTGCTCGCGGATCGCCGGCACAGCGCGGGCGGCCTCGGGCGTGTTGACGGTGATGCGCACCATCTCCGATCCGGCAATCGCCAGCTCCTTGACCTGTATCGCCGTGCCGATCACGTCCACCGTGTCGGTGTTGGTCATGGACTGCACCCGCACCGGTGCGTCGCCACCGACCGTGACCACCCGGTCGCCCCAGACCACGCGGGCCTGGCGCGAGCGGCGGGCGGCCGGCAAGGCGGGGGTGATCAGCAGCAGGTCGTCGTTGTCGGTTGGCATGGCGGGCAGTGTCGGCGGGTGTCAGCGGAGGTAGGCGCTGCGGTCAGGGCAGCGTGATGTTGGCGATGTTGTCGCGTGCGGATGTTCGCAGGTCCACCAGTTTGCCGCGGAAGCTGAGCTCGGTGCCGCTGGCGTTGCCGATTCTGAGCCGCACCGGGGGTTGGGCGGTCAATTCCACGGTTTCGCCAGCGGGGATCAGGCGCGCCATCAAGGTCTGACCGCTGCCGTCAACGGCTTGCACCCAGGTCGCCTGCACGGCCCGCAATGCGAGGGTATCGCCAGCGACTGCAGGGCTCGCAGCAGCCGTGCCGGCACTGGACACCGCCGAGCCTGCCCGGCCAGCCTCCAGATCGGCGGCGGCCAGCGCGCCAGACGCCGGGCCCGGTGCGGCTAGCGACGCACCAGGGACCGCAGACGCGCCATCGCCCGGCGGCAAGGCTGCGCCATCGGGTCCCACAGCAGCGGCGCCGCCCGGTGGCATCACCGGCACGGTGGCCGCGCTGCCTGGCAACGCCAAGTCACGCACGGCCGAGCTGGGCACCAGCACAAACGCGGCGGCCGCGATCAGCAGCAACGCCACCAGCCACAACACCGGGTGGCGCCAGGGCGCCCAATCCGCGGACATCACGCGGCCCGGCCGTTCCCGGTAGGGCATGTTCAGCCCGCCATCGACCCGACCCAGCGCATCGGGCGGCGCGCCCGGCATCTGCGCCAGCACCGGCGCCGGGTCGATCTTGAGCACGCGGCAGACCGTCTGCGCCAGCGCCCGGCTGAAGGTGACGTCGAGCAACTCGTGGTACCGGCCCGATTCGAGCGACTCCAGCTTGGCCGGCGACACCTTGATCGAGGCCGCCAACGCAGCGATATGCAGGCCCTGCTGCTGGCGCGCCGCACGCAGCATGGCGCCCGCCACACCGTTGCTGGCGGCATCGCTGGCACCGCCGGGCACGGGCGGCTCAGCGCCAGGCGTTGAGCGGGAAGGGGTGGCGAAAGGCTCAGTCATCAAATCGGCCGCGCTCGAACAGCGAAGCCTCGGGAGATTTCGGAAAGCGCTCGCGCAGCCGGGCACCGAACTGACGCGAGGCGGATTCACTGCCGAGCTTGCGCTCGATGCGCGACGCCAGCCACAGCGTTTGCGCGTTGGACGCACCAGGCGCGTCATTGACCCGGCCAATGTAGAAGCGCGCACGCTCAAAGTCCTGGCGCTGGTACAGCACCTCGGCCAGGCTGACGCCGATGGCCGGGTTGGCTGGCTCCAGCTCGTAAGCGCGCATCAGCGCGGCCTCGGCCTCAGGCCACTGGCGATCCCGGCCGTAACACACGCCCCTGGCCAGCTGGGTGCGGGCCACGTCGCGGTAATTCGGCAGGGCCAGCACCGCAGAGAACTGGGCCTGCGCCGGACCGAACCGGTCACGCTGGCAAAAAAACCAGGCCTGGTTGTGCAGGGTGGCACCGTCGACCGGGTTGATCTGCAGCGCCCGGGCAAAACTGTCCTCGGCCAGCCGGTCTTCACCCATCGCAGCGTAGATCAAGGCCCGCAGGTTGTAGGCCTCGGCCAGGTTGGGATTGGCCACCAGGGCGCGCTTGACCTCGTCGAGCGCGGTTTCGATCTGGCCCTGGCCAAAATAAGCACTGGCCAGCTCCATACGGGTGCGCGCGCGGCGGTCGGCGTCGGTCTGGTCGGACGCCGTGGCAATGGCGCGCGGCTGGTCCGGCGGCAAGGCGGCGGGGCCAACACAAGCGCCCAGGCCGGCGGCGACGATCGCCCCGGCCAGCCCCCAAAAAACCAGCCAGCCTGGCCTGGCGCCGCGGCCCGACGGTGCGCGGGTGCCGGTCATGCGGCGCCCGACGGCAGGGCCTCGATACGGATCACCGGGCGGGTCAACCGGGCTTGCACCCGGGTGCGGTCCTGCACCTCGCCGGCCAGCTGGCCGCAGGCCGCATCGATATCGTCACCGCGGGTCTTGCGCACGGTGGTGACGATGCCGGCGTCCTGCAGCAGCTTGGCAAAGGCCATCACCCGGTCACGCGGCGAGCAGGTCAGGCCCGAGGCCGGGAACGGGTTGAACGGGATCAGGTTGAACTTGCAGGGCACACGTGCCGAAGCACCCTGCCCTTGCACCAGCGCAATGAGTTCACGGGCCTGCTCGGGGCTGTCGTTGACGCCGTCGAGCATGCAATATTCGAAGGTGATGAAGTCACGCGGCGCGGCCGCCAGGTAGGCGCGGCAGGCGGCCATCAGCTCGGACAGCGGGTACTTGCGGTTCAGCGGCACCAGTTGCTCGCGCAGCGCGTCATTGGGCGCATGCAGCGACACCGCCAGCGCCACCGGGCAGTCGGCCTGCAGACGCTCGATCATCGGCACCACACCGGAGGTAGATACCGTCACCCGCCGGCGCGACAGGCCGTAGCCGTGGTCATCGAGCATCACCCGGAGGGCCGGCAGCAGCGCGCTGTAGTTTTGCAGCGGCTCGCCCATGCCCATC
>JBBRZR010000429.1:0-4342 GCA_038236495.1 Burkholderiales bacterium
ACCGGGTTGCCCCGCCTACGCGGGCCGCAGCCGCCGCCGTAGACTGCAAATCATGACAAGGGGTGCCCCGCACGGGCGGCCAGGATCGTCAGCTTGGGCCACCGTGTGTAAGGACACCTCAAACCTGGAGACTGCTCAACGTGCGTCCCACCGATGTGGCCGACCCGGAATACTTCCACAAGGTCGTTGATTGCCAATGGGCCTGTCCGGCCCACACTCCCGTCCCCGAGTACATCCGCCTGATCGCCCAGGGCCGTTACGACGACGCCTACATGGTCAACTGGGTGTCCAACGTCTTTCCGGGCGTGTTGGGCCGAACCTGTGACCGGCCCTGCGAGCCGGCTTGCCGACGCGGCAGGGTCGAAGAAGAGAATGCCAGCAAGCCCGAGCCGGTGGCGATCTGCCGCCTCAAGCGGGTGGCGGCTGATTTCAAGGGCGACGATGTGCGCGCCCGCATGCCGCGCGCCAGCCACAAAAATGGCAAGCGGGTGGCCTGCGTCGGCGCGGGGCCAGCGTCGCTCACGGTGGCGCGCGACCTGGTCAGCCAGGGCTATGCGGTCACCGTGTTCGATGGCGAGAAAAAGGCAGGCGGCTTCATCCGCACCCAGATCCCGCGCTTTCGCCTGCCCGAGAGCGTGATCGACGAAGAGTGCGACTACATCCTGAACCTGGGGGTTGATTTCAAGTCCGGTCAGCGCATTGACTCGATGACGGCGCTGCTGGGCCAGGGCTGGGACGCTGTGTTTGTCGGCTGCGGCGCGCCGCGTGGCCGTGATCTTGATCTGCCTGGCCGCACCGAGGCAGCCGAGTCCATCCACATCGGCATCGACTGGCTGGCCTCGGTCTCGTTCCAGCATGTCACCCAGGTCAAAAAACGGGTGATCGTGCTGGGTGGTGGCAATACCGCGATGGACTGCTGCCGGTCGGCGCGTCGCCTGGGTGCCGAGGATGTCAAGGTGATCGTGCGCTCGGGCTTCGACGAGATGAAAGCCTCGCCCTGGGAGAAGGAGGACGCCCAGCACGAAGGCATCCCGATCATCAACTTCCATGTGCCCACCGCGTTTGTGCACCAGGCCGGCGTGCTGGTCGGCATGCGCTTCGAGGTGGTCGAGGCGGTGTACGACGCCCAAGGCAAACGCCGCCTGGTGCCCACCGGCGCGCCCGAGGTCGAGTTTGGCTGCGACGAGGTGCTGATCGCGGTGGGGCAAGAAAACAGCTTTCCGTGGATAGAACGCGACTGCGGTGTGGCCTTCGATGCCCACGGCATGCCCACGGTGGATGCCAAGACCTTCCAGGCCAGCCTGCCGCGGGTGTTTGTTGGCGGCGATGCGGCCTTCGGCCCCAAGAACATCATCACCGCCGTGGCCCATGGCCATGAGGCTGCGGTGTCGATCGACCGCTTCTTGCACGGTGAGCCGGTCACCCAGCGCCCGCCGCCGCACCTGAACCTGCTGTCGCAAAAAATGGGCATCCACGAGTGGAGCTACCACAACGCGGTGTCCAACGACCTGCGCTTCAAGGTGCCCTGGGCCAACGCCCAGAAGGCGCTCTCAAGCATCAAGGTCGAGGTCGAGCTGGGCTTTGATCTGGCCACCGCCTTCAAAGAGGCCGAGCGCTGCCTGAACTGCGATGTGCAGACGGTCTTCAATGAGAAGCAGTGCATCGAGTGCGACGCCTGTGTCGACATCTGCCCGATGGACTGCATCAGCTTTACTGCCAACGGCGACGAGACCGACCTGAGAGGGCGCCTGAGCGCACCGGCGCTGAACCTGGCGCAAGACCTCTACGTCAGCGGCGGGCTCAAGACCCAGCGGGTGATGGTCAAGGACGAGGACGTCTGCCTGCACTGCGGCCTGTGTGCCGAGCGCTGCCCCACGGGGGCCTGGGACATGCAGAAGTTCTTGCTGCGCACCACCCAGGCCGGGCCGAGTTGCCGCGACAAGAAACCCGGTGCCAAACGGCTGGAGACCGCCGCATGAAGCGCATCGAGGCGGTGAACGACTTTGTCGTCAAGTTTGCCAACGTCAACGGCTCGGGATCGGCCTCGGCCAACGAGTTGTTTGCCAAGGCCATATTGCGCATGGGCGTGCCGGTCAGCCCGCGCAACATCTTTCCGAGCAACATCCAGGGCCTGCCAACCTGGTACGAGGTGCGGGTCAGCGAGCGCGGCTGGCTGGGCCGGCGTGGCGGCATCGACATGATGGTGGCGATGAACCCGCAAACTTGGGGCCCCGATGTGGCCGAGGTCGAGCCCGGCGGCTATTTGTTCTACGACAGCACCAAGCCGCTGCCGCCCGAGGCCTTCCGCGACGACATCTCGGTCATCGGCATGCCGGTCACAGCGATCTGCAACGCCACCTACGAGGACTCTCGCCAGCGCCAGCTGTTCAAGAACATCATGGTGTTGGGCGCCTTGTCCCAATTGATGGGCATCGCGGCCGACGTGATCGAGGGCTTGTTTGGCGAGCAGTACCGCGGCAAGGAGCGCCTGCTCGAATCCAATGTGCGGGCCTTGCAGGCCGGCCGCAGTTTTGCGCGTGACCACCTGATGCCGCCCAAGTCGCCCAAGATGGGCTTGCAGGTCAAGAAGTCCAACCAGGTTGGCGACCGCATCTTTGTCGAGGGCAATGCCGCCGCAGCCTTGGGATGTGTCTACGGCGGCGCCACGGTGTGTGCCTGGTACCCGATCACGCCGTCGTCGTCGGTGGCCGAGGCGTTTGACAAGTACTGCCGCAAGTACCGGGTGGACGCCGAGACCGGCGAGCACAAGTTCGCCATCGTTCAGGCTGAGGACGAGATCGCCTCGATCGGCATGATCACCGGCGCCGGCTGGAACGGCGCCCGCGCCTTCACTGCCACCTCGGGCCCGGGCGTGTCGCTGATGACCGAGTTCATCGGACTGGCCTACTTTGCCGAGATCCCGCTGACCATCATCAACGTGCAGCGCGGCGGGCCGTCCACCGGCATGCCCACCCGCACCCAACAAGCCGACCTGATCAGCTGCGCCTATGCCTCGCACGGTGACACCAAGCATGTGCTGCTGCTGCCGCAAGACCCGGCGGAATGTTTTGAGCACGCTGCCACCGCGCTAGACCTGGCCGACCGGCTGCAGACACCGGTGTTCGTGATGACCGACCTGGACATCGGCATGAACCAGCGCCTGTGCGAGCCGCTCAAGTGGGATGACACCCAACGCTATGACCGCGGCAAGGTGATGACGGCCGCCGAGCTGGAATCGGGCAGGGATTTTGGCCGCTACAAGGACGTGGACGGCGACGGCATCCCCTGGCGCACGCTGCCGGGCACGCACCCGACCCTGGGCGCGTTTTTTACCCGCGGCACCACGCGCGACCCCTACGCTCGCTACAGCGAGACCGGGGCCGACTACACCTACAACGTCAAGCGCCTGCTCAAAAAGTTCGCCACCGCAGCCGATCTGGTGCCGCAGCCGGCGCTGCATCCGGCGGCCAAGCGCACGCGCCTGGGCGTGCTGTACTTCGGCTCGACCTCACCGGCGATGGACGAGGCGCTGGAGGCGCTGGCCGAGTCCGGCATTCACCTGGACGCGATGCGGCTGCGGGCGTTTCCGTTCCCGGCCAGCGTTCACGACTTCATCTCGGCGCACGACCATGTGTTTGTGGTCGAGCAAAACCGCGACGCCCAGATGCGCACGCTGCTGATCAACGAGCTGGAGATCGACCCGGCCTGGCTGACCAAGGTGTTGCACTACGACGGCACGCCGATCACCGCGCGCTTCATCACCCAGGCCATCACCACCCATGTTCACGCCCTGGCCGTGGCACCGCGCCGCGAACGCATCGTCTGATCCCAGTTGATCCGAGTTGACACAGAACCCCCCGCATGACCTACCTCACCAAACCCAAGCTGCACCACCCCACGCTGGTCCGCAACAAGGTCGGCTACACCCGGCGCGACTACGAGGGCAAGATCAGCACCTTGTGCGCCGGCTGTGGCCACGACTCGATCTCGGCCGCCATCGTGCAGGCCTGCTGGCAGCTTGACATCGCCCCGCACCGGGTGGCCAAGCTGTCGGGCATAGGCTGCTCCAGCAAGACCCCCGACTACTTTCTGGGCGCCAGCCACGGCTTCAACACGGTGCATGGCCGCATGCCCAGCGTGCTGACCGGCGCCAACCTGGCCAACCGCGACCTGCTGTACCTGGGGGTGTCGGGCGACGGCGATTCGGCGTCCATCGGCATTGGCCAGTTTGTGCATGCCATGCGGCGGGCGGTGCGCATGGTCTACATCGTCGAGAACAACGGCGTCTACGGCCTGACCAAGGGCCAATTCTCGGCCACCGCCGACCGCGGCAGCAAGAGCA
>JBBRZR010000430.1:0-4330 GCA_038236495.1 Burkholderiales bacterium
CTGATGGTCAGCCGGGGCATGTCGCGCGAGGCGTTCGGCAAGCCGCTGGCGATGCTGGGCGGCAACCTCGAGAAGATCTCGCGCGCCAGGATCGAGATCGAGGCGATGCGCCTGATGGTGCTCAAGGCCGCCAAGGCGATGGACGTGCTGGGCAACCGCGAGGCCCGCATCTGGGTGCACATGGTCAAAGCGCTGGTGCCCGAGCAGGTGTGCAAGATCATCGACCAGGCGATCCAGATGCACGGCGCGCTGGGCGTGTCGCAAAAGACACCGCTGGCCCGCATGTACTCGACCCAGCGCACGCTGCGCCTGGCCGACGGCCCGGACGAGGTGCACCACCTGGTGGTGGGCCGCAACGAGATCCGGATGAACGAAGGCAGCGACGAGGATGTCAGCATGCCGGTCGTCTTCCGCCACTGATCGGCCGCCGGGTGACTCAGGCGGGATCAAGCCCTTTGGCAGCGGGCGAGGCGCAACACGCCGACCTGGCCGGCGGCTGGCTGCTGCCCGAGCCCGCGCCGCGGGAGGCGATCTGCACCCGCAGCATCGTCTGCCGCAGCTTCAGGCGCGGGGATGGCCTGATCGACATCGACGGCCGCTTCATCGACACCCGGCCGTTTGAGTACAACAGCGACTTCCGCGGCCCCTGCGCTGCCGGCTCAGCCTTGCACCACATGCAGCTTCGGCTGTCGGTGGACCGCTCGCGCCACATCCAGGCGGTGGCGTCCGCCATGCCGGCCACGCCTTACGAGGGCTGCGCCGAGGTCAACCTGAACTTCCAGCGGGTGGTGGGTTTGTCGATCGGGCGCGGGTTTCGGAAGGCGCTGCGCGAGCGGCTGGGCGGGGTGGAGGGATGCACCCATGTGCTGGCGCTGCTGGACGTGATGGCTGCCGCCGCCGTGCAGGCCTTTGCGTCCAGCAACTACGCACCGCGCCAGCCCGGCCAGCCCGAGCCGATGCGGGTCTGGAAGCTGGAGGCGCTGGTCGATACCTGCCACTCCTACCGCACAGGCGGTGAGGTGATGCAGCAGTTGCTGGCCAAGCGCTAAGGCGCTTGCGGCGCATGGCCGGCCAGCCTGCACCGGCGCGTTAACTGGCGCGTTAACTGGCGCGTTAACTGGCGCGGTAACCGGCGCGGTAACTGGGGTGGTCACTGGCGCGCTGTCCGGCGTTGCATCAGGCGTGCCGCTGCAGCCGCTCCACCGCAGATTCGGCCAGCGTCAGCGACTGCAGGATCGAGCGCTTCAAGCCGTCCAGGTCCACACCCACGGTGCTCTTTTTGCCCTCCAGGTAGCGGGCGTAAACACCGTGCACGATGGCGGCCGACTTCCAGCGGTTGAAGCCGATGTAGAAGTCGAGCTTCGAGAGGTCGCGGCCGGTTCGCCGGGCATAGCGATCCGCCAGCGCGCGGCGCGACGGGAATCCTGGTAGCGCCGTGGGTGGATCACCCCGCACCGCCGGCGGGTCGTCCGGTTCGGCCCACTGGTTCAGCGCGTAGGCCAGATCGGCCAGGGGGTCGCCCAGGGTCGAGATCTCCCAGTCCACCACGGCGGCAATGTGGCCGTCGGCACCGATCAGCGTGTTGTGCAGGCCGTAGTCGCCATGCACGATGCGCGCCGGGCCCTGCTCTGGCGTGTGCGCCAGAAAGTACTGCTGCAGCGCATGGGCCCGCGGGTCGTCGAGCTGGGCGCCGGCGATCGACGCGTTCCAGGACCGGTACCAGGTCTTGAGCTGGCGGCCGATGTAGTCGTCCTTTTTTCCCAGGTCGCCCAGGCCCACCGCGTCGGGGTCCACCCCGTGCAGGTCGGCCAGCACGTCGATGAACGAATCGGCCAGGGTCGGGCGCAGCGGCTCGGGCAGCCAGCGGCGGGCGTCGTCGGCGGTGTAGAGCGGGTGGCCATCGACATGGCCCATCAGGTAGAAGGGCGCGCCGGTCACCGACGGATCGGCGCAAAAGCCCAGCGCACGTGGCACCGGCACCGCGGTGGCCCCGAGTGCGCTGATCAGCGCCCATTCGCGCGCCATGTCGTGGGCCTTGGGCAGCAACTCGCCCATCGGCGGGCGGCGGATCACGGCAAGCCGGCCTTCTGCGTCCTCGATCTGGTAGGTCAGGTTGGAGTGGCCGCCTTCGAGCCGTGTCCAGGTCAGCGGGGTGCGCAGCGTGGGCACGTGCTGGTCTATCCAGGCCTCGACGGCGGGGGTGTTGTAGCCCACGGGTTGGTCGGCCGGGCTGGGGCCGGACGCCACCGGCGCTGAGTCATCGGGCTGCGGGTTGGCGGTCATCAGACGCCCTTGAAGACGGCTTTGCGACGCTCCAGAAACGCCCGTCCGCCCTCGGCTGCATCGGCGCTGTCGGCCGCCTTGCCCTGGTGCACGGCTTCCGTGGCCATCGCGTCGTCATAGCTTTGCGAGAGTGCCAGCGCCAGACCGCGCCGCATCAGGCCCAGCGCCAGCGTCGGGCCGTTGGCCAGGCGTTCGGCCAGCGCCAGCGCCTGGGCCATCAGCTCGGCGTCGTCCACCGCGCGGTAGATCAGGCCCCACTGTTCGGCACGCTCGGCGGGGATGCGTTCGCCCAGCATGATCATCTCGGTGGCGCGGGCCTTGCCCACCTGGCGTGCCAGCATCCAGGTTGCGCCGCCGTCGGGCACCAGGCCGATGTTGACAAAAGCCTCCAGAAAGTAGGCCGAGCGGGCGGCCAGCGTGAAGTCGGCCGCCAGCGCCAGCGAGCAGCCGATGCCCGCCGCCACACCGTTGACCGCCGCGATCACCGGAATGGCCAATTGCGACAGCGCCAGCATCACCGGGCTGTAGACCTCGGTCAGCACCTTGTGGGTGTTCTCGCCCCGTGAGCCGGTGGCCGCGCCCCTGTTCTGGATATCGGCACCGCTGCAAAAAGCACGGCCCTCGCCGGTGATCAGCAGCGCACGGGCGCCCAGGCCGGGCAGGGCGCGCAGGGCGTCGTGGATCTCGGCAAACATCTGCGGCGGCGCTGCGTTCAGGCGCTGCGGGCGGTTCAGCGTCAGCACGGCCACGCTGGCGCGCAGGTCCAGGCGGATCATTTCGAAGGGGGGCAGGGTTTTCTCGGGCATGGGTTCTCCTCGTTCTGGGCGGCGTTCGGTGCAGCGGCCAGCGTAGCGGCCGCCGCAGGGGCCCACTGTCACCCGCCGGACTGTGCCGCGCAACGGCAGCGGCCCACAATCCGCCGATTACTTACCGCCCACTGGAGATTGGCCATGACCGACGCCCTGATCATCGACGCTTGCCGCACCCCGCGTGGCATTGGCAAAGTGGGCAAAGGCGCCCTGGCCGACATGCACCCGCAGCATCTGGGCGCCACCGTGCTCAAGGCGCTGGCCGAGCGCAACAACTTGAACACCGCCGAGATCGACGACATCCTGTGGGGCACCAGCACCCAGCGCGGCACCCAGGCCGGTGACCTGGGCCGCATGTCGGCACTGGATGCCGGCTACGACGTGCGCTCCAGCGGCATGACACTCGACCGCTTTTGCGGCTCGGGCATCACCACTGTCAACCTGGCCGCGGCCTCGATCATGTCGGGCATGGAAGACCTGATGGTGGCCGGTGGCTGCGAGATGATGTCGATGACTGCCACGCTGCGCGACGGCGTCGGTCTGATGGACAGCGGCAATCTGCGCCTGCGCGAGCGCCATCCGCAGCCGCACCAGGGCATTTGCGCCGATGCCATCGCCACGCTGGAGGGCATCAGCCGCGCCGACCTGGACGCACTCGCCCTGGTCAGCCAGCAGCGCGCCGCGGCAGCCATCGCCGGGGGTCACTTCGCCAGGAGCCTGCTGCCGGTCTACCGCGCCGACGGCACGCTGGCGCTGGACAAGGAGGAGTTTCCGCGCCCGCAGACCACCGCCGAGGGCCTGGCCGGCCTGAAGCCGGCCTTTGCCACGTTGGCCGACCAGGCGCTGGACGAGCGCGGCACCACCTTCCGCAAGCTGATCGCGGCCAAGTACCCGGACCTGGACATCAACTTCGTGCACCACGCCGGCAACTCGTCGGGCGTGGTCGATGGCTCGGGCGCGCTGCTGCTGGCCTCGCCCAGCTACGCCAAGAAACACGGCATGAAGGCGCGTGCCCGCGTGGTGGCCTACGCCAACGTCGGGGACTCGCCCACGCTGATGCTCAACGCGCCGGTGCCTGCCGCCCGCAAGGCGCTGGCCAAGGCTGGCTTGACGGTGGACGACATCGACCTGTGGGAGATCAACGAGGCCTTTGCCGTGGTGGCCGAAAAGTTCATCCGTGACCTGCGGCTCAACCGCGACAAGGTCAACGTCAATGGCGGCGCGATGGCGCTGGGCCA
>JBBRZR010000431.1:0-4306 GCA_038236495.1 Burkholderiales bacterium
GAGCGCTTTGCAAAAGCCAGCACCCACTGGATGCGCCACTCGCACGCCAGCCATGCGATTGCCAGCGGGATGCCGATAGAGATCGCGCAGCAAAACCTGGGACACGCGTCGCTGGCCACTACGACCGTCTACGTCACGACCGAGAAGCGGCGGCGGATGAAGGCGGTCGAGGCCTTCTGGCGGAAGTAGGCGCGAGGCTGCGCGACGAGCGACTGAGTTTTGCAGAGCGCGAGCAACTCGCCGGGTATGTCCACGCAGGACGGCAAAAGCTGTACCTCCCAGCGCTTGTCTTGCATCAGTTTGGATTGACGCTTCATGACAGCGGCCGCCCATCTCGGCTGAACATGCTCCGCCAGCACGTGCCGATTCATCGGCCGCATCTGGTCAAACTGGGCGCAAGTTAGCGCGTAAACCTTGCCTGCGTAGCCGGGATGTGCCGGCTCAGGCCGGCGGCCCAGACCGAGTAGCCTGCGGGACTTGGATGAATGCCGTCCGCAGCCATGCCGGCGCTCGTCGTTGACTCCGGGTGCCAGTGCAGGGTGCGCCGATGCTGATCGGCAAGCTGGCCCTGCAGCGTGGTGTTCATCTGCCGCGCCCAGCGGCCCATGAACCAGCGCAGCGGCTGCGGGAGGGCTTTGCAGGCATGCATGGGCGGCACAGCGCTGTGCACCAGCAGGTTGGGCTTGAAGCGGTCGTCGATCAGTTCGGCCAGGCGTTTCTGCCACTGCGCCCACTGCATCGGAGCGCACAGGCCGGTGGCATCGTTGGCGCCCATCGAAAGCACCACCACGTCGAACCGCGCCGCAGGCGAGTCCTTCAGCAACTGGAGCAAGCCCGGCGAGTCCAGCCCATTTGACCGCCAGCACGCACCACTGGACGGTGTGGTGCCGGCTCAGCCGCCGGACCAGTTGTCCACACACCGCCTGCTCCTGACAGGCGGCACCCACCCCGGCAGCGCCCGAATCGCCGGCCACCAGGAGACGCAGGAGCGAGCCGTGCCCTGCCGTGCCGGCGCGATGACCCGGCGGCTCCGGCATCCGCGGCGAGGTGCGCCGGACGTGCCAGGCTTGCAGCCACAGCAGTGGCCACAGCAGACCCAAGAGTGCCCAACGCGCCCAGTCAGGCATGCGCTTGCCAGTTCATGATGTTGCCTTGGTCGGAGGTGCTTGCGTGGCACCTGGCGGGCGCTTGCACTACACCCTTGACCGATAGTGGCAGTGCGCCCGCAGCACTGTCGGTGCGCCGGAGCACACCGCGCGGCAGGTGGCGCCTCGACGACAGGCAGCCCCGCTATCGCACGGAACTCTGCTACCGGCGCCATGGGCCGCCCACAACGCCGCGTGGTGCTTGCCGTTGCGCGCTGGGGCGATCAGCCCAGCGGGCTTCGGCATGTTCAGCTCGACAGGCAAAGTGCGCGGCAGCTTCAATGGCTGCATCCGAGCCATCAGCTCGCCGCCGTCAAGCATGAGGTCGAAGAAGAACTTTAGCCCGGTGAGCACCGCGTTGAGCGTGATGGGCGAGTTGCCGGCGTCAACTCGATGCCGTTGGACCTGGCGCAACTCCGCTACGGTGGCCGTGTTGTGGAAGCGCTTGAGATAGGCGGCAAACTTGCGAACGACGCGGATGTTGCCCGCGACCAAAACCGCGCATGGGGATGACAGGTTTGACACCCTTGAAGCAGTCGTCCAAGCGTGCCATTGCTGTCGCAGCACCCGAGCCGGCAGCACCGGTTGGTCCGTCGAAGACAGACCCTGGCAAGGTGTGAAGGGCAGGTGGTATGGCCCGCGCGACTTCGAATCCTGCCGCAGTCAGGTCGGGGCCCTGGCATCACGGTCGAGCAACGCCTTTCGTTGCTCGTATTGCTCGGGCGCAATTTCGCCGCTGGCCAAGCGCCGCTGCAAGACGTCGAGCGGCGACTCGCGCGGGCGTCGGCGTTTTTCGCTCGGGCTGCCCCAACCGTAGAACACGATCACGCCGATCAACACCATCCAGAAGAACCACCACAGGCCGTGCATGCCGCCCATGGTGTAAGCACCGTCGTAGAACATGATTTTCTCCTTCAGAGCTGATTCTTGGGTGTGGCGCCGTTGACCAACACGGTCTTCACCCTGTCCAGCCGCTCTCGGACTTCATGGGCAACGCGCGCCACCTCGGGGTTGGTAGTCATCTGCAGCACCGCGACCGGATCCATGAAGCCGACGACAAGTTCGCCGTCTTCTTCCTGGCGAACGACGACATTGCACGGCAGCAGCAAGCCGATATCAGGCTCCGCGCTCAACGCGCGGTGGGCCAGCGGCGGATTGCAGGCGCCGAGGATTCGATAGGGCCGCCCCTCGATGCCAAGCTTTGCCTTCATGGTCGCCTGCACGTCGATTTCGGTCAGGATACCGAAACCCTCGGTCTTGAGGGCCTCGGTCACCTTGGTAACGGCCTGGGCGAAGTCCTGTTTTGGCAGGGTGCAGTGGAAACCGTAAGCGGAAGCGGACGGTGGAGGGACGATGTCGGACATGATGCTCATGACCGCACCCACTTATTTCGTGGCCGGCGCTGGGGGCATCCGATCCGCCATCATGCCCATCATCATCTGCATCATGGCCATATGGTCACTCATCATCTGATTGCGCTTGGCCATGTCCATCGGCATGCCTTTGCCGTCGGCCATGCCAGCCATGCCGCCTGGCGCACCCATGCCCTGCATGCCGTGCATTTCCTTCATCATCGCCATGCCGCCTTGCATGGCCTTCATGTGGTCTGCCATCAGGGCCTGACGCTCTTCAGGCGTCTTGGCGCCCATCATCTTCTGGTGCATCTCCTGCATGGCCTTCATGCGGGGCTCCATCGCGGCCATGGGCGCGGGTGCAGCCATGCCGGACATTCCGGACATGCCGGGCGAGGCGGGGGCAGCGTTCATGGCATCGGGGCTTGCACAGGCTGTGGCAAGGGCGGCAACAGACAAGGCAGCGAGTGTGTGAAATGCGGTCATGGTGAACTCCTGGGGGGTGGTGGATCCGGTGTGGACCCGGAAGGGCGGGAATGGACGCAGGCGGCTCGGCCGCATGGCGATGACACACACCACAGACTGACCGATCAACGGGCTGAAAGGTGTAACCAAGTGCCGGCAGCGGTTTGCGCCAGTGGCCTGGCTGAGCGCGTTAAATCGTCAGCCGCAAGAAGCGGATGAACAGCGGCGGCCCGACAGAGGCAGGCCGTTCGAGCCGTGACCACTGAGAGGCCGCGGCGACAGGCGCCGCCGACAGCCATGGCGTGCTGGCCACGGGGATAGGGCCAGGTACGTCGGCCTGGGCCGCTTTGCTCTTGGTAACCGCCGAAGACTCGTCAGCGCAGAATTTCAGGCAGCCCGCCTTGGCGCTGCCGTTGTCGAGTCCATCGTCTTCGTCATCGCCATGATGATGGACGTGCTGCACCTGTCGAGTCGCCGGCCCAGCAGTGCCCTCGACCATTGGGTCCGCCTGCGACGAGACAGACCCGAGCTCACCGTGCCGGTTTTGTTGAATCAGACACGCGTTCGCCACCCCGGACAGCAGCGCGAACATCCACGCGAGCAACGTCACACACGCGGTGTTGCGCAGTTGTCGGCGAGTGAAGGGCAGCTTCAGCATCAAAACCTCGAGGGTCTCGGTCGGTGTCAAGAAGTCGCGTGGTTATCAGCTGATCGGTCTCAGCGCCAAGACCGGCAGTCGAGTATCCCTGCCTTGATATACCCACCGGCTGAGCAGCCCGGCGACGCGGCTGTTCGTCATCACTTGCGCTTTTGCATGATGACCCACGCCACGAGACCCACCACAACGACAAGCAGGACCGGCAGCCAATAGCCGCCATATCCGCCCATCCAACCGCCACCGCCCATACCGCCATTCATCATGGACCCGTTTTGCGCGAAGGCTGCGCTGGTCACGAACGAGGGCACAGTGCCGACGGCTACAGCAAACAAGTTCTTCATGAAAACTCCTGTTCAACACGCTGGACCGAATTGACCGCAGACGCAGCCGTGAGAAACGAGCGTGGCATCGGACTTTCAAACCGCTGTGGGCCGACTGGACCCGTCTTTGTGCATCAATGATCGTGGTCTTGCGTCTTACAGCGCCGACCCAGTGGCGTTACAACCAAAGCGGAAAAGCAATACTCACGCTTAACGGGTGCCATGGTCTGTGCGCCAACGAACATCCAGTTGCGGTTCAGCGTCAACCGGTGCGGACGCTCTTGCCGGATCGATAGACCCACCAGATGGCCGCTGCGAGCGCGGCATAGTTGATCGCCAGCATCCAGGGTGTGTTCCACGCGATGC
>JBBRZR010000432.1:0-4296 GCA_038236495.1 Burkholderiales bacterium
GAGTCAAGCCGAGAGCTCGTCGCCTTCGACGCAGCAGCTGCCGCAGCATTGCTTCGCACTGTCGCAGAACTGTCCGCGGGCAGGTGTCAGCGCGCGCCCTGTGAGTCAGGGGCGCCAATGGTGGTGGCGTACAGCGCTTGGCCACCGGCAGCCAATGCGCGATCAGCGTTCGTCGCAACTCCATGGTTGACAGACATCGCGTGCGGCCCCTGCGTCGATTGCGGCTCTGCTTGGTGGTGAAGAATCGCCGACAGATTGCGGCCGATGCTTCGTCGGGTGTTTGCCAACCCAAGGTTGGCGGCACGAGGATAGGCAGGACCATGACGGCTGCTCAGGCTTGGGGCCGCACGGTCTGCTGTGCCGCGACGTAACCTGACTCCCGCACGGCACGCTCACAGTGCGCGGAGGTCATGTTCAGCCCCAGGCTGTCCCAGCTCGGGGTTTGCGTCAGCAGCGACTCGACCGCCCGGGTGAAGTAGTCCATCTGAATTTCAACGCTCCCTTGCAATTGCGCTGCGGCATGCGCCTGAACGAAGGCGTTCCAAAGGGTCGGCCCGGCGTGCTCCAAGCGCATCCCACCGCCCCAGGCAAGCGGAAGGAAGAACTCGGTGAAGGTCGGTCCGGTGTCCTCCGGGTACCGGCTGCAGTCGTAGCTCGCCAGACAAGTGGCGGCATCCGCCGCGTCGGCGATCCCTCGGAACTGCAGCTGTTCGATCATGAAGCGCGCCACGATTTGCTCGTCGCCCGAGAGTTGGTAGTGGGCCTTGTGTTCCAGCAACTGCGATTGGCCGACCAAGAAAGTGATCATCCGGTAGCCCTGCTGCGCGAGCTGGTCGTGCACATCGCGCAGCCACTCCAGCCCATGCTTGGAAAGCCGCTGGGCTTCATCGCAGAGCAGCACCACCACGTGCCCTTTGCGCAGCAGCAATTGCTCATGCAGCCGGCGCATGAGGGCGAATCGCTTCTGGGCGTTCGTCAACGGCTGCGGATCGCGGACGCCGGCGGCGGCCAAGAGCGCCGAGAAGAACGGCCCTTCATAGGCGCTGCGGTGGTGTTCACACGACAGGCGCAGCACCAGCAGGTCAGGCCGCTGTCGGCCCAGGTGCAGGCTGATGTACTCGATCGCATGCGTCTTGCCCATGCGGGGCCGGGCGTGAATCAGGGCGCCCGGGATCATCACCCGCACGCACAGTTCCACCAGGTCGACGAACTCCTGGATTGCCGCCGTCGCGACGCGGTAGTGGCGCCGGCTCAGCGGGTGGTTCGCAGGTGTCAGCAAGCTGGTTGGCGGGTAGTTTGGCGGGTTGGGCGGCGAAGCCTCGCGCCGCTGGCGTTGCGTCGTTCGAGCGTGGGCCTTGTTGCCAGAACTCAGGTTCGGCGTCACGGTTGAAGCGTCAAATGGCTGCATGAATACTCCGTCGCGGCCTGCGCTGTCATCCCCAAGCGCGCCGCACAAATGGCTGGAGTTGAGGCGGGTCCAGCCGCTGCCCGCTGGCGCCTCCTGGCACGAAAGGAATTAGGGGAGTTCGCTCGGCGACACCCAGTCAGCGGGCAAAGCCCGGCGGAATGCGCAGCCGTTTGGCCTTGACGGGTTCTGTCGCCAGTTGACTCAGTACGGGCGACGTTGGCGCCTGAGCATTGGCATCGTCTTGAGTGAGCTGAGAGGCCGTGTTCGGCTGCTGTCGATCACGTTGCACGCGTGCGATGTCGCTTGCCGCGCGCTTGAGCTTGCCCGCCTTGCGCCGTCGCTGTTCGACAAACGCATCAATCGGGTTCTGCCCCTCGTCCACGCTCAACTCCTTCGCACGCTTGGCCTTGAAGAACTCGCGGCGCAGCCACATCGAGTGCGGCTCGTGGCGCCAAATGGAGGAAGCCAGCAAGGGCTGCAGGATCTGTCCGTCTTCGGTGACTGCGGTGAGCTGTCGCAAGTCGCTCGGATCGGCGTGCACGCGCAGGCGCTGACCAATGAGGCGCGCCGACCGTGTCAATTCATCGCTCGTGTAGCGCACGTGCATGAAGGTGATGTAAGGGCGCAAACCGTGGGCGGCGCTGCCGTGAACCCTGCACAGAACCGGATCGTGAAGCAACGTCGGCAACTCGCGCAGCAACGGTGGCAGGCGGCGCAGCCGCATTGGGGGCAGGGCGGACTCGCCAAGTGTCCCCATCACATGGCGACGCATCACCTCCAGCGGCGTCTGGCCGCCCAGGCTCGAGTGCGGTGTGCCGTGGTAATTCCAGATCGCAACGGCAAGCAATTCATCCAGCTCCTGCGGCGTGACCAACAAGCGCAGGCTGTCCTCGGGGCGACGCAACCGGGCGAGCGTTGCCTTCGCACCCTCCGGCCCCGGCAATGCGCCGGGCAGGCGGCGCGACAGTGTCCTGGTTACCGTCCCGAAAAAGCGTTCGATGAATGGGCGATCGTCAGGTTGATAGGCTGGTCCGAAATCGGCCGTGCACCCAAGCGTCTCGCACAAGACGTCCAGGCTTGTCGTGGCCAGGTGGGCCCGTGCGTTGTCCAGCCTCATCTGGCGCCAGCAGGCAAAGCGCGTGGCCTCGATGCTCTGAGAGACGAGGCCTCCCGTCGGCAACAGGCGCAGGCCTGGCAGGGTCACGGAAGGCAGACATTGAGGTGTGACGGCGTGCTTGATGGTGGCCACGACATGCGTGCGGTTGCATTCCCGGGCCAAGCTCAGGTGCCAGCCGAGGATGCAGCGGGTGGCCACGTCGATGATCGCCAGCAGCCACACCCGCTCGATCTCCCAGACATGCTCGTTGCCGATCGGATCGACGTCGAGCACCTTCAAGCGCAAGTCCATCTTGTGGGCGTCGAATTCGACGGTGTCGAACGCCAGCAGGGCTGCGCGTTCGGGGAGGCGTCGCAATGCTGAGGACGGCTTGATGCGTGCGCCGGCCGCCCGCGCGGCCAGCGCCGCGTCATCGGTGATCCAGCCTCGAAGCGTGCGGGCCAGGCTGCGCACCGCCTTGTCCGATTGATTCAGTGGGTAGTCGCGCGTGGTGAGCCCGAGGTCGCGACAGGATTGCCGAAACCGTTCGGCGGCTGCCTTGACGTTCTTGAGCCGACCGCGCTCACCACCAGCAACAAGGTGGACCCGACCGCTGGTGAGTTCGCGCCGAAGCGCCGTCTCGAGCATCGGAAAACGCGCCAACAGTTGCGCGAAAGCCCCGGCGTTGCCCGCCTTGGTTTGAACCAGGACCTTAGGTGCCGACAAGCGCTCGTAAGACTTGACGCGGATCTGCGGCACCACGGCGCGCCAGCCCCAAATTCGCCCGTCAGCGTGAGGGCGCTGGGCCCGGGCCAGCAGCCGGTACAGCGTGCGGCGATCGACGCCGAGCGCCTCAACCTCGGACATCGGTGTTCTGCCGACGTAGGCACGCAGCGCGTCGCGTCGCAGCCGGTAGGTTGCCTGCGGTGCAGCGGCGAGTGCGCGGTCGTCGATCTGAGGCCACTCTTGCAGCCGCACTGATGATCGGTCCAGGCGAGGGCGGCCGAGCATGATGAAGGTCAGACGCGGCGAAACCGGGTCGCGCCGGTCAAGGGTTGTGCGCCGAGGTCTGGGCTGCGAACTCGCCCGATGGCCACAAGCCAGTAAAGCGAGGCGGCCACTTCGTCAGGGTCTGCGCGCCCGAAATGATGGATGAGCTCGTCCAACGCGGTGTACTGCGCCAGCTGCACGACGATCGACTGCTCCAACAACGGCTTGCGGTAGCCTCGATAGCTAACAAGAACTGGAACGATCTGTCCCCAGTTGGCCACCGGCACTTCCCACGAAGCGATGACCTCCGGTGTGATGAGGCGGACGGGGTGATCGTGCAATCGCTTGGGGGCAGGGTGGCCGGTCGAATCGGTCGAGCTGTCGGCAGTGCCAGCATCACTGGGTGGGTTCCAAAGAAGCCAGAACTCACCATCCGGCGCGCCGTGCAGCTGCACCCAGAAGTCGATCATCGCGGAATTGCGGCCCGCCATTCGCACCGGGCGTTCGCAAAACGAAGTGACAGCGGGGTTGGCTTCAATGGCTATCCAGCAGCGCCAAGCGTCGTAGCTGCCCAGGCTGAGGCGACGCGCCAACTTGGGGCTGAATACCTCAAGCCGACGACGCCATCCGGCCGCCGGCAAGGGCAGAGGCTGTGTGTAGACTGAACGAGTCATCGCATGACGAAAAACTCAATGGTGACGGGCACTTGGAGGTCGCAAGTTGCGATTGGGGCAACATTACTACCAAATTGCCGATGGGGGCAAATTTACTACTCGAAAAAGAGTAGTAATCGTGGCTACAA
>JBBRZR010000433.1:0-4291 GCA_038236495.1 Burkholderiales bacterium
AGGCCTTGAGCCTGGCGTTTTTGAAGAGCGTGTTCGACGGCGACAGCAAGGGCTTGCGTGACTGGACCTTGCAGTTCGCCAGCCTGCTGGCGCGCAGCAGCATCGTCAATCGCTGATCGCTGATCGCTTGGCCGGCCCCAGGCCGCCGCCGCACACTCAAACTGCCTTGACCACCGCAAAGCGCTCCAGCGTGCGCTGCCGGGCCTGGTCATGCGCCACCACCGGGCTCGGGTAGTCGCGTCCCAGGCTGATGCCGGCGGCGGCCAGATCGATCGGCCGGGCCAGCCAGGGCGCGTGGATCAGCTTGTCCGGCAGGCTGGCCAGCTGCGGCAGGTAGCGCCGGATGAACTTGCCCGCGGCGTCGAACTTCTCGCTCTGGGCCACCGGGTTGAAGATCCGGAAGTAGGGCTGCGCATCGCAGCCGGTGGACGCCGCCCACTGCCAGCCGCCGTTGTTGGCCGCCAGATCAAAATCATTCAGGTGGGTGGCAAAGTAGGCCTCGCCGCGCCGCCAGTCCAGCCCCAGGTCCTTGACCAGGAAACACGCCACCACCATGCGCAAGCGGTTGTGCATGTAACCGGTCTGGTTGATCTGGTGCATCGCGGCGTCCACCAGCGGATAACCGGTGCGGCCCTCGGCCCAGGCGGCAAACAACGCATCGGCGTGGTGGCCGTGCTCCCAGCGGATCTTGTCATAGGCCGGCTTGAAGCAGTGGCCCACCACGCGCGGGTGGTGGAACAGGATCTGGTGGTAAAAATCGCGCCAGATCAGCTCGGACAGCCAGACTTCGGCGCCGCGTGATCCGCTTTGCATGCGCTGCCAGGCTTCGCGCGCCAGACGCCGGATCGACACCGTGCCAAAACGCAGATGGGTCGATAAATAGCTTGGGCCCTTGACCGCCGGGTAATCGCGCGCCGTGCCGTAGTCGTCGATGCGGTCGAGAAAATCGTCCAGCAATTCGTGTGCGCCGGTGCTGCCGGTGGGCAGTTTGAGCTGGTGCAGGTTGGTCGGCTCAAAGCCGATCTGGGCCAGCGTGGGCACGCCGCCGCGGGCGTTGGCGGGCAGCGGCGCCAGCGCCTGCGCGAACTTGGCCACCGGGTAGGCCTTGACGAAGTACGGATCCAGCTTTTTCAGCCAGGCATTTTTGTAGGGCGTGAACACGCTGTACGGGCTGCCGGTGGCGGTCAGCACCTCGGCGCGCTCGAACACCACAGAGTCCTTGCTGGTGTGCAGCACCACGCCGGCCTCGGCCAGCCGGCCGCGGACCGCGGCGTCACGCGCCAGCGCGTCGGGCTCGTCGTCGTGGTTGGCATACACGGCCTGCACCCCCAGTTGCGCCGCCAGCGCCGGGATCAGGCTGCGGGCGTCGCCGTGCTGCACCATCAGGCCGGTCTCTGCCACGCCGTGCGCCAGGCCCAGGCTGCGCAGCTGGGCATCCAGGTCCACCAGGCTGTCGCGGATGAATTCGACCCGGCGGTCGGCCCGCGGCAGCTTGTCCAGGATCGCGCTGTCGAAGACAAAAACACAAAACACCTGGCGCGCGGCCTTGAGGGCGTGGAACAGCGCGGCATGGTCGTCCGCCCGCAAGTCGCGGCGGAACCAGAGCAGCGCGCTGGGCAAGAGGGGCAGTGGATGGTTTTGCACGCTCGCCAGTGTCCACGATCATTAGAATCCGGTCATGGCCCCGGACCGCATTGACCTGACCAACCAGTTCCTCATCGCCATGCCCGGCATGGGCGACGACAACTTCTCGGGCGCGGTGGTCTACCTCTGCGAGCACACCGAAAACGGCGCGCTGGGCCTGGTGATCAACAAGCCGATTGACATCAAGCTCAGAACCCTGTTCGAGAAGGTTGAACTTCGCCTGGACGCCGGCGCGCTGGCCGAGCAGCCGGTGTTTTACGGCGGTCCGGTGCAGACCGAGCGCGGTTTTGTGCTGCATGAGCGGCTGGGCGATGCCAAGAGCCCGTACAGCAGCACGCTGTCCATCCCCGGCGGGCTGGAGATGACCACCAGCAAGGACGTGCTGGAGGCGCTCTCTGTCGGTGCCGGCCCCAAGCGCTTGCTGGTCACGCTGGGCTACAGCGGCTGGGCCGCGGGCCAGCTGGAGGAAGAGCTGGGTCGCAACGGCTGGCTGACGGTGGACGCCACGCCCGAGATCATTTTCGATACCCCGGTCGAGCAACGCTACGCGCGTGCGGTCGCGCTGCTGGGCTTTGATCCGCGCATGCTGAGCACCGAGGCCGGTCACGCATGAGCTGGACCTGCGATGCTGCCTGCGCAGAGGTGACCGCCTGCGAATGGGCGTCGCGTCCCGCGACGTGCGTGCTGCCAGCATGATGAGCGCGCCGGTGGTCCCTGTGCTGTGCTTCCTGGCCTTCGACTTCGGCACCCAGCGCACCGGCGTGGCCACCGGCAACAGCCTGCTGCGCCAGGCCAGCGCGCTGAGCTCGGTCGCCGCCGAGGGCGAGGCCCGCTTTGCGCCCATCGGCAAGTTGATCAGCGAGTGGCAGCCCGACGCACTGGTGGTCGGTGTGCCCTGGCACCCGGACGGCGCGCCGCACGACAATACCCGGCGGGCCCAGCGTTTTGCACGCCAGTTGCAGGGCCGCTTCAAGCTGCCGGTGCACCAGGTGGATGAGCGCTACAGCACCACCGAAGCGCTCGCCAGCGGCGCGGCCGACGTGGATGCCGCGTCGGCCGCCGTGATCCTCGACCAATTTCTTCGGACCCTGACATGACGCCGCCAAGCTCACTGTGTTCGCGCTCGCCCAGTGGGGCGCCCAGTCTGTTCGGATCGGCCGGGCGGTACTGGACATGAGCGCACTGACCCTGGACGCCGAGGCCCTGTACACCGAGTTGCGTGCTGGCGTGCAGGCGATCTGGCGGCCCGGTATGGCGGCAATGGGCATCTGGTCGGGCGGTGCCTGGCTGGCCGAGCGGCTGGCGGCCGACCTGCCGCCACTGGGCAAACCCGCCGTCATCAGCAGCACCCTGCACCGCGATGATTTCTCCGCCCGTGGCATGGCCGCCGGCACCGACGCCACCAAAATCCCGTTTGAAGTTGCTGGCGCCCATATCCTGCTGGTCGATGATGTGCTGTTCACCGGCCGCACCATCCGCGCCGTGCTCAACGAGCTGTTCGACTTCGGCCGCCCGGCCAGCGTGACCTTGGCGGTGCTGGTGGACCGCGGCGGGCGTGAGCTGCCGATCCAGCCGGCCTTTGCCGCCGCCAAGATCATGCTGCCGGCGGCGCAGAAGCTGGCGCTGGCCCGCGCCGAGGACGGCCGCTTCACCTTCACGGTCGAGGGCTGAGCGCGCGATGCTGAACAAACGCAATCCGCAGCTGAACCGCCAAGGCGAGCTGGTCCACCTGCTGTCGATCGAGGGCCTGCCGCGCGATGTGGTCACGCACATCCTGGACACCGCCGGCACGTTCTTGTCGGTCAACGACCGCGAGGTCAAGAAGGTGCCGCTGCTGCGGGGCAAGAGCGTGTTCAACCTGTTCTTCGAGAACTCGACCCGCACCCGCACCACCTTCGAGATCGCTGCCAAACGCCTGTCGGCCGACGTCATCAACCTCGACATCGCCAAGAGCAGCGCCAGCAAGGGCGAGAGCCTGCTCGACACCATCGCCAACCTGTCGGCGATGCATGCCGACATGTTCGTCGTGCGCCACAGCGAGAGCGGCGCGCCCTACCTGATCGCCCAGCACTGCGCGCCGCATGTGCACGTGGTCAATGCCGGTGACGGCCGCCATGCGCACCCGACGCAGGGCCTGCTCGACATGTACACGATCCGGCACTTCAAGCAGGACTTCCGCCAGCTGTCGGTGGCCATCGTCGGCGACATCGTGCACAGCCGGGTGGCGCGCTCCGACATCCATGCGCTGACCACGCTGGGCGTGCCCGACATCCGCGCCGTCGGCCCCAAAACCCTGGTGCCGGGGGATTTGCAAGGCATGGGCGTGCGGGTCTGCCACGACATGAATGAGGGCATCAAGGACGCCGATGTGATCATCATGCTGCGCCTGCAGAGCGAGCGCATGAGCGGCGGCATGCTGCCCAGCGCCGGTGAGTTCTACAAGCACTACGGCCTGTCGCAAGACAAGTTGCGGCTGGCCAAGCCCGACGCGATCGTGATGCACCCGGGCCCGATCAACCGGGGCGTGGAGATAGCCTCGGACGTGGCCGACGGCAGCCACAGCGTGATCCTGCCGCAGGTGACCTTCGGCATCGCGGTGCGCATGGCGGTGATGTCGATTCTTGCGGGCAATGAGGCATGAAGATCC
>JBBRZR010000434.1:0-4275 GCA_038236495.1 Burkholderiales bacterium
CGCGGCGGCCACCAGATCGCCGCTGGACTGGGCGTTGCTCCAGCCCTGGCCGCGCCAGAAATAGACCTGCCAGTCGGTCACGCCATCGACCAGGCGCAACTGCCCAGGCTCGTTGCCCTGCAGTTGCTGGCTGGCGATCCAGGCTTGCTGAAGATCGCCGGTGCGCACGGCCAGCGGGCCGGCCCAGCGCCGCCACACCCCTTCGCGCAGCGACCAGACGACGACCTGCACTCCGCCCTCGCTGCGGCGCACCAGGCGCAGCGCGCTGCCATCGAAGCTGACGCCCGGCACCTGCGGGCTGTCGTAGATGGCGGCCAAATCTTGCTCCCACTGGCCGATCAGGGCCGACAGGCGCAGCGTGCGTTCACTGGCGGCCAAGCCGATCTCGCGCGCCCGAGCCATCACGGACACACCCTGCCAGCCCATCGCGGCCATCACCGCCATGATCACCAGCGCGACCAGCACCTCGACCAGGGTGAAGCCAGCGCCGCGGCTGACGCTGCAGTGCGGTTTCAATACCGCCCCATCACGGTGGCCAGCGTGGCCAGCACATGGCCGGTGTCGTCCATCACCACCGCCTCGACCCGGCGGAAGTTGGGGTTGGGCGTGGCCTGGCTGCGCAGCAGGCCGCGGTAGTCGCGGCCCAGCTGGCTGCAGGCAAATTCGGATTCGCCGGTGCCGGGAAACTGCTTGCCCAGGCGCAGCTCGGTCAGCTGGTTGTCGGCGCACCAGTGGGCCGCCGTGACCTCGCCCAGGCGCTGGGCGTTGTCGGTCAGCGCGCCGGCGGCCTTCAGGCCCGCACCCAGCGAGATCGCGGTGATGACCAGCGCCACCAACACCTCGACCAGCGTGAAACCGCGGCGGCGGCTCATCGCCGGGCGGCGGCCTGGGCCGCGCTCTGCTGGGGATCCTGCAGTGGGTCCAACACCGCAAACGGCGCCAGACCGTCGGTGGCCAGCACGAGTTGCCGGGCACCCAGCATCAACACGATGCGCTGGGCACCGATCAGCGGCTCGGGCCCCAGGCGCAGCGCTCGCGCGCCGTCGATGCGGGCCCGCACGTCCGGGTCCAGCCAGTGGCTGAGTGGCAGTGCGCCAGGCGCTGCGCCGATGAAGCGGAAGGCCTCGGTGCCGTCGCCAGCGCGGTTGCCCAGGTTCTGGCTGGCATCGACCAGCTCAAAACGCACTGCCGTGCCGGTAGAGCGGGCCTCGGCGCGGCCGGCTTCGAGCAGGGCGGCCAGGCGCAGCGCCTCGCGCTCGAGCCGTGACTCGCTGCCGTCGCGCAGCGCCAGCCCTGCCAGGCCGGACACCATCGCGATCAGCAGCAGCACCACCAGCAACTCGACCAGCGTGAAGCCGGCAGCGCGGCGCGGGCGGGTCGAGGTGGCCAGGCGCCTACTGCCAGGAGCCGATGTCGGCGTTTTTGCCTTCACCACCGGCCTGGCCGTCGGCGCCCAGCGAGAAGATGTCGATCTCGCCCTTCACGCCGGGGTAGATGTACTGGTAGGGCTTGCCCCAGGGGTCGTTGGGCAATTTGTCCAGGTACGGCCGCCAGTTGCTGGGCACGTTGCCGGCGCTGGGCTTCTTGACCAGGGCCTCCAGGCCTTGCTCGGCACTGGGATAGCGTTGGTTGTCGAGCTTGTAAAGCTTGAGCGCCTGGATCAGGTTGTTGATGTCGGTGCGGGCGGCGGTGGCGCGGGCGTCGTCGGTGCGCTCCAGCACGTTGGGCACGATCAGCGCGGCCAGCACGCCGATGATGACCAGCACGACCATCAGCTCGATCAGCGTAAAACCGCGCCGCAAGCGCCGAACAGCGGGGGCAACAAGGCGGTGGTGGGCGGGAGCAATGCGCATTCTGAGGGCTGCAGCGCGGGGGCCTGCGGTCGGTGGTCAGGGGAGCGTTCCATCATAATCGGCCGATGATGTCGCGCACGCTGTCGCTGTTGATCTGGGCCCTGGTGGCGGCCTGTGCCGTTTTTTGGGGTTTGCGCCTGTTCACCCGGCCGTCGGCGGTGCCCGGCGGCGCCGTGGTGGCCACCGCGCCCACGGCCGCCACCGGCGAGCTGGACCGCATGCTGGGCGCACCGCCGGTGCAAGCAGTGGCTGAGGCCGCGGTGGTGCAGGCCGACAGCCGCTTCAAGCTGCTGGGCCTGGTGGCGCCGCGGGCGGGCCAGGTGAGCGGGCACGGCAGCGGGCTGGCCCTGATCTCGGTCGATGGCAAGCCGGCCCGTGCGGTGGCGGTAGGCCGAGAGGTTGAAGCCGGCGGGCTGCGCCTGCTGGCCGTGAGCCAGCGCGAGGCCGACCTGGGCGCTGCCGGCGGTGCGCCCACCGTCAAGCTGGTGCTGCCGATGCTGGCCGAGGCCAACCGCGGCCGGCTGGGTGACGCGCCAGGCATGGCGCCGCCAGCGCAGCCCCTGCTGCAGCCTGGCGCAGGCGCGTTTGGTCAGCCGCAGCGCCCGCCGCAAGGTGCTGCCGTGGGGCAGCCTGGCCAAACGGGCAGGATGCCGGGCCTGGCGCTCGGCGCGATGCCGCAGAACCCGATGGTCCAGCCCATGCCGGGCAGCATGCCGCAGGGTGGTATGCCGCAGGGCGGTATGCCACAGGGCGATGTGCAGCATGACGGGGCCAACCCGCAGCAACGGCAATAACGGCTGGCGTGGCGAGCTTGCGGTGGCATGCGCCGCGCTGATGAACCCCACGCCCACCCGATCGCCCACGAGGGCGCCCATCAGTCCTACTGAAACGCCACCTCGGCAAAGCTGCGCAGCTTTCGGCTGTGCAACTGGTCCAGGCGCTGGCGGCGCAGCAGCTCGATCGCGCGCATGCCGATGCGCAAATGCTGGTCCACCCGCTCGCGGTAAAACGCATTGGCCATGCCGGGCAGCTTGATCTCGCCGTGCAGCGGTTTGTCGCTGACACACAGCAGCGTGCCGTAGGGCACCCGGAAGCGGAAACCGTTGGCCGCGATGGTGGCCGACTCCATGTCGAGCGCCACCGCCCGGCTCTGGCTGAAGCGGCGCTCCGGGCCGCGTTGCGGCAGCAGCTCCCAGTTGCGGTTGTCGGTGCTGGCCACCGTGCCGGTGCGCAAGATTTTTTTCAGCTCGAAGCCCTGCAGCTGGGTGACGTCGGCCACTGCCTGCTCCAGCGCCTGCTGCACCTCGGCCAGCGCGGGGATCGGCACCCACAGCGGCAGTTCCTCGTCCAGCACATGGTCCTCGCGCACATAGCCGTGGGCCAGCACGTAGTCGCCCAGCTCTTGGGTGTTGCGCAGGCCGGCGCAGTGGCCCAGCATCAGCCAGGCGTGCGGCCGCAGCACGGCGATGTGGTCGGAGATGTTCTTGGCATTGGCCGGGCCGACGCCGATGTTGACCATCGTGATACCGCTGCCGTCCGGGCGCTGCAGGTGGTAGGCGGGCATCTGCGGCAGACGCGGCAGCGGCGCGCCAAAGGCGTCTTCGGCCTCGGCGGCCAGGCCGGCGCGACGCGTCACCACGTTGCCGGGCTCGACAAAGGCGCAGTAGTTGTCGCTCTCGGCGGCGTGTTTGGGCCAATCGCCCAACAGGCCGCCCTGACCCAGCGGCTTGGCCATCATCTCGTGGCCCAGCCGCACAAACTCGTCGATGTAGAACTGGTAGTTGGTGAACAGCACGAAGTTCTGAAAGTGCTCGGGCGAGGTGCCGGTGTAGTGGCGCATGCGCTGCAGCGAGTAGTCCACCCGGGGTGCGGTGAACAGCGCCAGCGGCAGCGCCTCGCGTGGACCGGGCTCATGGGTGCCGTTGGCGATGCCGTCGTCCATCGCTGCCAGGTCGGGCAGGTCGAACACATCGCGCATCAGCTGGCGCCGGTCGGCCGACATCGTGCCCTCGACATGGTCATGCTGGGCAAATGAGAAGTGGATCGGGATCGGCATCTTGGACATGCCCACCTCGATCGGTCCGTTGTGGTTGCGCAGCAGCAGGCTGAACTGCTCGCGGTAGTAGTTGGCAAACAAGTCGGGCCGGGTCAGCGTGGTCTCATAAGTGCCGGGGCCGGCGACAAAACCGTAGCTCAAGCGCGAGTCGGCACGCGCGACCGTGTCCGTGCGCACCCGCACGAACGGGTAGCAGGCGCGGATATGACCCGATGGTGTGGCGCCCCCGACAAAATCTTGCAGGCTTCGCCGCAGGTGGTTGATGCCGGTGTCGTAGATCAGCGTGGCATGGGCCAGCGCGGCGTCGGCATCGGTAAAGGACTGGGTGACGATCAGGGTGGGGCTTGTCATGGCTGATTGTGGCCG
>JBBRZR010000435.1:0-4237 GCA_038236495.1 Burkholderiales bacterium
GGCGCGGTGGGCCTGCTCGACCGGGTGGCGCCGCTGTGTTTTGCAGCGCCGGTGTTTTTCCACTCGGTGCGCTGGTACTTCCAGCTGAAGCCCTGAGCCCAAGCCCCGATGCGCATCCTGGGGATTGATCCTGGCCTGCAAAGAACCGGGTTCGGTGTGATCGACATCGAAGGCTCGACCCTGCACTACGTTGCCAGCGGCACGATCAGCACGCTGGAGCTGGAGCGGGGCAACCTGCCAGGCCGCATCAAGCTGATCTACGACGGTGTGGCCGAGGTCAAGCGCCGCTACCAGCCGCAGGCGGCGTCGGTCGAGATCGTGTTTGTCAACGTCAACCCGCAAAGCACCCTGCTGCTGGGCCAGGCCCGCGGCGCGGTGCTGGCCGCACTGGTCAGCGACGACCTGGCGGTGGCCGAATACACCGCGCTACAGATGAAAAAAGCGGTGGTCGGCCACGGCCTGGCCAGCAAGGGACAGATCCAGGAGATGGTGATGCGCCTGCTCAAGCTGCCCGGCCTGCCCGGCAAGGACGCTGCCGACGCACTGGGCCTGGCCATCACCCACGCCCATGCCGGGCGCAGCTTTGCGGCCATGGCCGGCGCCAACACGCCCCGCAGCCATGCCCGGTTCAAGGCCGGCCGCACCTATTGAGGCGCCTGGTCCCGGGCGCCCGGGCGCCGGTAGCCGGTAGCCGGTAGCCGATAGCCGGTACGCCGGTACGCCGGTACCATCGCAACCGATCAACACCACCCCGAGGATCCGATCTTGAGCCACCCTGTGCAAACCCAATGGATCAGCCTGCCCACCGCCGATGGCGCGATGGACGCCTACCTCGCATTGCCACCGGGCGGCAGCGGCCCGGGGCTGTTGCTGCTGCAAGAGATCTTCGGCGTCAACCCGCATATCCGATTGCTGGCCGAGCAGTACGCGCTGGCCGGCTTCGTGGTGTTGGCGCCCGATGTGTTCTGGCGCCAGGCGACGCGTATCGAGCTGGGCTACGGCGCGGACGACCGCCAGCGTGGCATTGACCTGGCTGGCGCCTTGCAAGCACCCGAGGTGCTGACCGATCTGCAGGCGGCAGTGGCCGCATTGCGGACGCGGCCGGAGGTGAGCGGCGCCAAGGTCGGCGTCATCGGCTACTGCATGGGCGGCCGGCTGGCCTACACCGCCGCCGCACTTACCGACGTGGACGCCGCGGTGTCCTACTACGGCGGCGGCATCGCAGGGCAACTGGCGCTGGCCGCCCAGGTGAATTGCCCGATGCAGTTTCACTTTGCCGGCAGCGACAACCACATCCCGCCCGAAGCGGTGGCCGCCGTGCGCGAGGCCTTTGCCGGCAAGCCCGCCGAGATCTTCGAGTACCCGGGCTCGGCCCACGGCTTCAACTGCTGGGCGCGTGCCAGCTACCACGCGCCAAGTTCAGCCCTGGCGCTGGGGCGCAGCCTGACGTTTCTGGCGCAGCGGTTGTTCTGACCCGGCAACGGGGGCGCAACCGACCGGCCGGCCGGTGCTCACCACAGCGCCCGGATGCCCTCGAACACCCGGGTGAAGATCACGATGTTGAAGGTGCCCAGCAGCACCACCACCACCCAGCGGTAGAGCGCCTTGGCGCGCACCAGCGGCACCGTCTCGCCTGTAGACAAGTGCAGGGCAAAGAAAAACACCGACGGCACTGCCAGCAAGACTGCCAGCACGCCCGAAATCCATAGCAAAGCCTTCATAGGGGCGCGAGGCTACAGCAACACGGCCAGGCGCTCGAGAATCAGCACGCCAAAAAAGGCCCCGGCAGCGATCAGCGCCCACTTCAGCACCAGCACGCCGCGGCGCCGCCAGGCCACGTCGCCGGTGCCCACGCTCATCGCAAAGCACAGCACGCTGGCCAGCAGCAACAGGCCAAAAACCAGGCGGAAGATCAGCATGGTGCCAGGCCGCCGCCGGGCCGCCCCAAGGCGGCCGCGCCCCCTCGGGGGGCCGACACCGCAGGTGTCTTGGGGGCAATGATCTTGATCACCAGGCCGGCGCCAGGTCAGCAAAACCGGCCGGCGCTCGCGAGGCGTCCTCGAAGGTGACGATCTCCCAGGCACGGGGCCGGGACAGCAGCTCACGCAGCAGCAGGTTGTTCAGCGCGTGCCCACTCTTGAAGCCGGTGTAGCTCGCCAACATCGGGTGGCCGGCGTTGTACAGATCGCCGATCGCGTCCAGGATCTTGTGCTTGGCAAACTCGTCGTCGTAACGCAGCCCGCCGGCGTTCAGCACCCGCGAGTCATCGACCACGATCGCGTTGTCCATGCTGCCGCCCAGCGTCAAGCCGCGCGAGCGCATCGCTTCAACGTCCTTCGAGAAACCAAAGGTGCGTGCCCGGGCGATGTCACGCTTGTAGCGCCCCGACCCCATGTCGAAAGTGACCCGCTGGCCGGTGGCGTCCACCGCCGGGTGGTCGAAGTCGATCTCGAAGCTGAGCTTGAAGCCGTGGTACGGCTCCAGCCTGGCCCACATCAGGCGGCGGCCTTCGCCCTGGCGGACTTCCACCGTCTCCAGCACCCGCAAGAAGCGTTTGGGGGCGTCCTGCAGCACGATGCCCGCGCTTTGCAGCAGGAACACAAAGCTGGCGGCCGAGCCGTCCAGGATGGGCACCTCGTCGGCGGTGATCTCGACGATCAGGTTGTCGATGCCCAGCCCACAGCAGGCCGACATGAAATGCTCGATCGTCTGCACCTTGGGCGCCCCCGGATCACCGCCCACCGAGATGGTCGAGGCCATGCGGGTGTCGCTGACCGAATCAAAACGCACCGGAATATCCACCGGCACCGCCAGGTCCACGCGACGGAACACGATGCCGGTATCGGGCGGCGCCGGCCGCAAGGTCAGCTCGACCTTCTGGCCGCTGTGCATGCCCACCCCGACGGCACGGGTGAGCGACTTGAGGCTGCGTTGCTGAAGCATGGCGCTCATTGTCCCGCAGATCGACGTGGCCTCGCGCGACGGCGGTCGGCCGTCCCGCCCTGGGCCAGACACCGACGACCTTGCGGCGTCGGTGCCGTGCGCAGGCAGGCCCACGTGTCCGTCAGTCAGCCTGCTTGCGCAGGAAGGCCGGGATCTCGATCTCGTCCATGCCGTTGGACGACAGCGCCTCGACCTTGGCCGCGGCATGCGAGCGCGCGCTGCGCCACACACTGGGCGTGCTGAGGTTGCTGTAGTCGTGGCCAGCACCGCCCGGGTGCCCGCCCGCCATGCCGCCCAGCACATGGTTCAGGATCGGCAGGTTGTCAGTGCCTGTGCGCTGGCTGACCTGCGGGCTGGGCTGCACCACCGTCAGTGGCGCTGCCTGCGGCCGGGCCCGTGACAAGCCGGTGGCGATCACCGTGACCCGCAGCTGGTCGCCCAGGGTCTCGTCGTAGGCCGCGCCAAAGATGACGTGGGCGTCCTCCGCGGCGTAACGGCGGATGGTGTTCATCGCCGCCTTGCTTTCGCTGAGCTTGAAGTTGGCCTTGTTGGCCGCGATCAGCACCAGCACGCCACGCGCACCCGACAGGTCGATGCCTTCCAGCAGCGGGCAGGCCACGGCGGCCTCCGCGGCTTTCTTGGCACGGTCCGGGCCACCGGCGGTGGCGGTACCCATCATCGCCTTGCCGGGCTCGCTCATCACGGTCTTGACGTCTTCGAAGTCGACGTTGACCAGGCCGTGCATGTGGATGATGTCGCTGATGCCGCCCACGGCGTTCTTGAGCACGTCGTTGGCATGCGCAAAAGCCTGGTCTTGTGTCACGTCGTCGCCCAGCACTTCGAGCAGTTTTTCGTTCAGCACCACGATCAGGCTGTCGACATTGGCTTCGAGCTCGGCGGTGCCGATGTCGGCCTGCTTCATGCGGCGCGGGCCTTCAAACTCGAAGGGCTTGGTCACCACACCGACGGTCAGGATGCCCATCTCCTTGGCCACCCGGGCAACGATGGGCGCCGCCCCCGTGCCGGTGCCGCCGCCCATGCCCGCGGTGATGAAGACCATGTGCGCACCCTCCAGGCTGGCGCGCACCCGGGCTTCGGCTTCTTCGGCCGCGGCCTTGCCTTTTTCGGGCTTGCCACCGGCGCCCAGGCCGTTTTCACCGAGCTGGATCAGCGCGTGTGCGCTGCTGCGGTTCAGCGCCTGCGCGTCGGTGTTGGCGCAGACGAACTCAACGCCTTGCACGCCTTGGCTGATCATGTGCTCGACGGCATTGCTGCCGCCGCCGCCCACGCCCAC
>JBBRZR010000436.1:0-4229 GCA_038236495.1 Burkholderiales bacterium
ACCGCCATGCGGCCGGCCACCTCGCTCATCGGCGCCAGCAGCGGCAGCCCGCCGGCCGCGCCGGTGACCGTTTCGTAGGCGATGCAGACCGCGCCACTGGCCGCCAGCGCAGCGGTCTGGGTGGCGTCGGGCGCCAGGTGCAAGTAGGCGTACAGCAACTGCCCCGGGCGCAACAACGCGATCTCGGCGGCTTGGGGCTCCTTGACCTTGATGACCATGTCGCCGCGCGCATACACCTCGGCGGCGTCCTCAGCTATGTGCGCGCCGGCAGCGATGTAGACCTCGTCGCCCAGACCGATGGCCGCGCCGGCGCTGGTCTGCACCCAGACCTGATGGCCCTGCGCTACCAACTCATGCACCGATGCGGGCGTCAGGCCGACCCGGTACTCGTGGTTCTTGATCTCTTTGGGGACGGCGATGCGCATGGCCTGGAACCGGTGATGACGGGTGCATCGATCTTGGACCGCAGACGCGGGCGCGGACAGCCGCATCGGCGGAATTGCAGTGGCATAAGCCGTGCTGATGTCGGGCCGCGCTGGGCGGTGCAATCTTGAGCCACGGGTATCGCGACCATGACAACCCGGCTAGCGCAATCACCGCGCCTGCGCCCTGCCGGCGGGAGTGACGCGATGCTTGCCCTGTCACATGGCGTCGGTTGAGCTTGACAGTTACAGCCTTGCTGCCCGTCCTTCATCCGGCGCCGGAGCTGGCGCTGATGCAGCCCAGGCGACGCCCCACTGTGGTCTGGACCCGCTGGCTGGCTGTGGCCATTGGGGCGCTGGCGTTGGCGCTGGGCCTGCTGGTGTACGCCGGTCACCGACCGGTGGGCTACGCCGCAGGCTTGCCTGCGGCCCTGGTCGGTGCACTCGGCAGGCCCAAGCTCGACGCACTTTCGCCCTGGCTGCCCTGGCTGCCCAGCTTGCTGCACCCCTTTGCCTTCAGCCTGTTTTCGGCAGCGCTGCGGGCACCCGGCGCGCCGCCTGCCTACCGTGCCTGCCTGGGCTGGTGGCTGATCAACCTGGGGTTCGAGCTGGGGCAGCTGCCTTCGGTCAGCCATGCCATGGCCACCCTGCTGCAGGCGTCCGGGCTGCCCGGCGGGCTGACACGGCCGCTGAGCCAATACCTGCTGCTCGGCACCTTCGACATCGGCGACATCGTCGCGGCCACTGTCGGCGCTGCTGCTGCCGCAGGGCTGCTGTGGCTTGCACAACGCTGGGAGCGACACCATGTTCTGGACGTTTGACCGCCTGCTTGACCGCCTGCATGACCGTTTGACGGACCCCGTCATTGCCCGACCACCACGTTGGCGCCGCACCGGCTTGCACGGCGCCCTGGTCGCCCTGGGCATTGCCAGCATCGTCGGCAGCGGTGGCGGCGGCTCGGCGCCCGAGTGCAGCTTTTTCTCCAACAGCTGCAATCCGGTGATCACACCGCTGCCACCGCCGCCGTTTGTGCAAATCGACCCGCCGCGGCTGACGGCGCAGGTCGGCGCTGCGGTGACGTTCACCGCGAGGGCGAGCAACGTCGATGCGCCCAGCTACCGCTGGTGCCGCCTGGCCAGCGGTGGCACCCAGTGCATAGCCATCGCCGGCGCCACCGGCGCGAGCTTGCGACTGGCTGGCGCCAATCTGGCTGACGATGGCGCGCAGTTCAGGGCCGTGGTCAGCAGCGGTAGCGCCTTTGCGGCGGTGCAGCTGACGGTGTCGTCGATGCCCGGCGTGGTGTTTCAGGCCACCGATTTCGACCCCGGCGACTGGGCCGTGAGCGCCAGTCTCGACCCGCCCGGCAGCAGCGCCACGCACAGCGAGTCCCGCCTGACCGATGGTGGCAACCCCGGCGCCTTCAGGCGCATGGACTACACCCTGCCCAGCACCGCCGTCGCGCTGCGCGTGCTGCACACGGCGTCGACAGCGGTTTATGACCCGAAGGTCCAAGGTGCGGTGCACGCCATCGACTTTGCCGAAGACTGCACCGCGCTGAGCCTGGCGACCAACAACAAACTGGCCTACACCGTGCCGATGTTGGCGCAAGGCGAGCGCAAGTTCATCGCCACGGCGATATGGCGCTGGTTCTGCGGCGCGGCCAACTGGTCTACCGTGCCCTTGCGCGCCAGCCTGACGGCGCAGGATTTTGTGGCGGTTGAAGGCCCAGCCTGCGTGGCCGGCCAAGCCTGCCCGGACTTCTCAGCCAGCGCCCCGGTGATCCGGCTGGGCTACGCCAGCGGAATTGAAGCCAACGCCAACGCCAGCGCCAACACGGTCGCCCATGGCATCGACAACTGGACGGCCACGGTCTGGCGCCCTTGAGCGCTGAGGCAGGCCGGCGTCAAAGGCCCTGCAACGGCACCCGCAAATAGCCCCGAAACCGCACCCGCCCGCCGCGCTGCATTGGCCCCGCCAGCGCATAGCCCGGGAAGCGCTGCAAAAAACGACCTATCGCCACCCGGCCCTCCAGCCGCGCCAGGCTCATGCCGACGCACTGGTGCGCACCGAAGCCGAAGGCAAGATGGCGGTTGGGGCTGCGGCTGATGTCCAGCCGATCGGGGTCGGTCACCACCGCCGGATCGCGGTTGGCGGCGCCGATGCACAGGGTAAAACGGGTGCCCGCCGGCCAGGGCACACCACTGACCACTGCGTCGGCGGTGGACATGCGGTTGCCGAGCTGGTTGGAGCTCTCAAAGCGCAAAAACTCCTCCACCGCGCTGGCGATCAACTCGGGCTGGGCCAGCAGCTTCTGTCGCTGGTCGGGCCACTGCAGCAGCGACACCAGGCCGTTGCCAATCAGGTTGGTGGTGGTCTCGTGGCCGGCGTTGAGGATGAAGATGCAGTTTTGCAGCAGCTCGGTCTCGGTCAGGCGTTGATCGCGATCAGCCCCGCCTTCGCCCTGGATCAGCCGGGTCAGCACGTCTTGCGCCGGGTCCCCCGGCTGCGCGCGGCGCTGCGCCACCAGGCCGCGCAGGTAGGCCACAAACTCGGTCACCGCCTGGTTGCCGCGCGCCAATTGCGCGGCGTCCAGCTGCGGCTCTAGCGCGCCCAGGATCGCCAGCGACCAGTCGCGCAGCGGGCCGCGCTGATCGTTGGGCACACCCAGCAGGTTGCCGATCACCTCGATCGGGATGGCCGAGGCAAAGTCTTCGATCAGATCTACCGGCTCGCCACGTGCCGCCTTTTCGGCCATGCCGTCCAGCAGATGATCGACCCAGCGGGTGAGGCTGGGTGCTACCGCGTCGGTGGCGCGCAGCGTCAGCGCACCGGCGATCAGGCGGCGCACGCGGGTGTGCAGCGGCGGGTCGTTGAACACCAGGCTGGTGGTGTGGTGCTCAAACAGCGGGCTGTCGGCGCCAAACTTGGGCGCAAACTCGGCTTTTTTGTCCGAGCAAAACAGCTTGGGGTCGCGGTAAACCGCCTCGCAGTCGCGGTAGCGGGTGAGCAGCACGCTGCCGTCGGGCATCGCGCGCACGGGGCTCTGGGTGCGCAAGGCTGCGTACCAGGGGTAGGGGTTGTCGTGAAAGCCGGGCGGCAGCGCGCGCAAATCAAAGCCGGTCAGGTCGAGAGCTGCCGGATCGGGGGATGTCATCGCAGGCCCTGCCGGATCGGGCGGTGTCATCAAACGCCCAGCCGTGTCGCGATCACCGCTCAGCCGCGCTTGGCCACCAGCGTCAGGATGTCGTAGCTGGCCACCAGCTCACCCCGCTGGTTGCTGACCTCCACATCCCAGGCCACCACGCCCTGGCCGTGGCCTTGGGCGTCCTTTTTGTTGCGGTCGGTCTTGCGTTTGCAGGTCAGACGGGCCTGGATGGTGTCGCCGATGAACACCGGTTTGACGAAGCGCAGCGCATCCAGCCCGTAGTTGGCCAGCACCGGGCCGGGCGCGGGCGAGACAAACAAACCGGCAGCGGCCGACAGCACAAAGTAGCCGTGGGCGATGCGCGCACCGAACGGGCTGGCACGGGCGGCCTCGTCGTCGAAGTGCATGTAGAAATAGTCGCCCGAGATGCCGCCAAAGTTGATCAGGTCGGCCTCGCCGACGGTGCGGCGGTGGGTCAGCAGCGATTCACCGATCTGCAGGTCCTCAAAATGCCGGCGGAACGGGTGGGTGTCGGTTTCTATCAGCGTTGCGCCGCGCACAAACTCGCCGGTGACCGCTGCCAGCATCGTCGGCGAGCCTTGCAAGGCTGCGCGTTGCAGGTAGTGTTTGACAGCCCGCAGGCCGCCCAGCTCTTCGCCACC
>JBBRZR010000437.1:0-4225 GCA_038236495.1 Burkholderiales bacterium
CGCCACCCAAAGCGCCACCCAAAGCGCCACTCAAAACGCCACCCAAAGCGCCGCCAGCACCGTGCCGGGCATGCAGCTGACCCCCGACGGCCGGGTGCTGATGGCGCCCGCCTTGCGCCGTGCAACGGACAAGGCCCTGACCGGCGACGCAGCGGTGGCCGTGACGGCCCTGACGGGCGCTGCAGCACGGGCCACGCCCGCCGCCAGCGGCCCGGTCAGCCCACCCGCTGCGGCCGGCAGCACCGGCCAGCGCGCGCCGGGCAATCCGGCCTTGCTGCTGCTGATGTCGGTGCCCGCCAACGCGCCCGGCGTGCCGCGCAACCAGCTGGTCTTTGCCGTGGTCGATGCGGGCCAGTTGCTGGCGTCGGCCCTGCCCGCCAACGACGACCCCAACTTGCGGGCCTGCCTGACCAGCAGCAGCGCCGACAACAGCACCCAGCCTGCCGCAGCGGTGCACCGGCTGGCCGGCCCGCCCGGCTGTGAAAACGAGGGCTCCGGCAGCGCGACGCGCAGCCAGATTGGCCGGATCACCGTGGGCGAACAGCGCCTGGACCTGCTGATCAGCGAGCCGCCCACGGCCGACAACCGCTTGTTCACCGCGGTCTGGTTGCTGGCGCTGCCGGCGGTGGTGGGTGCGGCGATGCTCAGTGCGCTGCTGCTGGCCCTGACAGGCCGGCTGCGTCGCATCGAGGACCGGGTGCAGGAGCGCACCGCCGCACTGCGTGCCGAAATCGCGGAACGCAGCCAGGCCGAGGCGGCGCTGGCGGTCAGCGAGCAGCGCTTTCGCGCCATCTTCGACAGCGTCAATATCGGCGTCACGGTGGTCGATCCCGCGGGCCGCCTCGTCGAGGTCAACCCGGCCTTCTGCCAGATGATGGGGTGCAACGCGACTGATCTGCTGCAGCGGCCGCTGGCCGACTTCCAACTGCCCGATGTGACTGGCGACGACGGCACCGCGGTGGCCATGGGTGGCGCCGAGGCGCGGCGCCAGCGCTACCTCACGCCGGATGGCCGCGTGCTGCAGGTGGCCGCCAGCCTGCGCACCCTGTTTGATGCCGCCGGCCAGCCTGTGGCCACGGTGGGTGCACTGCAGGACCTGACCCAGGTGCTGCGCTTGCGCGAGGCCGAACGCGAGCGCGAGCACGCACAAACTGCCAGCCGCACCAAGAGCGAGTTCCTGGCCAACCTGAGCCACGAGCTGCGCGCCCCGCTCAACGCCATCCTCGGCTTTGCCCAGATGCTGGGCCGCGGCGATACCGGCGACGACGACAGCGACCTGCCGCGTGAATCTCAGCGCCACGGTCTGGCCCAGATCCGGCAGGCTGGCTGGCACCTGCTGGACATGATCAACGACGTGCTCGACCTGTCGCGCATGGAGGCCGGCAGCCTGCGGCTGACGTTGGAGCCGATCTCGCTGGCCGACCTGGCGCAAGAGGCGGTGGCGATGGTCGAGCCCGCCGCCTTGCAAGCCGGTGTGGTGATCGAGCTGTCGCTGTCGCCGCAGGCCGACCGGGTGCAGGCCGACGCGCTGCGCCTGCGCCAGGTGCTGATCAACCTGCTGGGCAATGCCATCAAGTACAACCGGCCGGGTGGCCAGGTGGTGCTGCGCACCCGGCCGGGCGCGGTGGGCGAGGTGCAGGTCGAGGTGGAAGACAACGGCATCGGCATGAGCGAGGCGCAGATCGGTGAGCTGTTCACGCCGTTCAACCGCCTGGGCCGCGAGCAAACCGGCCTGGCGGGGTCACCCGGCAGCCAGGGCACCGGCATCGGCCTGGTGATCTGCCGCAAGCTGTGCGACCTGATGGGCGGCGAGCTGAGCGTGAGCAGCCGCGAGGGCCAAGGCTCGGTGTTTGGCTTGCGGCTGCCGCGTCCGGCAGGCGAGCCCAGCCGCACCGTTGTCAGCAACCCTGCGCCACTGGTGCCGGGCGTGAGCATCGGTACCGTGCTCTATATCGAGGACGACGAGGCCGACATCACGGTGATGCGCCAGTTGCTGCAGCAGCGCCGCGGCATCACGCTGGTCTGTGCCCGCACAGCCGCCGAAGGGCTGGCGCTGGCAGCCAGTGCCGACCTGGTGCTGCTGGACCTGGACCTGCCCGACCGGCCTGGCATCGAGGTGTTGGGGGCACTGCGCGCCGACACCCGCTTGCGCAGCACGCCGGTGATCGTGGTGTCGGCCGAGAGCCGGCCACAGCGCATCGACGATTGCTTCGATGCCGGTGCGGCGCAGTTCCTGACCAAGCCGCTCGATGCGCAGCAAACGCTGCGGGCAATCGACGAGAGCCTGGCCTGAGCCGTCAGGCCGCGCTGGCCGCGGCGCCCGCCTGAGGGCCAGGCGTCAAGCTCAGAACCCGGCGGCCTGCCCGTCGCGGCGCGGGTCGCTGGCGGCAACATAGCCGTCCGAGGCCGGGTCGCCCGCTTCGCCACCCAAACGCCAGATGAACTGGCCGGCGCCGAAGTCCTGGTAGCTGTCCTGCAGCACCTCGACCTTGTGGCCCAGATCGGTCAGGCCTTGCGCGGTGGCCGGGTCCATCTGGGCCTCGGCATTGATCGACAGGCCTTCGTTGAAACGCCAGCGCGGTGCATCGCACGCGGCTTGCGGGTTCTGGCCAAAGTCCAGCATGCGCACCAGGGTCTGCATATGGCCTTGCGGTTGCATGTTGCCGCCCATCACGCCAAAGCTCATCACCGGCTGGCCGTCCTTGGTCAAAAAGGCCGGGATGATGGTGTGGAACGGCCGCTTGCCGGGCGCCACGCAGTTGGCGCTGGCCGGGTCGAGGTTGAAGCCGTAGCCCCGGTTTTGCAGGCTGACACCGTACTCGGGCACCACCACGCCCGAGCCGAAGCCCATGTAGTTGCTCTGGATGAAGCTGACCATCATGCCCTGCTCGTCGGCGGCGGTCAGGTAGATGGTGCCGCCCTTGACCGGGTTGCCGGCGCCAAAATCCTGCGCCCGGCGCGGGTCGATCAGCTTGGCGCGTGCGGCCAGGTAGGCCGGGTCCAGCATCTGCGCAGCCGTGACCTCCATCTTCGACGGCTCGGCCACATAGCGGTAGACATCGGCAAAGGCCAGCTTCATGGCCTCGATCTGCAAGTGCTGCGCGGTGACGCTGTCCACGCCGTGCGCCGCCACATCGAAGTGCTGCAGCAGACCGAGGGCGATCAGCGCCGCGATGCCCTGGCCGTTGGGCGGGATCTCGTGCAGCCGGTGGCCGCGGTAATCCTGGCCGATCGGCGTGACCCACTCGGGCTGGTAGGCGGCCAGGTCGGCCACGGTCATGGACCCGCCCTGCGCAGCGGCCTGGCGCGCCAGTGCCTCGGCGATCTCGCCGCTGTAAAACGCCTGACCGCGGGTGGCGGCAATCGCCTTCAAGGCGCGCGCCGCGCCCGGAAACTTGAACAACTCGCCCACCGCGGGTGCGCGGCCCCGCGGCAGAAAGGTCTGGGCCCAGCCCGGCTGCGAGGCCAGGTCCTGCACCGCGGCGGCGGCGACCCATTTCTCTTGCACCACAACGGGCACGGCGTAGCCGCGCTCGGCAATCTCGATGGCGGGCGCCATCAGGTCCTCGAAGGGCAGCTTGCCAAAGCGTTCGCTCAGCGCCACCCAGGCCGATACTGCACCGGGCACGGTCACCGCGTCCCAACCGCGCACCGGCAGGTTGCGCGCATCCACCCCGTACTTGCGCTTGAAGAAGTCAGGCGTCCAGGCCGCGGGGGCGCAGCCCGATGCGTTCAGCCCATGCAGTTGTTGGCCGTCCCACAGGATGCAAAACGCATCCGAGCCCAGGCCGTTGCTGCAAGGCTCGACCAAGGTCATCACCGCAGCCGTGGCCACCGCCGCGTCCACCGCATTGCCGCCGGCGGCCATCATGCGCAGCCCGGCCTGGGCGGCCAGCGGGTGCGAGGTGGCCACCACGTTGCGGGCAAATACCGGCAGGCGAGTGGATCGGTAGGCGTTGCGGTAGTCGAAAGTGCGGCTCATGGTGCGGGATCCCCTGATATCGATACGGTTGGTCAGCAATTGTGCGGCCTGTCGGGCAGCCAGACCGTTGGCGACAAAGTGCCGCGCCATCGGCATAGGGGACAGTCATAGCGGACTGCGCCCCTGCCACACCACCCGGCATGCGGGTCCGCACCGGGCGGTTCGAGAGCTTGAGGTCATGAGAGTCTGGGTACGCCCAGGCGGTCGAAGTGGCGAATAGTCAGCACCGTTTTGATGAGTCCA
>JBBRZR010000438.1:0-4196 GCA_038236495.1 Burkholderiales bacterium
GATCGACCTGTACCCCGAGTACACCGGCAACGGCGCGTTTTTCTTCAGCGACGAGAAGAACCCGGTCTGGAAGAACCGCCAGGCCGGCTGGGAGCGTGTCAAGGCGCTGGACGCCGAGAAGAACAAGCTGGTCTGGCTGCCCGCTGCGCCTGCCAACAACACCTGGGCCATCGCGGTCCGGCAGGATGTCGCGGCACGCCACCAGCTCAAGTCGCTGGCCGATTTTGGCCGCTGGGTGACTGCTGGCGGCCAAGTCAAGCTGGCGGCATCGGCCGAGTTTGTCGAGCGGCCCGACGCCCTGCCCGCCTTCCAGGCCGCCTATGGCTTCAAGCTCAAGCAGGCCCAGCTGCTGACCCTGGCCGGTGGTGACACCGCGGCCACCCTCAAGGCCGCGGCCGACCAGACCTCGGGCGTCAACGCGGCGATGGCCTATGGCACCGACGGCCCGGTGGCCGCACTCGGCCTGGTGATCCTGGACGACGTGGCCGGTGCGCAGCCGGTCTACGCCCCGGCGCCGGTGCTGCGGGCCGAGGCGCTGGCGCGCGAACCCCGCATCGCGCCGCTGCTGGCACCGGTGTTTGCCGCGCTGGACGGGCCCACGCTGCAGCGGCTGAACGCGCAGATCGCGCTCGACGGCCAGGACGCCCGCAAGGTGGCGCAAGCCTGGCTCAAGGCCAGGGGCCTGATCAAGTGAGGCCAGCGCCGGCGGCTGCCGCCGCTGCGCAAGCTGACGGCGCTGCCGGCCAAAGCGGCGGGCTGCTCAACCGGTGGCAGGACCGGATAAAAAACAGGGTCCTGGCGCTGCTGGTGGGGGTGGGACTGGCGGCGGCCTGGGGTGGCGCCTTTGTCTCGGTCGCGCCCAACCGGCTGGTCACAGGCCGGGGCGTGGCGCTGGGCGCACTGCTGGCCGGGCCGTGGTGGGCGCTGCTGGCGCCCGCAGCGCTGCTGGCCGGCGCCGTGTTCTGGCCGCCGCAGCGGCGCAGTCACATCGCCGTGGCCATCGCCGCCGCCGGGCTGCTGGCCGGGCTGTTGGCGCTGGCGGGTGGCTTTGCGGCCGAGTTGGCGCAGGGCACACGCAGCGCCACGGGTGCCGCGCTGGCCGCAGCAGGCCAGGCGGCGGCACCCAGCCTGGCCCGGGTCTCGCTGGGCAGCAGCTTTTGGGCGCTGGCCGGGCTGGCCAGCCTGGCGGCGGCTGATGCGCTGCAGCGCCTGGGCTGGGCCCCGGCGGCCCGTGCCGCGGCGCTGGCCACGCTGGCCCTGCCGTTGCTGGCTTTGCTGGCCGCCGGGCAGCTGGATCAGCTCTCGCTGCTCAAGGAGTACGCCAACCGGGCCGAGGTGTTCCAGGCCGCCGGTTGGCGCCACCTGCAGATCGTCGCCGCCGCGCTGCTGCCGGCGCTGCTGATAGGCCTGCCACTGGGGGTCTGGGCGGCGCGCAGTGCCCGGCTGGCGCGGCCGCTGTTCGGCGTGCTCAACATCATCCAGACGCTGCCGTCGATCGCGCTGTTCGGCCTGCTGATCGCGCCGCTGGCGGCGCTGGCGGCGCTGTTGCCGGGTTGGGGCATTGCCGGCATCGGCCTGCTGCCGGCGCTGATCGCGCTGGCGCTGTATGCGCTGCTGCCGGTGGTGCACGGCATGGCCGCCGGCCTGCGCCAGGTGCCGGCCGCGGTGCTGGACGCCGGCCTGGGCATGGGCCTGACGCGGCGCCAGCTGTTCTGGTGGATCGAGCTGCCACTGGCCGCGCCGGTGCTCGTCTCGGGCCTGCGGGTCACCGTGGTGCAGCTGATCGGGCTGGCGGTGGTGGCCGCACTGATAGGCGCGGGCGGCTTCGGTGCGCTGGTGTTCCAGGGCCTGGCAGGCAGTGCGCTGGACCTGGTGCTGCTGGGTGTGCTGCCGGTGGTGGCCATGGCGCTGGTGGCCGATGCCGGCTTTGTCTGGCTGGGCCGCCTGGTGGCGGGGCCGCAGCGGTGATCACGCTGCACCAGGTCAGCAAGGCCTTTGGCGCCACCCGCGCGGTGGACGGTGTGTCGCTGCAGATCGAGCAAGGCGAGTTCACCGTGCTGATCGGTGCCTCGGGCTCGGGCAAGTCCACGCTGCTGCGCCTGATCAACCGGCTGGTCGAGGCCGACAGCGGGCGCATCGAGGTCCTGGGCGCCGACATCCGCAGCCTGCGGCCCGAGGACCTGCGGCGCCGCATGGGCTATGTGATCCAGTCGATCGGCCTGTTTCCACACTGGACGGTGGCGCGCAACATCGCCACCGTGCCCACCTTGCTGGGCTGGCCGGCAGCGCGCATCGCCGAGCGGGTGGCCGAGTTGCTGACGCTGCTGGGCCTGCCGCCGACCGAATTTTCCCAACGCTGGCCACACCAGCTCTCGGGCGGCCAGCAGCAACGGGTGGGCGTGGCCCGTGCACTGGCCGCCGACCCCGAGCTGCTGCTGATGGACGAGCCCTTCGGCGCGCTGGACCCGGTCAGCCGCACGGCCCTGCAGCAGGCATTGGCCCGCATCCACCGCGCCACCGGCAAGACCATCGTGATGGTCACGCACGACATCGACGAGGCCCTGCAACTGGCCGGCCGCATCGTGCTGCTGGACCAGGGCCGGGTGGTGCAGGCCGGCACGCCGGGCGATTTGCTGACCCGGCCGGCCACGCCCTGGGTGAGCGATTTCATCGGCCGTGCCGGCCTGGGCCTGAAGCTGCTGGCGCTGCAGACGGTGGCCGATCGCACCCGGCGCGGCGAGGTGGTGGACGGCGCGGCGGCGGGTGCAACGACCGGCGCCGCGCCGTTGCGCGCCGACCTGAACCTGCGCGACGCCGTCGCGGCCTTTGTGCTGCAACCTGCCGACCGCCTGCCGGTGGTCGATGCCCAGGGGCAGCCGCTGGGTGTGCTGCATTTCAGCGACCTGCTGAAAAATCCGCCATGACCCCGCCGGCGGCAGTCGTCCGCCCCTGGCGCGACCCGTTGCCCTGGGCGCTGGCCGCGCTGGCGGCGCTAACACTGGGCATGCCGGCGCTCAAGCCGCTGTTTGCCGCTGCCTTTCCGGCGCTGGACCGGCCGCTCTACGAGCAGGACAGCTTTGCCGCGCTGCTGGGCGCCCATGTCGCCATCGTCGCCGCGTCCAGCGCGGTGGCGGCGTTGCTGGGTATCGCGGGCGGGCTGTGGGTGACCCGGCCGGCCGGGCGCGAGTTCAGGCCGCTGGTCGAGGCGCTGGTGGCCATCGGCCAGACCGTGCCGCCGGTGGCTGTGCTGGCAATCGCCGTGCCGCTGATCGGTTTTGGCGAGGCGCCGGCGCTGGTTGCGCTGGCGCTGTACGGCCTGCTGCCTGTCCTGCGCGGCACCATCGCCGGCATCGAATCGGTACCTGCCGAGGTGCTGGACGCCGCCACCGGCGCGGGCCTGAGCGCCACCCAGCGCCTCTGGGCCATCGAGCTGCCGCTGGCCGCACCCGTGCTGCTGGCCGGGCTGCGCACCTCGGTCATCATCAACATCGGCACCGCGGCCATCGCGTCCACCGTGGGCGCCCGCACGCTGGGCTCGCCGATCATCGTGGGCCTGAGCGGTTTCAACACCGCCTACGTGCTGCAAGGTGCGCTGGTGCTGGCCCTGCTGGCAGTCAGCGTCGATTTGCTGTTCGACCGCCTGGGCCGACGCTGCACCCGGTGGCGCTCGGCCGCTTGAGCCGGCAGCTTGAGCCGGCCGGTCACCGGTTGGCCGATCACGGCGCAGCGCCCGCGCTGACCGGTCCGCCCAGCGCACGCCGCACTGCCGCGCCCAGGTCGTCCACCGTGTGCTCCTTGCGCACCAGGCCACGCACCCCCACGGCATCGGCCTGCCGGCACAGGTCGGCATCGATGTAGCCCGAGCAGATCAGCACCGGCAGCGCCGGCGCCAGCGTGGCCAGCACCCGGGCAAGGTCCAGCCCTGACAAGCCCGGCATGTTGTGGTCGGTCACGACCAGGTCGAAGCGCGCCGGGTCAGTGCCCAGCAGGGTCAGTGCGTCCTGGCCGCTGTCCACGCAGGTGACGGCGTAACCCAGGCATTCGAGCAGGCCGGCGTTGGTGAGCAGCACGACCGGGTCGTCATCGACGCAGAGGATCTGCCGCGGCACCGGGCTTGCCGCGGCATCGGCAGCGCCGGCCGCCGGATCGGTCAGCACATGACCCGGCGCAGCCGCCTCACCTCGCGCGGGCAGGTA
>JBBRZR010000439.1:0-4193 GCA_038236495.1 Burkholderiales bacterium
ACCAACCTGTACCCCGGCGGCTTCAACAACCTCACCCCCGAGATGCTGCCGCTGGCGGTGCAGGCGGCGATGGCGGCGATCGAGAAGATCTGCCCCGAGGCCAAGAACCTGCTGTTGATCCCCGAGCGCCACATCCGCAACACCTTTTATCTCAGCAACGTGCAGCGGCTGGTGCGCATCTTCACCCAGGCCGGGCTGAACGTGCGGCTGGGCACGCTGGACGCGGCCATCACCACACCCACCGCGCTGGCCCTGCCCGACGGCAGCGAGTTGCTGCTGGAGCCGCTGGTGCGCACCCGCGGCCGGCTGGGCCTGAAGGACTTCGACCCCTGCACCATCCTGCTCAACAACAACCTGTCGGCCGGTGTGCCCAAGGTGATCGAGCACCTGTACGAGCAGTACCTGCTGCCGCCGCTGCACGCCGGCTGGGCGGTGCGGCGCAAGAGCAAACACTGCCAGAGCTACGAGGAGGTGGCCAAGAAGTTTGCCAAGCTGCTGGGCATGGACCCCTGGCTGATCAACCCGATGTACACCGCAGTGGGCCCGGTGGATCTGGCGGACGCCGCCGCGCTCGACGGCCTGCAGACCCAGGTCGATGCGCTGCTGACCAAGGTGCGCCGCAAGTACAAGGAGTACGGCATCAACGAAAAGCCGTTCGTGGTGGTCAAGGCCGACAGTGGCAACGACGGCCTGGGCCCGGTGACCGTGCGTGACGCCAAGGACCTGGCCGCGGTGCTGCAGCGTGCCCGCGACAAGATCGGCATGGCCGTGACCGACCACCAGCCCGCCGCCCTGATCCTGCAGGAGGGTGTGCCCACCTACGAGCGGGTCAACGACGCGGTGGCCGAGCCGGTGGTCTACATGATCGACCGCTACGTGGTGGGCGGCTTTTACCGGGTGCATGCCGAGCTCGGCATCGACGAGAGCCTCAACGCGCCTGGCGCCAGCTATGTGCCGCTGGCCTTTGCCGACAGCCACCACCTGCCGCGCCCCGGCGAAAAACCCGGCGCCAGCGCGCCGAATCGCTTTTATATGTACGGCGTGATCGGCCGGCTGGCGATGCTGGCCGCCAGCTATGAGCTGGAAGCCACCGACCCGGACGCCGAGGTCTACGACTGAGCCGGGCGCCGCGACGCCAGCGCTAACGCACCGCGCCCACGGTGGCGCACAATAGCCGGTTTAGGCTTTCAGGCGGCGGGGCGACCCAGCAGCCCCGCGTTGTGAGTACGGCAAACGCCCCCAAAACCCCGGCCGCCCTGGCCGCGCTGACACTTGGCGCGCTGGGCGTGGTCTATGGCGACATCGGCACCAGCCCGCTGTACGCGCTCAAGGAGGTGTTCCACGGCGGCCATGTTGCCGCGACGGACGCCAATATCCTGGGTGTGCTGTCGCTGATCTTCTGGACCATGACGATCATCGTCTCGGTCAAGTACGTGCTGCTGATCCTGCGCGCGGACAACAACGGCGAGGGCGGCCTGATCGCGATGCTGGCGCTGGCCACCACCGCCGTCAAAGACCAGCCGCGCTTGCGCAGCGTGCTGATGACGGTGGGCCTGTTCGGCACGGCGATCTTTTACGGCGACGGGGTGATCACGCCGGCGATCTCGGTGCTGTCGGCGGTGGAGGGCCTGGGGGTGGCGGCGCCGGCGCTGCAGGGCGCCATCATCCCGATCACGCTGGTGGTGCTGGCAGGGCTGTTTTCGGTGCAGCGTTTTGGTACCGGCGGCATCGGCAAGTTTTTTGGTCCGGTCACGCTGGTGTGGTTTGTGGCGTTGGTGGCGCTGGGCCTGCCGCACATCATCGACAACCCCGGCGTACTGGTGGCGCTGAACCCGGCCTACGCCGGCTCGTTTTTTGTGCACAACCCGTTGGTGGCCTTCATCGGCCTGGGCGCGGTGGTGCTGTGCGTGACGGGCGGTGAGGCGCTGTACGCCGACATGGGCCACTTTGGAAAGAAGCCGATCCGCATCGCCTGGTACGGCTTTGTCATGCCGGCGCTGGTGGTCAACTACTTTGGCCAGGGCGCGATGCTGCTGGACCACCCCGACGCCATCGACAACCCGTTTTTCAAGATGGCGCCGGGCTGGGCCCAGTTGCCGCTGGTGGTGCTGGCCACAGCAGCCACGGTGATCGCGTCACAGGCGCTGATCACGGCGGCGTTTTCGGTCACCAAGCAGGCGATCCAGCTCGGCATCCTGCCGCGCATGGTGATCCGCCACACCTCGGTGCGCGACACCGGGCAGATCTACGTGCCGTTTGTCAACTGGGGGCTGTTTGTCTTCATCGTGCTGGCGGTGGGCTTGTTCAAGACCTCGTCCAACCTGGCGTCGGCCTACGGCATTGCGGTGACGCTGGACATGACCATCACCACGGTGATGACGTTTTATGTGATCCGCTTCGGCTGGAAGTACCCGCTGCTGCCCAGCCTGCTGGCCACCGGCTTCTTTTTTGTCATCGACATCACGTTTTTCGCGTCGAACATGCTCAAGCTGGTGGCGGGTGGCTGGTTCCCGATCGTGATCGGCATCGGCATGTTCACGCTGATGCTGACCTGGGTGCAGGGCCGCAAGTTGATGGGAAACCGGCTGCGCGACGAGGCGATCGACCTGGAGAGCTTTTTGTCGGCGGTGTTCATCAGCCCGCCCAAGCGGGTCGAGGGCACGGCGGTGTTCTTGTCGGGTGAGACCGGCATGACACCCAACGCGCTGCTGCACAACCTCAAGCACAACAAGGTGCTGCACGCCTACAACCTGTTTGTCACCGTGCGCCACCACGAGGTGCCGTGGGTGGGGTTCGACAAGCGCATCGAGATGGAGAGCCTGGGCCACGACTGCTGGCAGGTGGTGCTGCACTTCGGTTTCAAGAACGACCCGGACGTGCCCGAAGCGCTCAAGCTGCTGTGCGACCGCGGTATCCCGCTGCCGGAGATGGACACCAGCTACTTCCTGAGCCGCGACATCGTGATCCCGACCTTTGGCGACGGCATGGCGATGTGGCGCGAGAAGCTGTTTGCCGGCATGCACCGCAACGCGGCCGCGGCGGCCGATTTCTTGAACCTGCCCAGCAACCGGATTGTCGAGCTGGGCGCCAAGGTCGAGATTTGAGGGTTGCGTCCCGGGGGCAGGCAAGGCCGGAAAGCATGACGGAAGTCCCGGCGCGGTCACGGGGCTGAGGGCACCGGCCCTGCCGGCCCTCCAGTGCGGCGGGCCGCTGCCGATAGACCTTGCGGAGGATCCCCAGCCCGCATGTTCGCCATCGATGTCATCAGTGCCCTTGTGATCTGCGGCGCCGGCGCGCTGGCCGGTGCGGCGATGCTGCGGCTGGCCGATTCGCCCCAGCCCGATGCCGCCGCTGCGCTGCGCATCTGCAACTGGGGCCTGCAGGTGCTGGGCGTCAGCCTGCTGTCGCTGCTGCTGCCGGGCTCGGCCGATCAGCCACTGGTGCAGGTCCTCGTTTGCAGCGGCACCCTGGCCTGCACGGCGATGTGCGGCTGGGGCCTGGGCCGGCTGGCCGGCGAGACCGTGTCGCCCCCGGTGATGGCGGCGGTCATTGCCGCGACGGTGGTGTTGACGCTGGCGGCAGCGCCGTTCGGCCCCCGCGGCCTGGCGATCGCCCTGGCCGTGGGGCTGGTGGCGACCAGCCTGCTGGCGATGTGGCTGGTGCGCAGGTTTATCGTCGCGCCGCCCGACCTGTCGGCCCGGATGCTGGGGCTGTTGATGGTTGGGCTGGCGATCAGCAGCCTGGTGCGTCTGGGCTTCACGCTGCACCACGAGGGCCCGCCGCACAGCCACCTGATGCACATGCCGGCGGCCGCGCAGTCGCTGTTCGCCGTGTTCTACGGCGTCTTGCCGATCGTGGTGTCCACCTTGCTGATGGTTCGTGTCAATGCACAGCTGCGGCAGAACCTCACTGACCGTGCCTTGAACGACGAGTTGACGGGCCTGCACACCCGCCGCGCGATGCGCGAACTGGCGCCCGAGCGCATCGCGCAAGCCCGGCGCAGCCGCCTCGACGTGGCGGTGATGATGCTGGACCTGGACCATTTCAAGCGTATCAACGACGGCTTTGGCCACGGTGCCGGAGACCTGGTGCTGCGGGCCGTGGCCAGCTTGCTGCGCGACAACGTGCGGCCCGACACCCTGCTGGCGCGCTTTGGCGGCGAGGAGTTTGTCGTGCTGTCGCCGGTGGAGGAC
>JBBRZR010000440.1:0-4186 GCA_038236495.1 Burkholderiales bacterium
CAAGGGCTCGCTGACCTTCGTCTCGCAGGCCGGCCTCGCGGCCGGCATCGGGGAGCGTTTCGGCCTGCGCAAGACGCTGAGCGCGGTGCGCAACATCCGTGGCATCCGCAAGCAGAACATGGTGCACAACGCCTACCTGCCGACCATGGAGATCGATCCGCAGACCTACGCCGTGCGCGCCGACGGCGTCCTGCTGACATGCGAAGCTGCTACCGTGTTGCCGATGGCGCAACGCTACTTCCTGTTCTGAACCCGATGCTGCAAGTCTCCAAACTGCTGGCCGGCGGCCACGGGCTGGCGCCCGTTCTTCTCAAGCGCGCGAGCACCGTGGAACTGGATTGGGACGTGCGGCAGAAGAGCCGCTTCGACGCCACCGATTCGCAGGGCCGGCACCTCGGCGTGTTCCTGCCGCGCGGCACGCTGGTGCGCGGCGGCGACGTGCTGGTTGCCGAAGACGGCTCGCTGATCCGGGTGATCGCGGCGCCGCAGCCGGTGCTGGTGGTCACGCATTGCAGCGAGCACGGCACTCCGTTCGACCTGCTGCGCGCCGCCTACCACCTGGGCAACCGCCACGTGCCGATCGAACTGAAGCCCGACCACCTGAAGATCGAGCCGGACCACGTGCTGGCGGCGATGCTGAGCTCCATGCACCTGATCGTCACCGAGCAGGCCACCGCCTTCGAGCCCGAGGGCGGCGCCTACGGCGCGCAAGCGCAGCACGCGCACCATGGCCACGGCCATCACCATGACCATGAGCACTGACGTCCCGCTGCTGCAGCTGATCTGGCTGGCCTCGCCGGCGCTGCCGATCGGCGGCTTCTCGTACTCGGAGGGCATGGAATCGGCCGTGGATTGCGGGCTGGCCAGCAACGAGGAGTCGGTGGCCACATGGCTGGTCGACCAGTTGCACGTGAGCCTGGCGCGCGCCGACCTGGCGGTGGTGGCGCAAGCCATCCCGGCCTGGCAGGACCACGACCTGGCCCGCATCGCCGAACTCGACGCCTGGGTGCTGCAGACGCGCGAGACCAGCGAGCTGCGCCAGCAGACCGAGCAGATGGGCCGCTCGCTGGTGGAGTGGCTGCGCTCCGTCCGGCCCGAGCTGGTCCATTCGGTTCGGGCTGAGCTTGTCGAAGCCCTCGCGAGCCCTTCGACAAGCGCGGGGCGAACGGAAGTGTTCTTCACCTACCCGGTCGCCTTCGCCCTGGCCGCCAGCGCCACCGGCGCCGCCACCCGCGACGCCCTGCTGGCCTTCGCCTTCGGCTGGGCCGAGAACATGGTGCAGGCCGCGCTCAAGTCGGTGCCGCTGGGCCAGAGCTCGGGCCAGCGTGTGCTGGGCCGGCTGGCGCGCGAGATCCCGGCCGCGGTGGACCTGGCGCTGGCCCTGCACGATGAGGACCGGCAGGCCTTCAGCCCGATGCTGGCGATCCTGTCGGCCCGCCACGAAACCCAATACTCCCGGCTGTTCAGATCATGAACGCAGCGCAGAACCGCTTCAAGCAAGTTCGCGCCCCCCTGGGGGGCAGTGCAGCCGCCTTGGCGGCAAACATGGGGGCCACATGAGCTTGCATCACATCGCCAATCGCACCAAGAAACTGCCGCCGCTGCGGGTCGGCATCGGCGGGCCGGTCGGCTCGGGCAAGACCACCCTGCTGGAGATGCTGTGCAAGGCCATGCGCGAGCGCTATGACCTGGTGGCGATCACCAACGACATCTACACCAAGGAAGACCAGCGCATCCTGACGGTGAGCGGCGCGTTGCCGGCGGAGCGGATCATGGGCGTGGAGACCGGCGGCTGCCCGCACACCGCGATCCGCGAGGACGCCTCGATCAACCTGGAGGCGATCGACCGCATGCTGGTCGACTTCCCGCAGGCGGACATCGTGTTCATCGAGAGCGGCGGCGACAACCTGGCGGCCACCTTCAGCCCGGAGCTGTCGGACCTGACGATCTACGTGATCGACGTGGCCGCCGGCGAGAAGATCCCGCGCAAGGGCGGCCCGGGTATCACCAAGAGCGACCTGTTCGTCATCAACAAGACCGACCTGGCCCCCTACGTGGGGGCAGACCTGGACGTGATGGAGGCGGACACGCGGCGGATGCGCCGCGACCGGCCTTACGTGATGACCAACCTCAAGACCCTGGCCGGGCTGGACCAGGTGGTGGAGTTCATCGAGCGCAAGGGGATGCTGCGCTCACATCCTTGATTCGTAGCGCGGGTCGATCCGGCTGGCCGGGTAGGCGCGCTGGCCTTCGCGCTGCTCGGACTTCAACGTCAGCCAGGTCCAGAGAGCACCGAGCGCCTCGATCACGCCGAACACCAGCAGCACCGGGCTGACCAGACCCAGCGCCACGAAGGCGCCGAACCACAGCAGGGCCAGCGGCCGCACGTAGACGCTGGCGCGGTACAGCGCCACCGCCTCGGTGCGGGCGGCCACCCAGAAGAAGACGCCGATGTTGATGATCACGACGCCGAGCACGCGGATCCACACTTCACTGGTCGGCGGCATCCGCAGCAGCGACAACACCATGTTGGGAACCAGCACCAGCCCCAGCCCGAGGGCCAGGATGTAGCAGCAGGATGCCTTGATGGTGAACGCGGTCTTGGACATGCGGCCCTCCGTGGTTTGGCTGCGGCATTCTGGCACGGCCCGTTGCGCCGACCAAGCTGCGTCTAAAATCCGGTCACTGGAGAGTTGGCAGAGCGGTTGAATGCACCGGTCTTGAAAACCGGCGATGTCGAAAGACATCCGTGAGTTCGAATCTCACACTCTCCGCCGGGCGTCCTAAGCCCTTGATTTCGCTGGTAAGTCGTTGATCCGATGCAGGTTTTTCGTGTTTGCTACATGAGAGTGCTACACGGCACTGTGAACCGCACCGGTTTTTGAGGAGGCTCTTTTCTCTGAGAGGATTGAGCCATGAAGAAGTCGAACAAGTTTTCACCTGAGGTCCGTGAGCGGGCTGTGCGTCTGGTGCAGGAACACCGCGGGGAGTACCCGTCGTTGTGGGCCGCCGTGGAGTCGATTGCGCCGAAGATCGGCTGCGTGCCGCAGACACTGCTGGAATGGGTTAAACGCGTGGAGGTCGATACCGGCCGACGCGAAGGCGTCACCACGGGCGAAGCCCAGCGCGTCAAGGATCTGGAGCGAGAGAACAAGGAACTGCGCCGGGCCAACGAAATCCTGAAGTTGGCGAGCGCGTTTTTCGCCCAGGCGGAGCTCGACCGCCGACTCAAATCCTGAGGGACTTTGTCCACAGACATCGGGACACCTTCGGGGTCGAGCCGATCTGCAAGGCCTTGCAGATCGCCCCTTCGGGTTATCGGCGGCACGCAGCACTGCTGCGCGAGCCGCACAGGCGCTGCAGCCGGGCGCAGCGCGACGAGGCCTTGGCGCCGGACATCCAGCGCGTCTGGCAGGCCAACATGCAAGTCTACGGGGCGGTTAAGGTCTGGAAGCAACTGGAACGCGAGGGTACTCGAGTGGCACGCTGCACGGTGGAACGGTTGATGCGGCGCATGGGACTGCGAGGCGTGATGCGCGGCAAGGTCGTGCGCACAACGATCAGCGATGCCAAGGCGCCGTGCCCGCTGGATCGGGTCAACCGGCAGTTCCGGGCCGAGCGGCCCAACCAGCTGTGGGTCTCGGACTTCACTTACGTGTCGACCTGGCAGGGCTGGCAATACGTGGCCTTCGTCATCGACGTCTTCGCCAGGCGCATCGTCGGCTGGCGGGTCAGCAGCTCGATGCGAACGGACTGCGTGCTCGATGCGCTGGAGCAGGCGTTGTATGCGCGCCAGCCTGAGCGCGATGGCAGCCTGGTTTGTCATTCCGATCGCGGGTCGCAATACGTCAGCATTCGCTACACCGAGCGGCTAGCCGAAGCAGGCATCGAGCCGTCCGTGGGCAGCAAGGGCGATAGCTACGACAACGCTCTGGCCGAGACGATCAACGGTCTCTACAAGGCCGAAATGATTCATCGACGGGCGCCGTGGAAGAACAAGGAGTCGGTTGAATTGGCAACCCTTGAATGGGTGTCCTGGTTTAACCATCATCGATTGCTCGAACCCATCGGCTACATCCCGCCGGCAGAAGCTGAGGCAAACTACTACCGGCAACTCGCCAGTCAAGCCTCCACGGTGGAGGTCTGACTTAAACCAACTGGCCTCCACGATTCCCGGTGCGGTTCA
>JBBRZR010000441.1:0-4163 GCA_038236495.1 Burkholderiales bacterium
CACGGGGTTGATAACCCGTGGTTCCGAAGAGCCGTATGTGAACAGCACAAGTACGGTTCTGTGAGAGGGGCCCTCAGTGATGAGGGTTCCTACTCGATCAGTCACGGAGCCGGTTGCCCGACGGCCTTGGTTGCCTCGCGCAGAACGTCGAAGGTCGACCTTGGTCACTTCGCGCCGCACGTCGAACGTCGAACGTCGAACGTCAGCATCCTGGCCAATCGAACGGCAGCTCAGAGCCGGTAGCGTCCCGCCGTCGTCCCGGCTACAACCGGCATACTGATCTCAGCGCTCGCTGCCCACCATGACCAAGCCACAACCCAGCCTGCAAGATGTTTACGCATTGCTGCGTGCACTCCGCCGCCACATAGCCGTGTCGGGCGGCGAAACGACGGTGACCGTGCGCAAAGCTTCCGGCCAGGCGCTGGGCCAGTCGGCCGCCGACGCGCTGGACCGTCACGACGCCTAGGGCTACTGGTGCGCTGGATGATCGAGTGATGACCGGGCCGTCACACACCAACGTCAACGACGTTCGGGTGCTGCTGGTGCTGTGAGCATGCGCGGCTGGCCGCCAGGTCGGACTGTGGGCCTTGTCCGACAGGCAGCCTTGCCATGCGCTGACATCCCCAGGGCGCCGGCCTGCCTAGCATGGCCGCAGGGCTTGGCAAGGGGCCGGCCTGCTGTCCAGGACATGCACCACGTTCCACGCCCATCACCCCAACTGCCCGACCGACGACTGCGCCGGCCATAACCCGGCATGGCGCCAAGGGGATGGTGGCTTGCGGCGCCTGCTGCGCGGGGTCGCCTTGCCACTGCTGCTGAGCGCGGCAACCGTGCTGGCCGCCGACGCCCGCAACACGGACGACGCGGTCGGCCTTGGCCCGGCTGCCGCAGCGCAGTCTGGCGTCGCGTCTGGCGCCCAGTCCGTCGCCCAGCCTGCAGCGCTGTCTTGGCGTGTCACCCGCGCAGCGGTGCCGGCGCTGGGCCTGCCCGGTTGGAGCGGTCTGCCGGCGGGCACCCCGGTACGCGCCCTGCAAACCATGGTGTGGGCAGTGCGCCCTGCGCTGCAGCCCGGCTTTGGGGTGGAGCAGCGCTGGCCGCTGCCGGGTGTGCCGGGGTCGGGCCCGCCCGGCACGCCGGACGCCGGACTGCTGGTCGGTGTGCGCCTGGACACCAGGCCGGGTGCCCACCTGACCTGGCAGGCACCGCTGGGGCGGCGCGACGCGCAGAATGGTGAGCCGCAGGCCCGGCAGATGCGTGTGGCGCTGGCCCTGCTGCCGCAGGACCCGTATGCCGACCTGCGGCGCGGCCTGCTGACCAAGATAGAACTCAGCGGGCAGACCACGCTGGCCTTGCGCCCGCGGGGTGGCCGGTTCGGTGTGCTGCTGACCAGTCACTGGTGACACGCCGGATTGGCCCGCCTGGCCGCCCTTCTTCAACCCGCCGAACCCGAGGTCGTCACCATGGATCTGTCCTTCCACCCCATGCACGAGTTGTTTGCCCAACTCGGCTTGCCTGATGACGCTGCGTCGATCGAGTCGTTCATCCAGCAGCACCGGCCTCTGCCGATGAGCTTCCGGCTGTACGAGGCCCCGTTCTGGTCGCCCTCCCAGGCCGCGCTGATCCGCGAGAAGATGGCCGACGATGCCGATTGGGCGGTGCTGATCGACACCCTGAACGTGCAGCTGCGGGACCACCCGGCCGAGGGGCTGCCGGCCGCTGGCCAGGCCGATCCTGTGCTGGACGCAAACAAAGCCGAGCTGCCCGGACCCGCCTGACGCCGACGTTGCCTCAGCGCCTGGCGCAGGCAGCGGGTGGGCGGTCGCTGCCTGACGGCGTGGTCAGACAGGCAAGGTCGTGCGGATTGCCGTGCCGGGGCGCGTCCTGCTGGCGGTTGATCCAACGCAAGACAGCCGGGTTCGGTCTGGCTGACAGTTGGGCCATTCATCCAACACAGTCATTCAACGCCGGTCGCGTCGAATCTTTTCAGGGGTTGTATCCCGTCGCCGCATCGCTCCGAGCCACGAACCAGCCGACTCGCATGGAACATTCTTATCCTGCCACTTTGGGTTTGCCGGTGCTGTCGGACCGTTTGGGCGCAGTGCGCCAAGGCGAGATGGCGTCGGGTGCACGCACCCGTCTGTTGGGCGCGCCCAGCGCACCCGATGCCGCGCTGTGGTGCGCCTTGCTGGGCGGTGCGGTGCTGGAAGACGACGAACTGCAGGCGCTGTGGTCTATCGCCCAGGTACGCCAAGTGGCCCAGGGCGAGTGTGTGCTCAGCCGCACCAGCATGGCCAGCACGTTGGTGGCGCTGCGCAGCGGCGAGGTGGCGCTGGGGTTTCGCACGGCGGACGGCGTGTTCCGCACCGAACGCATCGTGCGCGGCCCGGCCTGGCTGGACCTGAGTTCAGCCTGGTTGGCCGGCCCCCATGCGATGGACGCCCAGGCGCTGGGCCCGGCCAGCGTGATCGACCTGCCGCAGGCTGCGCTGGCCGACCGGCTGGCGCAGCTGCCGGCGCTGGCACAGCGCCTGATCCACGGCCTGGCCCACGAGGTGCAGGCGCTGGCGGTCAATACCCACGAATTGATGCACAAGGATGCACCGGCCCGCCTGGCGCAGTGGCTGCATCAGCGCTGCGAGCCGATTGCGGGTGCCGAGGGACAGGCCATCGTCCGCTTGCACGAGCGCAAGCGCGACGTTGCCTCGCAGTTGGCGATCACGCCCGAGACCTTGTCCCGGCTGATGCGCAGTTTCAGCCGCAAGGGCGTGATCGAAGTCAGCGGCTACAACCTGCGGGTGCTGGACCCGGCAGCGCTGGAGCGGCTGGGCCGGGCCTGACCTGCCGGCGCCTCGGCGCGGCACAGGTGGCGGTGGCCATCCCGGGCTGGCAGTCAGCGCACAGCGTAGGTCTGCACCGTCTCCCAGGCTGCGGTTTGCAGCCGACTGGCCAGGTCTGCCGGCAGCCCAGCGGTGTAAGCCAGGCCCACCGGCGACTTGCCGAACAGCGTGGCATAGGCGGTGCACGCCGCCAGGTAGGTGCCGGCCAGGCTGGGGTGGCGTTTGTCGCTCTCGTACAGCACGGTGTCGGGCTGCTTGGCGATGGCGTTGGCAAAAGCCAGGCCGGCCGGTATCACCAACGCGCCGTTGGCCTTGCCGGCCTGGGTGTACTGCTCGGCCAATTGCGCCGTCATTTCCGGCTTGTCCTGGTAGGCCCAGGACATGAACAGCACCGGCTGCACGCCGGCCTGCCGCAACAGCTGTGCGTTTTTCTTGACCGTGTCGTGGAAAGCGGCCTGCAGCTGCGGGTGGATCGGGCACTGGCTGCAGTCCATCATCACCGCGGTGTCGTATTGCCGGCCCGGCGGGTTGAAGCGGATGTCGTTGTTGCCGACGAAGGAGTAGCGACCCAGGCCATCAGGCCGCAGCAGCGAGGCCATGTCGTGCCAGTCCAGGCCCGAGCCGCTGATCGTCACCGACACACCGCGCACCCGGGCGCCGCCACCGGCAGAGGCCACCAGCCGGCCGAAATGGTTGTGCAGACTGTTGTTGTAGTAGAAAAAGCTGTTGCCCACCCACAGCACCGAACCGGGCGGCGCGCCCGGGGCTGCGGGTTTGGCGTCGGTCTGCGCCTGCAGTGCCTGCGGCGCCAGCAGGGCCAGCAGCAGGGTGGCAGCCGCCACCCATCGTGCGGCTGAACCCGTCGTCAGTGCATGTCGCATCAGGGGTCGCATCAGGATGTCTCGGTCAGGCGTGGATCGGGCTGCGCGGGTCGATGGGCTGTCGCAGGCCTGTCATTGTGCGCGCCGGCGGCGGCGCGCCCAGCCGGCCAGGCCCACCAGACCGCCCAGCAGCAGCGCGGCACTGCTGCTTTCGACCAACGTGGGCGGCCTGCAACTGCAGCACCTGCGCAGCGGCGCATTGCATGCGCTGGCGGGGGTGCACCGCAGCGGCCGGCGGCCTAGCCACAGGTCCCCGCCGGGGCCGAGCTGGGTTACCCGGCGGCCAACCTGGCGTCGGTGTTTGGCCGGCTGGCGCCGGCCGGCACGCCGGCATCGGTCATCGCGCGGCTCAATGCCGAGGCGCAGCATGCGCGGGCGGCACCGGCGCTGCGGCGCGAGGCGCCGATCACGCTGGACTGAGTGCGGGCTGTGTGGCGGCAGTGCAG
>JBBRZR010000442.1:0-4153 GCA_038236495.1 Burkholderiales bacterium
GAGCCTGGTGGTGGCGATGGACTTGCGCACCGCGTTTGCCGCCGACAAGCTGGACCCGGCGGTGGGCAAGCGCTACCGCGACGTGATCCTGGCCAACGGCAGCCAGCGCCTGCCGCAGGCGCTGGTGCATGATTTCCTGGGCCGTGACTTCAATGCCAAGGCTTTTTTTGACGACCTCAAGCGCTGAGGTCATGGTTTAGTCCGTCTGCCGGCCACGCTCTGGCGCAAACCCGGGCCGCTGCGCCGGCACCTGCAACGGCCGGCTCGTCAAACTACGTACCGACCAGGCCGTCCAGCACTACAGCTGCACCCCCTTGGTCAGCGCCCCGTCCACCACCAGGTTGGTGCCGGTGATGAAGCTGGCCGCCGGGCTGGCCAGGAACACCACCGCATTGGCCATCTCCTGCGGTGTGCCCATGCGGCCGGTGGGGTTCATGCCCAGCGCCATCTTGAAGAACTCGGGGTTGCCCTGTTCGATCTGGGTCCAGACGCCGCCCGGAAAATAGGTGTTGCCGGGCGACACGGAATTGGCCCGTATGCCCTTGCCTGCCAGGTGGTAGGCCAGGCCCTGGGTGTAGTGAATGATCGCGGCCTTGAAGGCGCCGTAGGGTCCGCTGGCGAAATCGATCTCGCGCCCCGACACGCTGGAGATCGTCACGATCGCCGGCTTGGCGCTGCGCTCCAGCCAGGGCATGGCGGCGTTGACCAGCCGCACCGTGCCCATCATGTCGACCTCGAAGCCGCGCTGCCAGGCGGCCTCGTCGGCGGCGATGGCCAGCGCACTGACATTGGCCACCACGATGTCGATGCCGCCCAACGCGGCCGCCGCATCCTGCACCCAGGCCGCCAGACCGGGGCCGTCGGCCACATCCACCGCGCGGCCGAACACCGTTACCCCGCTGGCCGACAGTTCGGCCACCGCAGCGGCCACCTCGTCAGCGTTGCGGGCACAGATGGCCACATGCACGCCCTCAGCCGCCAGGGTCTGCGCAATCGAGCGGCCTATGCCTTTGGTGCCGCCGGTGACAACGGCCTTCAGGCCCTTCAGTCCGAGATCCATGTTTGCTCCTTGTGTGGGTTGGGTTGGATGTCCAGCCGCCTCAGGCCGGCGCCAGGTACTTCTTGCTGATGCCGGCGCCCACGGTGTACTTGGGGTCGACAAAGTTGCCCAGCCGCACCTGGCCGCACTGGCTCAGCATCATGTAAGCGTCCCAGCGGTCGTAGCCGTATTCGGCCTCCATCCACAGGATCAGCTCTTTGTAGGCGATGCGGGTGGCGTCTTCCAGCGGCCGGGCGCTGCCGATGGCCATGATCACCGCCTCGTTCTCCAGCCGCGGCCAGTCCAGCTGCCAGCCCTTGATCAGGTCAACCACGATGGTGGTGGTGCTGGCGTATTCCACTGCCGTGCCGCACACCTCGCCGTCGCCCTGGCAAGCATGGGCGTCGCCGATGAACAGCCGCCCACCGGCGCTGCGCACCGGCAGGTAGGTGATGCTGCCGGGCCCCATGTCGGGCAGGTCCATGTTGCCGCCGTGGCTGTCCGGGGTCAGGGTGTTGATCGAATCGATCTCGGGTGAGCAGCTCAGCGTGCCGATGTGCGGCCGGTAGGGCAGGGTGACGCGCTTGCTCCAGTACACGCCGTTCTCATCGACGTCGATCTTGCGCACGAGCTCGGGCAGGTCGTCGGCCAGCAGCGCGGTCAGCGAGGTGCCGCTCAAGGCGCCGAACTGCGGAATCATCGCGCAGGTGCCGCGCGGGTTGGGGCCGCGTGGCGCCATCGTCTCGATATAGACCGCCAGCACATCGCCCTTCTCGGCGCCCTCGACCAGGATCGGCCCGTTCTGTGGGTTGACAAAGGGCATGGTCAACACCCTGGACGGCAGGTCTTGCTCGGTCTTGACCTTGCCTTCGAAGGCGTCGCGGGTCTCCACCACCACCCGGTCGCCGGGCCGGATCTTCAGCACCGGGTCGGAGTAGGGGCCGATGGTGTAGTGGTACTTGCCCTGCAGCGCCTCGGTCAGCGCATGGGTGTCGGGCGTGCGGCCCTGGGCCAGTCCGCGCCGGCGCATGATCGATGTGTTGAGCCAGTCCATGTTTTGTCTCCGTTGTGGGCCACCGGGGTGGCGGATCAGGCCGCAGCCAGCATCATCTCGGCCGCCCGCTCGGCCACCATGATCACCGGTGCATTGGTATTGCCCGAGACCATCTTGGGGAACACCGAGGCATCGGCCACCCACAAGCCTTCTGCGCTGCGCACCCGCAGCTGCGGATCGACCACCGCCATCGCATAACTGCCCATGCGGCAGGTGCTGGTGGGGTGGTACAGCGTGGCCGCCTGGCGGCCGATGTAGTCGGCCAGCGCCGGGTCGCTGTGGGCGTGGGCACTGACGGGCCATTCGCCGGTGATCAGCTCCCTGATTGGGCTTTGCGCCAGGATCTGGCGGTTCAGCCGGATGCCGGCGGCCATCACGGTCAGGTCGTCACCGCCGTCGTCGCTGAAGTAGTCCGGGTCGATCAAGGGCGGTGCCGGCGGGTCGGCCGACTGCAGCCACAGCCGGCCCTGGCTGTCCGGCCGCTGCAGCACCGAGAACAGTGTCATCCCTGGCGTGCTGCCCTGGTAGCGGCCATGGTCGCGGTGCGGCGAGACGATGCAGTGGGTCTGGAGGTCGGGCTCACCAGCGCCTGCGCCCACTCGGGCAAAACCGCCGCAGGCCGACCAGTTGGACGAAAGCGGCCCGCTGCGCGACTGGTCCCACTCGGCTTGGTGGGCGGTGCGGGCCGCGTCATCCGCCATCGCGATGCCAAAGGCCTGGGAGGTGGCCACGGTGATCGAGCAGTTGACATGGTCTTGCAGATGCCGGCCGACACCGGGCAGGTCGATGCGGGGCGGGATGCCCGGCGCGGCCAGCTCGTCGGCCGGGCCGATGCCCGAGTGCAGCAGCAGGTGGGGAGAGCCGATGGCGCCGGCGCACAGCACGATCTGCTCGGCGTGCACCGTGTGCAGCCGGCCGTTCTGCAGGTACGCCACCCCGCTGGCGCGCTGGCCATCGAACAGGATGCGCAGCACGGTGACGCCGGTCAACACGCCCAGGTTGGGCCGCGAACGGGCCGGCGCCAGAAAGGCCTTGTTGGGGCCGAAGCGCTCACCGCCCTGGATCGTGGCCTGGAACAGGCCCACGCCGGCCTGGTGGGCCCCGTTGAAATCGTCGTTCAGCGGCAAGCCAGCGGCCTGGGCCGCCTGCAGCCAAAGCCGCTCCACCGGGTCGATATGGGTCACCTCGCCGACCCTCAGCTCCCCCTGGCCACCATGCCAGTCGCTGTCACCGAAGCGCTGGTTGCACTCGCTGCGTTGGAAGACCGGCAGCACGTCCTGCCAGCCCCAGCCGGGGCAGCCCATCGTGGCCCAGCCGTCGTAGTCGGACGGCAGGCCGCGCATGTAGATCATCGCGTTCAGCGAGCCCGAGCCGCCCAGCATCCTGCCGCGCGGCCAGAACAGCCGCCGACCCTGGCAGTGGACCTGCGGCGCGGTGTGAAAACCCCAGTCCACCGCGGTGTTGAACATCAGCGGCCAGTTCGCCGGGATTTCGGACGCGCGTGGTGGTGTGCCCCCCGCCTCCAGCAGCAGCACCTGGCGGCGCGGGTCGGCTGAGAGCCGGTTGGCCAGCACACAACCAGCCGAGCCGGCACCCAGGATCAGGGTGTGCACGCCAGTACCTGCAGTCAGGTCAGCCATCAACGCAGCCATCGTCTTCTGTCCAAGGCGTGCCCGGGCTCAGCCATGCACACCGGTGTACTCGCTCATGATCGCCAGGTCACCCAGGTGTTCACGCGGGATCTCGCCGCCCAGCTGGCCGCGCTTGATCACCAGCACCCGCTGCGACAGCGCGGCGATGAACTCCAGGTTCTGCTCCACCAGCACGATGGTCAGCTTCATGCGGTCGCGCAGCGTGACCAGGGTCTCGGCGATCTCCTCGATGATCGACGGCTGGATGCCCTCGGTGGGCTCGTCGAGCAGCAGCAGCGTGGGTTGGCCCGCCAGTGCCCGCGCCAGCGCCAACAGTTGCTGCTCACCGCCAGACAAAGAGCCGCCCGGCCGGTCGAGCAGCGGTTTCAAGCGCGGAAAATCCTGCAACAGCCGCTCGATCGTGGCCGC
>JBBRZR010000443.1:0-4149 GCA_038236495.1 Burkholderiales bacterium
CAGCGCCTGGCCCGCCGCAACCTGCCCTTGCTGCTGCTGCATGCCCGCGAGAGCGTGATTGCCAACTTCCGGCCCATCCTCAATGCCCACGGCCTGACTGAACAGCAGTGGCGTGTGGTGCGTGCGCTGCTGGACGCGGGCCCGCTGGAGCCGCGCCAGATCGTCACGTTGTGCCGTATCTCCAGCCCCAGCCTGGCGGGGGTGCTGGCGCGCATGGACGACCTGGGCATGGTCACGCGCGAGCGCCTGCCCGAAGACGCACGCCGCCTGCGGGTGTCGCTGACCGACGCCGGCCGCACCGTGGCCGTGGCGATGTCGCCGTTGATCGAAGCCACCTACCGCGAGATCGAGGCCCGCATCGGCAGCGACTTCACCGAGCGGTTCTACCGCACGCTGGACGAGCTGATCGCGTTGCTGGGCGATGCGGCGCCGGAGGCGCGCTCGACGGCTGGGGACTGACGCGGGCGTTGCGGCCGCGGCAGGCGCTCAGCCCGCCCGCAACGCCGCCATCGCCTGCCGCAGCACCTGGGCCGACGCCGCCAGCGCAGCCCGCTCGGCCTCGTCCATCGCGGGCGCCACCACCTGCACGCCGCCGCCCTGCCCCACCACCGTGGGCAGCGACAGCGCCACGTCATGCAGGCCCAGTGCCCCTTGCTGCACCCGGGACACGGTCAGCACCCGGCGCTCGCCGCGCAGCATGCTGCGCAACAGGTTGGCGGTGACCAGGCCGATGGCGTGGTTGGTGGCCCCCTTGCGGGCGATCACCTCGTAGGCGGCCCGGCGCACCGCCAGCGCAATGCGCAGCTCATCCGCCGCGACCCAGCCCGGCCAGTCGCGCAGCGGCACACCGCCCACCGTCGCACCCGACCACAGCACCACCTCGGAGTCACCGTGCTCGCCCACCACCTGGGCGTGGATCGAGTTGGTCGCCAGGTTCAAAGTCTGGCCCAGGGTCTGGCGCAGGCGCGAGGTGTCGAGCATCGTGCCGGTGCCCAGCACCCGCTCGGGCGGCAGGCCGCTGGCCTCGGTCATCACCTGGGTCAGCACGTCCACCGGGTTGGTCACCATCACCACCGTGCCGGCAAACCCGGCCAGCGTGCGGCCGATCTCGCTGACGATGCGGGCGTTGTCACGCAGCAGGTCCAGGCGCGATTCACCCGGCTTGCCGCCACGCCCGGCCGCCACCACCACCACCTGCGCCTCGCGCATCTGCTCGATGCTGGCCACCGCCACCTGGCAGCGGGGATAAAACGCCGCGCCGTGCGCCAGATCCATGGCCTCGCCCTCGGCCAGCGGGCCGCGCAGGTCGTAAAGCCAGAGCTGGTCGGCCGCGCCCGATTGCAGTGTGCTGAGCGCCACGCTGGTGCCGACCCAGCCGCAGCCGATGATGCCTACGCGTTTGTCCAAAATCCACCTCCGTCAATTGTCGAGCCGCCTCGGCGCGATGGTGCGTGTGGCACCTGTGATGCCGGCGGTGCATGCGGTGCGGATTCGAGCCCCGCCTTCGGCTTGCGCCGGTTGATCATTGGAAAGCAATGCATCGCAGGGCGGTGGTCCGCCTTTCGGCGCGGCCGGGCAGGCTCAGACCGACGGCCAGACCGGTGCATGGCTGCCCGGCGGCATGGCCGGGCGCGCCCAGCGTGCCGGCGTGGCAGACAGCTGCGCGGCATGGCGCACCGCGCGCAATGTGCCCTGGCCGCCGGGCCCGAAGCCGCAAGCGCTGTCCTCCAGCCACGGCGTGATGTCGGGCCGGGTGGCCGCCAGCCCGTGGTCCAACCGACCCAAGCTGCGCAGCCACAGCCCCACGCCGGCCAGCGACACCTGCACCTGCCAGCTGCCGCCCTGGGTGGCCTGGCGCCACAGTGCGGCCTGGATGCCAAAGGCCAGCAGGTGCCCGGCGGCGTAGTCCAGGACCTGCATCGGCAGGGCTTTGGGTTCGCTGCGACCGGCGGCCTCGGCCTCGGCCAGGTTGAATCCGGTGGTGGTCTGTACCAACGAGTCGAAGCCGCGCCGGCCGTCCCAGGGGCCGGGGGGCTGGTGCTGGCCGTAGGCCGACAACGACGCCACCACGATACCGGGCCGGCGCGCGGCCAGCGCCTCGGCGGTCCAGCCGCGTGCAGCCAGTGCGCCGGGCCGGTAGCCCTGCAAAAACACCTGCGCACTGCCCAGCAGGGCCTGCAACTGCGCCTGGCCTGCGGGTTCTCGCAGGTCGATCAACGCCGACAGCTTGCCGCGGCTGGTGTCGGCGATGCTGGCGATGTTGGGCAGGTGCGGGCCGTTGACCAGCATCACGTCGGCACCGTAGGCGGCCAGGCAGCGCCCGGCCACCGGCCCGGCCAGGATGCGGGTCAGGTCCAACACCCGCAGTCCGTCCAGCGGGCGAGGGTTGGCGGCAGCCGGCTGGGGCCAGGGCAGCGGCGCGGCCAGCGGCTGGCCTGCAGCGGGGGGGATGGGCGTGATGCGCACCACCGGCTGACCGGCCAGCGCCAGGCCCTGGGGGTGGGCGTCCCACTGCGCAAAGCTGCGCGCGGCGGCCACCACCAGCCCGGCATCGGCGGCCGCTTGCTCGAAGGCCAGGGCCGACCCGCCGCGCAAGGCCTGGGTCACGGCCTCGCGCGGGGTGTCGGGGCCGGTGGGCAGGCCCAGCAGGCGCAACACGCCGTCGCGGTGGTGGGCAAAGTTGGCGTGGATGCGCACCCAGTCGGGCGCACCGCCGTCGGCGCCACAGGCGTACAGGCCCGACAGCTTGTCCCACGGCTCGGGCACTACGCCGTCCAGTGCAAAGTAGCCGGTGCATTCCAGCGTTGCGTTGACCCGGTCCACCGTCACCTGCTGGGCCTGGCCGCTGCGCAGCTGCCACAGCGTTGCCGCGGCCAGCGCGGCTGCACCCAGGCTGGCCTGCGCAGCGGTGGCCACGGCAAACGAGCTGGGCAGCACGGCCGCCGTACCGGGCAGATCGGCCCAGTCCAGCGCCTCGGCCGGCAGACCGGCGGCATGCCACAGGTCGGCCAGTGCGGCGTGGGCGGGTGATGGTGGGCTGGCGGGTGTGTCGGCGCGGGTGTCAGGGCCGACGGCTGGGTTTGACGGTGTGGGCATGCGGCAAATTCTGCACCGGCGCCGCGCTGTGCCGGCCCCGCCGTTGCGTCAAAATTTGAGCGGCCCGCACTGGCAACCCACAGCGGATTGGTCTTGCCCAGGCGCAAGGCCTACATTCAGGCTGGGGCGGCGGGCCTGTCCAGGCAGCGGACGACCCCATGGAGAATGGTCATGGTGAGTTCCCGACGTCGTTTTGCATGCATCCTGACGGCCTTGACAGCGCTGCTGTTGCTGGACGTGCCGGCCTCGGCGCAGATCCCCAATGCACCGCCAGGCACCCTGTGTGTCACCCCGAAGAGCTGGTGCCGCGCGTTGCGACCCGGGCCACCGGGTGGCCCTTGTGCCTGCCAGACGGCCGATGGTTGGGTGCAGGGCGTTCTGCGCTGATTTGGGCGGCCGCACTGCGCCGCAAGTCGGCTTTCCCTTGTCGGCGCACCCGGGTGAACCGGGACAGCCGACAGGCTCAGAGCCTGAGAGTTTTTCGGGCGCGACCGAGCAGCGCGCTCGAAAGGCGTCCGGTCTAGGCGCAAAGCGCAGCCATAGCGGGCTATGGCGAGCATTTGCAACGACGATTGGGCGTCTTTGAGCGTGATGAGCGGGCATGAACGAAAGACTCTCAGGCTCTCAGTACACCGCCGCGCCCTGCACCGCGGGCAGCGGCAGCGCAAACACCTGCTCTGGGCCGGTACCGGCAAACACCAGTGAAAAGGCCTGCAGGTTCTGCTGGTTCAGGGCGTAGGCGGCAAAGGCAGCGGCCACCTCGACCTCGTACACACCCGGCGCCGGGTTGGCCAGCACCACTTGTTTGAAGGGCTGTACATCCTCGTGGGCATCGGCCAGCGGCGACGGCAGCAGTACCGGGCGCGACAAATGGGTGCGGCCTGCCGCGGTCTGCCACAGGTTGCCACGGAACTCACCCGCCACGCCGGGTGCACGCAGCGTCAGGTGCAGGGTGCTGCGCAGGCGCGGGCCGGGCGCATCGGTCCAGTTCAGCGTGATGCGCAGCAGCGCCGTGCCCGCCGGCAGCGTGAAGCGGTAGCGCAGCGAGCGGCC
>JBBRZR010000444.1:0-4134 GCA_038236495.1 Burkholderiales bacterium
CCTCGACGCGGCACGGCTGCGCGACGCCGCGCGCGCGCTCCACGGTGCCGACGCGGTGTTTGTGCCCGCGTTCGACGGCGGCTACGCGCTGGTCGGTTTGCGGCGCGCGCAGCCCGCGCTGTTCCAGGGCATCACCTGGAGCACTGCGCAGGTGATGGCCCAGACGCGTGACCGTGCGCGGGCGGCCGGCCTGACCTGGACCGAACGCGACCCGGTGCCCGACATCGACGAGCCGGCCGATCTCATCCACTTGCCGGCGGCGTGGGCGACATGAAGCGGCTGCTGCTGCTGGGCGCCGGCCACGCGCACGCGCAGGTGTTGCTCGACTGGGCGCGCGCGCCGTTGCCAGGGGTCGAGATCACCGTCGTGTCGCCGCTGGCACGGGCGCCGTATTCGGGCATGGTGCCGGGCTGGCTGGCCGGCCGCTACACCTGGGACGAGATAACGATCGACTTTGCCGCACTGTGCAAAAGGGCCGGCGCACGCTGGCGGGCCGCCGAGGTGCAGGCGCTGGACCCGTCGCGCCGCAGCCTGCGGCTGGCCGATGGCAGCGCGCTGGACTGGGACTTGCTGTCGCTGAACATTGGCTCGACCCTGCGTGCGCCGGCTTCGGCCCATGCCCAGATGCTGCCGCTGCGGCCGCTGTCCAGCCTGCACAGCGCATGGGAGGCGCAACTGGCACGGTACGGAGCCGAGCGCGACCCGCGCCCTGTCACCGTCACGGCCGTCGGCGGCGGCGCGGCGGGCGTTGAGTCGGTGCTGGCGGTGCTGGCGCGGCTGCGCCGGCTGCAGCCGGCGCGGCCGGTGCAAGGTCGGCTGGTCTCACGCGGTGGCTCGCTGCTGCCGGGCCTTGCGCCCGGTGCGGTGCGGCAGGCCCGGCGTGCGCTGGACGCGGCCGGGGTTGAACTGCGCCTGTCGACGGCGTTTGATGCTGCCGCTGCACCGCCGACCGACCACAGCGGTCTTGTGCTCTGGGCCACCGGTGCAGAAGCGCACGACCTGCTCGCCGACCCGGCGCGACGCGGTGACCTGGCGGTGAGCGAACGCGGCTTCGTGCGCATCGACCACAAACTGCGGTCGGTCTCGCATCCGGACGTCTTTGCCGTCGGTGACTGCGCCGAGTGGGACCAGCCGCTGCCGAAGGCCGGTGTCTTTGCGGTGCGTATGGGCCCGGTGCTGGCGCACAACCTGCGCGCCGCGCTCGGTGCCGGCACAGCCAAGGTCTACCAACCGCAACGCAGTTTTCTGGTGTTGCTCGACACCAGCGACGGTGCAGCGATTGCGTCGCGCGGCTTGTTCTCCGCGCACGGCCGATGGGCCGCGCGCTGGAAAGAGTCCATCGACCGACGCTTCATCGCCCGGTTTGCACCGACGTCATCGCCACCGGATTGCCCGCCGGGCGGGTCGCGGCCGGTCGCATCCACAGCCGCCTCTGAAGCCGCCCCCACCCCACGAGACCCCGCATGACAGCGTCGTCCTGTTGTACCGCCCGACACGCCGCCGCGCCGCGCTAGCTGCCGTGGCGGCACTCGGCAGCCTGGCCTTCGCGGGCCAGGCCCGCGCCCAGGGCTCGCGCCGGCGCGGGCTGAAGGGCGACTGGCAGGTCTAACGCAAGCAAGCCGACGCGGCCTGGCAGGCCCTGCTCGACAAGCGCTGAAGCGAGGCCGCGCGCTGATCAGCCGGGTGTGTCCGTACCCGCGAGCGCAAACCCATGCCGTAAAAAGGCTACACCCCGGCCCCGTTCTCGTCTGTCGCTGCAGCCGGCTTGGCCCCGCGTCGCCGGGCAGCGGTGGGCGACTCGGCCGCTGCGTAGGCCGCCAGCCCCGCCTGACGGTCGATCGGCACGACGGTCTGCACCGTCATGCCCCCAGCGGGCTGCAGTGCCGGCGGATAGAACGCAAGCTTCTGGCCGGCTGCAAGCTTGTGCAAGCGATCGAGATTGAGGTCACGCTCGTTGACACCGGCCAGCGGCGCGACAGCGACACCGTCGGTGATCTCCAGGTCGAACCACCAGCGCTTGACCGGATTGCGCACACCGCCGCCGGTCCGGTCGTCGTGGTCGATCAGCGCTTGGCGCGATGCGGGCAGGTCGATGGACAGCCACAGCAATCGCTCGGATTCGACAAGGTCCTCGCGGTTGTACGGGCAGGTCTTCATGCAGCGGCCGCAGGCCGAGCCCTTCATGTTGGTCAGCCGGTACTTGCCGCATTTCTCGACGTCAGGCTTCCAGATCTCGTAGCCGTTGAACATCACTTTCGGACCGAACGGGATGGCGTTGCACGGGCACTCACGCGCGCACTTCTTGCACAGGTTGCACATCGCCTGCAAGCCGAAGTCGATCGGTTTGTCCACGACCAGCGGCAGGTCGGTGGTGAACAGCACCGACTTCGAGCGCGGACCGATGAACGGGTTGAGGATCAGCTCGCCGATGCGCGACAGCTCGCCCAGCCCCGCCATCAGCACCGCCGGGATGTGCAGCAGTTCGGAGTGCGCGTTCGAGTGCGCCCGCGCGGACCAGCCCATGCGCCGCACGTGCGCGGCCATCAGGCCGGCGATCAACGCGCCGCGCAGGTAGGCGCGCATCGACTGCGCGCCCGAGATCCAGTCGTCGCCCGAGGCGCCCTCCATGGTCTCGAAGCCCTGGTCGATCAGCATCACCACGGCGTACCGGTGGTAGGCCGCGATCGGTTTGCCCTCCTGCTCGTCGTGCGAGTAGTACATCCAGGGCTCGGCCTCGCAGATGCCCACCAGATCGGCGCCCATGAAGTAGCCCAGCGCCTTGATCGCGTCGGTGTTGCGCTGCGGGTCGGACAGGTCGCCGCCAAAGCCGGTGGGCGCGAGCGGCTCGCGTGTGCCCTGCAAGGCCACCATGTTGCGGATCAGCGGCGTCATGGCCCATGCGAGCGGGTGTTTGACTGCGAACCGCGCCCGCTCTTTCTTCGGCCTCTCGCCCAGGTCGCCGGCGAGTGCCCGCGTAAAGAGATCGGCGCGCTTGGGCACGCGTCGGATCTCGTCGCGCAGGATCAGCGTGGTCGGCTGGTCGGCGCGCTTGATCCGCTCCATCGGGTAGCGGCCCAGGTGCACCGGCCGCTGCGCCAGTTCCGCGTCCTCGAACCCCGGCCTTGTGCCGCCGGTGCCCAGGTAAGCCGACCCGTCCGGCCAGTCGAGCGAGGCGCTGTGCGCGATCGGCAAGTCGACTTCGAGCGCATAGTCGGTGGTGACCACGCCGAGCCGGAAGCCGTGCTTCGAGAACGGCATTGCCAGCACACCATCGACCGCTTTCACGACGCCTGCACGCTGCGCGAGCCGCTCGATGTCGGCCTGGGGTTCAAGCCGTGTTTCGCCCGCAGCGTGTCCGCGTGCCGACCAGCCGAGTGCACGAACATAGCCCGCGATCACGACCGCCAGCTCAGCGCAGCGCAGGTCTGTGCGCGCGACATTCGTGCCACGGATCCAGTCGGCGCCGGGTTCGCCGGCCTTGGGCTCGCGCCCGAACTCGATCAGGAAGACGAAGGCGTGGGTGTGCGCAGCTGGCGTCCCGCCAAGCCAGTCGCCCGCCTCAAGCCGGCACACGCCAGCAAGCGTCGCATCCAGGAAGTAGGCGGTGGCCTTGAGATTTTTTGACCGCACCGCGGGATCGTCAGGCACCGGCGCTCGACCCGGTGCGACGGCGCCGTCGAGGTGGCTGGCAAACAGATCTCGATACTCCGGCACCGCACCCGCCATCGAATCGGGGCCCGTTGGGTTCACATCGCAAGGCTGTCGGGACGGGGCGCTGGCTGCGCCCGCGTCGCGCGTCAGTCGCTCGGTCGGCAACACGCCGAGATCGAACGAGCGGTCGCGGTTCGAGAACAGTCTCGCCATGGTGCCTTCTCCGTTTTCAGCCTGCGAGCGTAGCAAATGCGGCTGGGGACCCAGCAAGCCGGATGCGCCGAATCGCGGGTTGCTGTGCCTCGCCGGCCTTATCGGCGTCGATGCGCCACAGTACCGACTCTGAATCGAGCCAAGGCCTTGCGCCCGACAAGTTGGGCCGCGCGGCCGATACTTTGCCAATGACAAGTTCCTCATTGCGTTTTACCCGGGCAACCGCGGCCGTGGCGGCTTGCCTGTTGTCGGGCGCCTGCACGACGCCAG
>JBBRZR010000445.1:0-4108 GCA_038236495.1 Burkholderiales bacterium
CGGGCGCGGATGTCGGTTCGACATGTGGCCAAGAAGGGCACGGTGCTGGTGGGCTTCCATGAGCGCAAGAGCCGTTACCTGGCCGACATGCAAGTCTGCCCGGTGCTGCCGGCGCGGGTCAGCCAGATGCTGATGCCGCTGCGGGCGCTGATCGGCAGCATGGACGAGCGCGACCGGCTGCCCCAAATCGAGCTGGCGATCGGTGAGCGCAACGAGGGCCTGGTGATTGCGCTGGTGCTGCGCCACCTGGCACCTGTGACGCCGGGCGACCGCGACCGCTTGCGCGCTTTTGCGGCCGAGCACGGGGTGCAGTGGTGGTTGCAGCCCAAAGGGCCGGACACCGTTCACCTGCTGGACGAGGGCGGGGTTGAGTTGGCCTACTCTCTGCCGGAGTTCGGCATCACGATGCCGTTCAAGCCCACCGACTTCACCCAGGTCAACCACGCGATCAACACGGTGCTGGTGGGGCGGGCGCTGCGCCTGCTGGCGCCCACCGCCCAGGAGCGGGTGATCGACTGGTTCTGCGGCCTGGGCAATTTCACGCTGGCGCTGGCCACGCTGGCGCGTGAGGTGCTGGGCGTCGAGGGCAGCGAGACGCTGGTGCAGCGCTCGCGTGACAACGCCCAGCGCAACGGGCTGGCGGCGAAAACCAGTTTTGCCGCACGCAACCTGTTCGAGTTGTCGGCGGACGATCTGGTGGCCTTTGGCGCTGCCGACAAGTGGCTGATCGACCCGCCGCGCGAAGGCGCTTTTGCGCTGGTCAAGGCGCTGGTCGAATTGCATGCGGCGCCGCCGACCGGGCCGCATGCGGGCTGGTCGCCGCCGTCGCGCATCGTCTACGTCAGCTGCAACCCGGCCACGCTGGCGCGTGACGCCGGCCTGCTGGTGCACGATGCGGGCTACCGCTGCGTGGCGGCGGGCGCGGTGAACATGTTTCCGCACACGGCGCATGTGGAGAGCATGGCGGTGTTTGAGCGGGTCTGATCCGGGCGGCTTTCATCGACCCATGAAAAAGGGCTCCCGTGGGAGCCCTTCATTTACAGCGGGTGAGCAGGTCAGTCGCGCTCGCCGCCCACCACGCCCAGGATCATCAGCAAGCTCTGGAACACGTTGTAGATGTCCAGGTAGATTGCCAGCGTGGCGCTGATGTAGTTGGTCTCGCCGCCGTCGATCACACGCTTGATGTCGAACAGCATGAAGCCCGAGAAGATCACGATGGCCAGCACCGACACCGTCAACATCAGCGCGCTCGACTGCATGAAGATGTTGACCACACCAGCCACCAGCAGGATCAGCGCGCCGATGAACAGAAACTTGCCCATGCCAGACAGGTCACGCTTGATCACCGTGGCCATGGTCGCCATGCCGAAAAACACCGCCGCCGTGCCGCCGAAGGCCGTCATGATCAGCGACGAGCCGTTCTTGAAGCCCAGGATCACCGCCAGCATGCGCGCCAGCATCAGCCCCATGAAGAAGGTGAAGCCCAGCAACACGTAGACGCCGGCGGAAGACTCCTTGGTCTTCTCGATCGCATACATGAAGCCGAAGGCGCCGGCCAAGAACAGGATGGTGCTCATCCCGTTGCCCATCGCCTGGGTGATGCCAGATGCCACGCCCACCCAGGCGCCCAGCACCGTGGGCACCATCGACAGCGCCAGCAACCAATAGGTGTTGCGCAGGACGCGGTTGCGATCAGTGGCCAGCGAGCCCGAGCCGGTTGAGCCGGGAAAGGTTTGCAGCCGTTGTTCGTTCATGGAGCCTCCAGAAGGTGAGTCGGTACAAGACATTGCAGCGGGTGTGACCCACTGAGCACAGTGTAAGTTCCGCTGGGCAACTCTGCCACACCAGCGGGTATGCCGGGGCTGGACTGGGGCACACTGGCGGGTCTTTTGACTGTAGAGCCTGCCATGCAAACCAAATCCGTGTTGACCCTCGGCGACCTGCGCCGCATCGCCGCCGCTGCCGAAGCCGAGGCCCTGACCAACCACTGGGCCGTCACCATCGCCATCGTCGATGACGGCGGCCACTTGCTGTGGCTGCAACGGCTGGATGGCGCGGCGCCGATTTCTGCGGCCATTGCCCCGGCCAAGGCCCGCACCGCCGCACTGGGCCGGCGCGAGAGCAAGGTCTACGAGGATGTCATCAACCAGGGCCGCACCTCGTTTTTGAGCGCGCCAGTGCTCGAAGGCATGCTCGAAGGGGGCGTGCCGGTGATGGTGGATGGCCAGTGCGTGGGCGCGGTGGGCGTCTCGGGGGTCAAATCGACCGAGGATGCGCAGGTCGCCCGCGCCGGTATCGCCGCGCTGGTCTGATGGGGCGGGGTGGCGAGTCATCCGGGCAAACCCGCACGGTTATACTCGACAGGTTTACCTGCCACCCCCGCAGCCTGGCGAAACGCCTGGGAAGTTTCCCCACCGGACTTCCGGCATGACGGTTTAGCCGTCCGAGCGAAGCTGGGCGTGTGCGACTTCCGGAGCCAACGCCTTGCTGCCAGTCCTGCCCCCCGCCCTGCTTGCCCTTGCAGACGGCACCGTTTTTCAGGGCCATTCCATAGGCGCTACCGGCTGCGCGGTGGGCGAGGTGGTTTTCAATACCGCGCTCACCGGCTACCAGGAAATCCTCACCGACCCGAGCTACTGCCGGCAGATCGTCACCCTGACGTACCCGCATATCGGCAGCTACGGCATCAACGCCGAGGATGTCGAATCTGCCCGGGTGCATGCTGCCGGGCTGGTGATCAAGGATTTGCCGCTGCGCATGTCCAACTTTCGCGCCACGCTGACGCTCGACGCCTATTTGCGACGCGAGGGCACGGTGGCGATTGCCGGCATCGACACCCGCCGCCTGACCCGCGTCTTGCGCAGCAAGGGCGCGCAGAACGGCTGCATCAGCACTTTCGAGGCCGGCACGGTGTTGACCGACGCCGACTTGGCGCAGGCGGTGGCCCGCGCCCAGGCCGCACCCAGCATGAACGGGCTGGATCTGGCCAAAGTGGTGTCGGTGGCTGAGCCTTACACCTGGACCGAGACCGAATGGCAACTCGGCAGCGGCTATGGCCAGCTGACCGAGGCCCGTTTCCATGTCGTGGCCTATGACTACGGCATCAAGCGCAACATCTTGCGCATGCTGGCCAGCCGCGGCTGCCGCGTCACCGTGGTGCCGGCAACCACGCCCGCCGCCGCCGTGCTGGCGCTGCGGCCCGATGGCATCTTTCTGAGCAACGGCCCGGGCGATCCGCAAGCCTGCGACTACGCCATCGTTGCGACCCAAACGCTGATCGGGTCCGGCATCCCGGTCTTCGGCATCTGCCTGGGCCACCAGATCATGGCCTTGGCCGCTGGCGCCAAGACCTTCAAGATGAAGTTTGGTCACCACGGTGCCAACCACCCGGTCAAGGACCTGGCCACCGGCCGGGTCTCGATCACCAGCCAGAACCACGGTTTTGCGGTGGACGAATCGACCCTGCCCGCCAACCTGCGGCCCACCCATGTCAGCCTGTTCGACGGCACGCTGCAAGGCCTGGCCTGGACCGACAAGCCCGCGTTTTGCTTTCAGGGCCATCCCGAGGCCTCGCCCGGGCCGCACGACATCGCCACCCTGTTCGACCGCTTCACCGCGCTGATGACCACCGCACTGGCGGAGAAGAAACATGCCTAAGCGCCTAGACCTCAAGACCATCCTCATCATCGGCGCCGGTCCGATCGTCATCGGCCAAGCCTGCGAGTTCGATTATTCCGGCGCCCAGGCCTGCAAGGCGTTGCGCGAAGAGGGCTACAAGGTGGTGCTGGTCAACAGCAACCCGGCCACCATCATGACCGACCCCGACACCGCGGACGTGACCTACATCGAGCCGATCACCTGGCAGGTGGTCGAGAAGATCATCGCCAAAGAGCGGCTGGCGCATCCGGACGACAAGATGGCCGTGTTGCCCACGATGGGCGGCCAGACCGCGCTGAACTGTGCGCTCGATCTGCACCGGCACGGTGTGCTGGCCAGGTACGGTGTCGAGATGATTGGCGCCAACGAGCAGGCGATCGAAAAGGCCGAAGACCGGCTGAAGTTCAAGGACGCGATGACCTCGATCGGCCTGGGCTCGGCGCGCAGCGGC
>JBBRZR010000446.1:0-4100 GCA_038236495.1 Burkholderiales bacterium
CTGCCGCGCCAGAGTTATCTCAACATCCCGGCCATCATGGCGGCCGCCCGCCTCAGCGGTGCCGACGCGGTGCACCCAGGTTACGGGTTCCTGGCCGAGAACCCGGCGTTTGCAGCGGCCTGTGCCGAGGCCGGGCTGGTGTTCATCGGACCGTCGTCAGCGTCGATTTTGGCGATGGGCGACAAGGCCGGCGCCAAGGCGCTGATGCGCGCAGCCGGCGTGCCCTGCATTCCCGGATACCAGGGCGACGACCAGTCGGCGGGTCGTTTGGCCGCCGAGGCCGCGCTGATCGGCTGGCCGGTGATGATCAAGGCCACCGCGGGCGGCGGCGGGCGTGGCATGCGCCGGGTCGACCGGGCCGAGGACTTTGCCGACGCGCTCGTCAGCGCCCAAAGCGAGGCGCTGGGCGCCTTCAGCGACAGCACGGTGATCCTGGAGCGGGCCTTGATCGCCCCGCGCCATATCGAGATCCAGGTGTTTGCCGACCGCTTGGGCAACGCCGTGCACCTGGGTGAGCGTGATTGCTCGGTGCAGCGCCGGCACCAGAAGCTGATCGAAGAGGCGCCGTCGCCGGCTGTGTCGGCCGACTTGCGCGAGCGCATGGGTGCGGTGGCGGTGCAGGCGGTGCGGGCCATCGGCTACGAGGGGGCCGGCACGCTGGAGTTTCTGCTCGACGCGCAGGGTGATTTTTTCTTCATGGAGATGAACACCCGGCTGCAGGTGGAGCACCCGGTCACCGAGGCCATCACCGGGCTGGACCTGGTGGATTGGCAATTGCGCGTGGCCGCCGGCGAGCCGCTGCCGCTGCGTCAGGACGAACTGCGGTTTGACGGCCACGCCATCGAGGTGCGGCTGTGCGCTGAAGATGCCTTGCTGGGATTCATGCCGCAGAGCGGGCGCATGGACGCCTGGGTCATGCCCGAGAGGTCTGCCACTCACCCTGGCAACCTCCCTGGTGCCGGTACCGCCGGCTTGCGGGTCGAACATGCGCTGCGCGCCGGCGACGAGATCCCGCCGTTCTACGACTCGATGATTGCCAAGCTGGTGGCCCATGGCCGCAGCCGCGACGAGGCCTTGCGCAAGCTGCAGCAGGGTTTGGCCGATGCGGTGGCGTTGGGGGTGGCCACCAACCAGGCCTTTTTGGCGCGATGCCTGGCGCATCCGGTGTTTGCCGCGGGCGGCGCCACCACCGCCTTCATCGGCGATCACCAGACTGCGTTGCTGTCTGGCCTGACCCGGGATGGCGACCCGATCGGCCACCAACGGGCAGCGGCGGTGGCGGCGGTGCTGCTGCACCTGAGCAGTGAGCCCGTTGACCCCGGTAACGGTGTAGCGAGCCGACACAGCCTGGCGCACCGGCTGCCGATGCTGCAGCGCTTCGACCTGGACGGCGCGCCGTGTCAGGGCGCCCTGATGCAGCAGGGCCAGCAGCAGTTCAGCGCCCGGGTTGACGGCCATGACAGCACGCTACAGGTCGTGGCGCACGATCCCTCGGGCGGTCAGGCAGGCGTGCGGCCAGGCTTGGCGTCCGGTCTGACCGGGCGCAGTCGCATCGTGGTGGACGGCCTGGCCGACACCGCAGTCTGGCACCGCGACGGCGCCACACTGCGTTTCCATTTTGCCGGCCGGCCCTGGCGTGTCACCGACCGCAGCCTCGCTGCCGCCACCCGTGCCGGTGCCGGTGCCAGCGACGGCAAGCTGCGCGCCAGCATGAACGGGCGCGTGGTGGCCTTGCAGGTGTCGATCGGCGATGTGGTGTCCGCCGGACAGCCGCTGCTGACCCTGGAGGCCATGAAGATGGAGCATGTGCATGCCGCACCTTGCGCGGGCCGGGTGGCGGCGCTGCATGTCAGCCTGGGCGAGCAGGTGACGGCCCACCGGGTGGTGGTGGAGATCGAGCCCGCGGTGCAGCCCGACGCGGCATCGGGCGCGGCGGCAAGCGGTACCGCTGCCTGATCCGCCGCGGGCCGCAGCCCGCCAGGGCCGTTTGTCGATTTGCCCGTCAGCCAGTCAGCCAGTCAACCCGTCAGCCCATCAGCCCATCAGCCCATCAGCCCATCAGCCGAACTCAGCGGCCGTTGATGCCCAGCAGTTCCACCTCGAACTGCAAGGTGGCGTTGGGCGGGATCGTGCCGCCGGCGCCGCGCTCACCGTAGGCGATGGCTGGCGGGCAGGTCAGGCGGGCCGAGCCCCCCACCTGCAGCTTCTGCACCCCCTCGGTCCAGCACTTGATGACACGGTCGAGTGGAAACTCCGCCGGCCCGCCGTTTTTGTAGGAGCTGTCGAACTCACGCCCGTCCATGAAGGTGCCGCGGTAGTTGACCTTGACCGTGTCGCTGGCCTTCGGGCTGGCGCCCGTGCCCTGCTTGATCAGCTTGAAGATCAGGCCGCTGCTGGTGGTGGTTACCGTACCGGCCCCGGGAGCTGCCGGGGCTGAGGCGGCCGGGGTTGCGCTGGCCGCGGGTGCCGGTTTCTTGGCCGGTATCGGGGTTTGGGCCAGCGCCAGCGGGGCGGCACACAGCCCGGCCAGCGAGAGACTGAATACCGCCAGCGTCGGAACCCATCGGGCGGCAGTGGTGTAGCGAACAGTCATGGCATCAGGTGCAAAGTGGGGACAGGTCGCGATCATCGCATCCCGGCCCGCACCTGCCCGTAACTGCCCGAGCCGCTGCAACCCGGCCCGGTTTGCGCTGCTCTCGCGGCGCGGCTCTGCGGTCAGAACTTGTACGCCGCGCCGGCAGCGAAGGTGACCGGCCGGAAGTCGATGGTGCTGCGAAGCACCGACGCGCCCACCGCCACCAGATCGCTCTTGACCTGGGCCGCACCGATGCTGGCAAACAGGCCCCACTGCTTGCTCAGCGCGTAGTCAATGCCCACCTGCCCGGCCAGGCCCCAGCTGTCACTGAGGCTGACCTGCCAGCCGTACGGCGTCTTGGCATCGGTGAAACGGGTGTAGTTGACGCCGATGCCGACATAGGGCCGCAGTGCGCTACCGGCGTCACCGAAGTGGTAATTGATCAGCACCGTCGGGGCCACGTTCTTGGCGCTCAGCACCTCGCCCAGAAAAGGTACGGTGCCGGCACCCTTGGCCTTGATCGTCGGCGGCACGCCCAGCACAGCCTCGATGCCGATATTGGGCGCGACGATACGCTCGTAGGTGCCGAGCAAGGTGGTGGCGCTGCCGATGCTGGCATCGGCGCCCGCCGGCACGCCCAGGCCGGTAATGCCCGAGGTCTGGGCGTGTGGCTGGTAGAAGATGACGCCCAGCTTGACGGTGTTGAGCGGGTTGTCGCTTTGCGCCAGCGCGCCGCCGGCAAGGGTGGACGCTGCAAACAGCAGCGACAGGGAACGGCTAGGGTTTTTCATGGTGTGTTCTCCGTGTCGCCGCGTCAGAGCCAGCCAAAGGCCTTGAGCTGGCCGGTGACGTAGTCGCTGATGATCTTGTGGCCGCCGCGGGTCGGGTGCACACCATCGGCAAATTGCCAGGTGTCCACGTTGGCGCCGGCGCGCAAGCCGTTGTAGGGCATGCCGGGTGTGGCGTTGCAGAACAGAGACGAGCCGTCGGTCACGGCGCCGCCCGTGATCGCGCTGATCTTGGCCGCATCACAGGCCGGGATCTTGTTTTCGGTCAGACCGTACTTCGCCGGGTTGGCATACACGTCCTTGCCCGGGCCATTCTGGTCCACCCACTGCACCGGCTGGTCGGTCAGCCCCTCGCGCAGCCACAGGTTGAAGGTGTCGATCAAGGTGGTGAGCACGCCTTGGGCGTCTTTGCTCAAAGTGCTGCCAAACGGGGTGAGCGTGGAGTCGGGCAGGTTGAAGACCGCCACGTACTTGCCGCCCTTGGCCAGGATCTGGTCACGCACGTAGCCGCTCAGTTCCAGGGCTGCAGTCTTCATGCCGTACTGCGCCGCAGTCTGGGCGTCGTAGAGCTGACGCTTGGCTTCGTCGGCCGTGATTTTTCCGGCAGCGGCATTGGCCTGGATCGCAGCGGCCGCTGCGCCAAATGCGCCGAACTGGGTAAACGCATCGTTGTTGCCGCCCCACACCAGGATCAGGTCCGTGCTCTTGAAGTTGCCGAACGCGGCCAGGTGGTTGGC
>JBBRZR010000447.1:0-4097 GCA_038236495.1 Burkholderiales bacterium
CCCTGCAGCAACTCGGGCGGGTTGAAGTTCAGCGGCGTGCGGCCCCAGATCAGCTGCACCACCTCCAGCACCACATAGCTCAGGCCGAAAGTGATCAGCAACTCGGGCACATGGCCAAACTTGTGGGCGCGGCGCAGCGCGGTGCGCTCGAACAGCGCGCCCATCAGCCCCACTGCCAGCGGCGCCAGCAGCAGCGCCGGCCAGAAGCCGAACACGCCGGTGAAGGTGTAGGCGACGTAAGCGCCGATCATGTAAAAACTGGCGTGCGCAAAATTGAGCACGCCCATCATGCTGAAGATCAGTGTCAGCCCGGAGCTGAGCATGAACAGCAGCAGCCCGGAGCTGACGCCGTTCAAGGTATTGATGAGGATCTGGTCCACGGTGCGCTGGGCCTCCTGAAAAAAACAAAAGGCCCGGCGGAGGCAGCTCCGCCGGGCTGGCGTTGCAACAAGCCCCGGTTTACGGGCGCTTCATCGCGCAGGAGGTGGGCGTGCTGGCCACATAGGGCTCGTAGTACTTCACGGTCTGGAAGTTGTAGCCGGTGTTCTCCACCGAGTACGGGTGCTTGGCATCGGCCTTTTTCCAGACCGAGACGAACAGGCCTTGCTGCAACTGGTGGTCGGCCTTGCGCATCTCGACCTCGCCGTTGAAGCTGTTGAACTTCAGGCCTTCCATCGCCGCGGCCACCTTGACCGGATCAGTGCTCTTGGCCTTGGCCATCGCCGTGCTCAGGATGTTGAAGGCGTGGTGCACGGCCAGCGTGTAGTAGTCGTCGTTGAACTTGGCCTTGAAGGCGTTGGCCACCTTGCCGACCTCACCGGGCATGTTGCTGTCGGCATAACCCACCAGGTAGACCCGGCCTGCGGCGCTGGCGCCCAGTGCGGTGGGCGTGCCGGTGACAGTGCCGTAATAGGTCAGGAACTTGACGTTCAGGCCGGCCTCGTTGGACGCCTTGATCAGCAGCGTCAGGTCCGACCCCCAGTTGCCGGTGATCACCGTGTCGGCACCCGAGGCCTTGATCTTGGCCACATAGGGCGCAAAGTCACGCACCGAGGCCAGCGGGTGCAGGTCGTCGCCGACAAACTGCACGTCGGGGCGCTTGCGCGCCATGATCTCCTTGGCAAAGCGGCTGACCTGCTGGCCGTGGGAGTAGTTCTGGTTGATCAGGTAAACCTTCTTGATGTCGGGCTGGTCCTTCACCCAGCTGGTCAGCGCCTCCATCTTCATCGAGGTGTCGGCGTCCAGCCGGAAGTGCCAATAGCTGCACTTGCTGTTGGTCAGGTCCGGGTCGACGGCGGCGTAGTTGAGGTACACCGCCTCTTTGCCGGGGTTGCGCTCGTTGTGCTTGCTGACCGCGTCCATGATCGCCAGGGCCGCGCCCGAGCCGTTGCCTTGGACGATGTAGCGCACGCCCTGGTCGGTCAGGCTCTTGACGGCGTTGGTGCTTTCTTGCGGGCTCAACTTGTTGTCGATCGGCACGATCTCGAACTTGACGCCGGCCAGGTTGCTCTTGTTGAACACCTCGGCCATGAACTGGTAGCTCTTGAGCTGGTTCTGGCCCACCGGCGCCATCAGGCCCGACAGCGGGTCGATCCAGCCGATCTTGACGGTTTCGCCCTTCTGGGCAACGGCCGCCGCAGCGGTCAAAAACAGGCCACTGGCCAGGGCCAGGCGCAATGAATTTCCAAGCAAGCTCATGCCAATCTCCAAAGATAAATGGTGCAGTGCAACCAACGGGCGTGACGGTAACGGAAGCCGGGCGCTTTGGGCTTCAGGGACTACCCCACGAACTTGTCGCTGCCGGGACAAGCCTGTCGCCGAGGCGCCAGATGCAAAAAAGCCCCTGGCGGGCAAGGGCTTGAGCCGGGTCAAGCGGGCGGTTTGACCCGGATCACACCACCGGGTGCCGGTGGCGCAGGCGGTGGCTTCAGGCCGATGCCAGCTTGTGCGCCTTGAACAACTCGCGCAGCTTGTTCTTCTGGATCTTGCCCGTGGCGCCCAGTGGGATGCTGTCGATGAACACCACCTCGTCGGGCACCTGCCACTTGGCGATGCGGCCCTCGAAATGCGCCAGGATCTGCGCCTCGGTCGCCTGAGCGCCGGGCTTTTTCATCACCACCAGCAGCGGCCGCTCATCCCACTTGGGGTGCGGCACGGCGATGCAGGCCGCCATGGCCACCGCCGGGTGGCCCATCGCGATGTTCTCGACGTCGATCGAGCTGATCCACTCGCCGCCCGACTTGATCACGTCCTTGCTGCGGTCGGTGATCTGCAAGAAGCCGTCGGTGTCGATCGAGGCCACGTCGCCGGTCGGGAACCAGCCGTCCACCAACGGGTCGCCGCCTTCGCCCTTGAAGTAGCTGGCGATGATCCACGGCCCCTTGACCAGCAGGTCGCCGCTGGCCTGGCCGTCCCAGGGCAGTTCCTTGCCGTCCGGGTCGACGATCTTCATCTCGACCCCAAACACCGCCCGGCCCTGCTTGGCCATGATGGCGAGTTGCTGCTCCTCGGGCAGCGATGTCTGGTGCAACTTGAGCGTGCAGACCGTGCCCAGCGGTGACATCTCGGTCATGCCCCAGGCATGGATCACCGTCACACCGTAGTCGTCGCGGAAGGTCCTGATCATCGCCGGCGGGCAGGCCGATCCGCCGATCACCGTGCGTGTCATGGTCGAAAACTGAAGGCCATGTTGCGCCGTGTGGTTGAGCAGGCCCAGCCAGACCGTGGGCACACCCGCGGCCATCGTCACTTTTTCGGACTCGATCAGCTCGTAGACCGATTTGCCGTCCAGTGCGGCGCCGGGGAACACCAACTTGGCGCCGGTCATCGCCGCACCGTACGGCAGGCCCCAGGCGTTGACGTGGAACATCGGCACCACCGGCAGGATCGCGTCGCGCGAGGACAGGCCGAGTGAGTCGGGCAGCGCGCCGGCAAAGGCATGCAGCAGGGTCGAGCGGTGGCTGTAGAGCGCGCCCTTGGGGTTGCCGGTGGTGCCGCTGGTGTAACAAAGGGCGGCGGCGCTGCGCTCGTCGAACTGCGGCCAGGTGTAGGTCTCAGGCTCGTCGGCAATCCAGGCCTCGTAGCTGCGCAGGCCGGGGATGCCGGTGTCTGCCGGCAGCTTGTCCGCATCACACAGCGCGATCCAGTGTTTCACCGTCGTGCACTTGGACCAGATCGCCTTGACGATGGGCAAAAACGTCATGTCGAAGCACATCACCTGGTCTTCGGCATGGTTGGCGATCCAGGCGATCTGCTCGGGCAGCAGGCGCGGATTGACCGTGTGCACCACCCGGCCGCTGCCGGTGACGCCGAAGTACAGCTCCAGGTGGCGGTAGCCGTTCCAGGCCAGCGTGGCGACCCGGTCGCTGAAGGCCAGGCCCAGCTTGTCCAGCGCGTTGGCGACCTGGCGTGAGCGTTTGGCGGCGTCGGCATAGGTGTAGCGGTGCAGGTCGCCCTCGATCCGGCGCGACACGATTTGCGCCTCGTGGTGGTGGCGACCGGCAAAGTCGATCAGGCTGGAGATCAGCAGCGGGTGGTCTTGCATCTGTCCGAGCATGGGATCCTCGAAGGGTGGACAACAGGAGGTAGCGCTTTGCGGCGCGGGGCAACAGCGGCCTGCAGGCACCGCTGGTCGGTGCGGGAGTATCGCGTTTTGCCGCCTCGGCCGGCTTGGGGTGATTCCCGCGACCCGCCGCGTGCCCTGAGCACAAAGGCCGACAATCCAGCGGATGAATGCGCCTGATCAATTCAAGCCCACCGCGGTGGCAAGCACCGCACCGCACTGGCGCAGCGACGGCCTGATGGCCGGCCTGGGCCCACGCTTTGGCACCGAGTTGCCACCCGCCGCCCTGCCCGACCTGCACTGGGTGGCGCGCAGTGACAACCTGGCCGCCGAGTTGGGCCTGAGCGATTGGCTGCAAACCCCCAGCGCGTTGGCCCTGCTGGGCGGTAACGCCTTGCCGCCGGTCGGCAGCCCCCGCGCCAGCGTCTACAGCGGCCACCAGTTCGGCCAGTGGGCGGGGCAGTTGGGTGATGGTCGGGCACTGCTGCTGGGCGAGATCGACACCCCCGTCGGCGTGCAAGAGCTGCAACTCAAA
>JBBRZR010000448.1:0-4087 GCA_038236495.1 Burkholderiales bacterium
CGCCGGCATGTCGCGCGGGTTGGTGATCAGGATTGCATGCGCACCGATCTTCAGGAACACCAGGCTCGAGCTCAGCGCATAGACGTGGTAAAGCGGCAAGGGACAGATGAACACCTCCGCGCCGTCCTGCAGGCCGTGTGCGATCCAGGCGGCAAGTTGCTGCAGGTTGGCCACCATGTTGCCGTGGCTCAGCACCACGCCCTTGGCCACACCCGTGGTGCCGCCGGTGTACTGCAAGAAGGCGATGTCGTCGTGGCCCAGTGGCACATCGTCCAGGGCAAGGCCATGCCCTGCACGCAGCACGGCGTTGAACTCGATCGCACCCGGGATGGACCATGCCGGCACCATCTTCTTGACGTACTTGACGACAAGATTGGTCAGCAACTCCTTGGCTGTGGAGAACATGTCGCCGACCTCGGTCGTGATGACGGTCAGCTGCAGCCCCGGGTTGCGCTCCAGCATCTGCTGCACAGTGTGGGCAAAGTTCTCCAGCACCACGACGGCTACCGCGCCGGAGTCCTTGATCTGGTGTTCCAGTTCGGGCACGGTGTACTGGGGGTTGACGTTGACGACCACCAAACCCGCCCGCAGCGCGCCGAACAAGGCCACGGGATATTGCAGCAGGTTGGGCATCATCAGCGCCACCCGGTCGCCTTTGTGCAAGCCCAGTGACTGCTGCAGGTAGGCCGCAAAGGCGCAGCTCGCGCGGTCGAGGTCCTCGTAGCTGATCGTCGCGCCCATATTGGTGTACGCAGGCAGCTTGGCGAAGCGCTGACAACTGCGCTGCAACACGTCCTTCAGCGACGCAAACGCCTGCACGTCGACCGTCGCCGCAATACCTTCAGGATAGTGATTGAGCCAGACTCGTTCCATGCTTGTCCCCGGGCCTGTCGGCGGAACGTACGGACACCCGCACAACGCCCATCTGAGGCGCAAAGACAGCGGACGTCTGTGCGGTATCGAACCTTGGACCCTGCTCTATTCTGTGTCCAACCGGTTCAAACCTAACCAGATGCCGGCGGCCCCTCAGCCGTTTTCAGCCGGCCAGAGCCCAGCCTGCCGCAGGTCACGCTCGCACTGCGCGGCATCGGTGAAATGCACGCCCTGCCAACCTGCCGCCTGGGCCGCAGCCACGTTGGCCGGCACGTCGTCAATGAACACCAACGCTCTCGGCGGCAGGCCAAAGCGCTGCGCAGCCAACGCAAAGATCGCCGGGTCGGGCTTGATCAACTTGACCCGGCCCGAGAACACGCCGTCGTCAAAATCTCGCACAAACGCGTGTTCAAGCTCCAGCTGATCGGCGTAAGGCGCCGGCATGTTGGACAGGAAGAACATTGGCCGGCCGGGTTGGCGCAGCCGGGTCATCAAGGCCAGCGACGCCGGGATCGGCTGCAGCGACGTCGGCACCGCGTCCACCACCGATTGCACCTCGTCCCGCCGCAAGCCGGTGCGTTGAGCGATGCGCTGAACCACCTCGGCCGGGCTGACCGCGCCGCGGTCGAACTCGCCCCAGTCGCCCTGGTAGGCCTGGAACACCTGCGCCTTCCAGTGCGCCGTGCTGGCGGCATCGAAGGCGCGCTGTGGCAACAGCCGCTGCAACAGCCGCTCGGGCTGCCAGTCGAACAGCACCCGGCCAAAGTCGAAGACAAAAGCCGTCATGTGGTGAGCCGCGCCAGCAGGCCGGCAGTGGAGGCGTCCAGCCCGTGGTCGTCGCTGGCTGCTGCCGGCCCGGCCAGGCGTGGCAGCAGGTCGCTGGCCAGCGCCTTGCCCAGCTCGACCCCCCATTGATCAAAGCTGTTGATGCCCCAAACCGCGCCGCTGGTGAAGACCCGGTGCTCGTACAGCGCGATCAACGCGCCCAGCGCGTGCGGGGTCAACCGGTCCAGCAGCAGCGTGGTGCTGGGCCGGTTGCCCGGAAAGGTGCGGTGCCGGGCCACGGTGAGTTTGCTCAGCGCGGCAGACGCGGTGGGCGCCTTGTCGGCCAGCGCGGCCTCGGTGGTCTTGCCCCCCATCAGCGCAGCACTTTGCGCCAGGCAGTTGGCCAGGGTCTTGGCCTGCAGGTCGGGGTAGGGGTGGCTGGGGTGTTTGATCGCGATGAACTCGACCGGGATCACGTCGGTGCCCTGGTGCAGCATCTGGAAGTAGGCGTGCTGGCCGTTGGTGCCCGGCTCGCCCCAGACCACCGGGCTGGTGCCGTAGCCCAGGGGCTGGCCGTCCAGATCGACCTGCTTGCCGTTGCTTTCCATCTCCAGTTGCTGCAGGTAGGCCGGCAGGCGTTTCAGGCCCTGGTGGTAAGGGGCCATCGACCGGCTGGTGTAGCCGTGAAAATTGCGGTACCAGACATCGAGCAGGCCCAGTTGCACCGGCAGGTTGTTCTCCAGCGGCGTGTGTGCAAAGTGCTGGTCCATCGCGTGCGCGCCGGCCAGGAAGGCGCGGAAGTTGTCTGCCCCGACGGCAATCGCAATCGGCAGCCCGATCGCGCTCCACAGCGAGTAGCGCCCGCCCACCCAATCCCAGAAGCCGAAGGTGGTGTGGATGCCAAAGGCAGCGGCTGCCGTCAGGTTGGTGGTGACGCCGACAAAGTGCCGGCCGATGTCGGTGCCACCCTGGGCCAGGAACCAGTCGCGTGCCACGGCCGCGTTGGCCAGGGTTTCTTGGGTGGTGAAGGTCTTGCTGGCGATGATGAACAGCGTCTCCTCGGGCTTGAGCCGGTGCAGCACCGGCGTGATGTCGTGGCCGTCGACGTTGCTGACAAAGTGCATCGTCAGCTTGGGGTGGGCGTAGGCGTCGAGTGCCGGCACCACCATTTGGGAGCCCAGGTCAGACCCGCCGATGCCGATGTTGACCACATGGCGGATACCGCTGGTGGTGGTGTCGCGCACCGCTTCGGCAAACGCCAGCACCCGGTCCAGCACACCGTGCACCTCGTCGCTGAACAAACCCTCCCCCGGCGGCGCGCGCAAGGCGGTGTGCAGCACTGCCCGGCCCTCGGTGATGTTGATGGGCTCGCCGGCCAACATGGCGTCGCGGCGGGCCTCCAGGCCGGTTTCGCGCGCCAGCTCGGTCAGCAGCTTTTGCGTCACCAGGTCCCAGTGGTTCTTGGACAGGTCGGCAAACACCTCGGGCGCTTGCAGCGAAAAGGCCCTGAAGCGCAGCGGGTCGCGGGCAAAGGCGTCGCGCAAGTCCAGGTCGCGGCCATGGGCCTGGTAGTGGCCTTGCAGCGCCGTCCAGGCCACCGTGGTGTCGCAGCGCTTGAGCTTGTTCATCTCACACCCCCTGGATCAGCGCGTCCAATTTGACCGAGTCGGCGGCAAAGGCGCGTATGCCTTCGGCCAGTTTGTCGGTCGCCATCGCGTCCTCGTTGTGGGCATAGCGGAAGCCCGCCTCGGTGTAGTGCAGCTCAGGCAGGTCGGCGTCGCGGGCGGCGGCAGCACTCAGGGCCTGCGGCACCGGCGCCTCGCTGGCCTGCAGGGCGCTGAGCAAATCCGGGCTGATCGTCAGCAGGTCACAACCGGCCAGCGCGATGATCTGGCCGACGTTGCGGAAGCTCGCGCCCATCACCTCGGTGGTGATGCCGAAGTGTTTGTAGTGGGTGTAGATGCGCGCCACCGACTGCACGCCGGGGTCGTTGGCGCCGGCCTGGGCCGCATCAATCCAGGCCGCACCGGCCTGCTTTTTGTGCCAGTCGTAGATGCGGCCGACAAACGGGCTGATCAGCTGCACCCCGGCATCCCCACAGGCCACCGCCTGGGCCAACGAGAACAGCAGCGTCAGGTTGCAGTGGATGCCGTCTTGCTCCAGCAGGCGGGCGGCCTGGATGCCCTCCCAGGTGGCGGCGATCTTGATCAGCACCCGGTCTCGGGCGGTGCCGGCGGCTTCGTAGAGCGCAATCAAGCGGCGGGCGCGGGCCAGCGTGGCGGCGGTGTCGAACGACAGCCGGGCATCAACCTCGGTGGACACCCGGCCGGGCACGACCTTGAGGATCTCGCGCCCGAAGCGCACCAGCACCTGATCGACAAGCTCGTCCAGCGGCGCGCCACGGTGGGCTGCGACGGTGCTGGCCAGCAGCGGCGCGTAGTCGGGCTGC
>JBBRZR010000449.1:0-4072 GCA_038236495.1 Burkholderiales bacterium
CAGCAGGGCGTCGGTGGCGATTGCCTGCACGACCTCGGCCCGCACGCGGGCCATGGCCTCGGCTGCAGCGGTGCCTGCGGCACCGGCCGCAGGTTTGGCCGAAGCCGTGTCCGGCCCCGGCGCCGGCGCGGCGGCATGGAGCGCTGCCGACAGCGGGATGGCGGCGGTCCAGTCCAGCCACAAACCCAGTCTTTCCGCGAAGGGCTGACGTGAGACCTCGACGTCCGCCACGGCCAGCTCAGACAGCAGGCGAATGAAGGTGGAGCTGTTGAAGCTGATTCGCGGTGCCGCGCGCGCCATGCCGAACTCAATGTCCAGGAAGCAGTGCGCTGCCGCGCAGCGCACTGCTGCAGCCGGCCCGTCGAACTTGAAGCCTCATGTTTGCGCACTGGGCCAGGTTGGCCCGTTGTCGGTCGCGGCGGCTGGATCGGCGGCTTGAGCGGCGTCCAGCGCCTCGTCCAGCAGTTCCAGCGCCGCCAACGCAAACGCGATCATGTTGTCGGCGCGCTGGTCCTGGCCGGTGCGCAGCAGGCGCTCTCGCAGCACCGGACCGGCCACGGCCAGGCAGCTGTGGCCGGCGGGATCGCCGTAGATGTTGCCGGTTGGGCCGGCTGCGCCGGTCTCCGCCAAACCCCAGCTCGCCCGAAACCGGGTGCGCTGATGGTGGGCCAGCAACTGCGCATACGGCGGGCTGGACGAGCGCATGCCGACAGTGTCGTCGGCGGTGAGGCTGGTGAGCAGCCGGCCTGCGCGCCGGGTGTAGAGCACCGCCCCGCCCAGGTAGTAGGCCGAGGCACCGGCCCGAGAAAGCAGCGCGGCCGAGATCAGCCCGCCGGCCGAGGACTCGGCCACGGCAACGGTCTCATGGCGCAAGACGAGCTTGTCGCCCACACGGGTGCCCAGCGCAAACAAGCCGGCGATGTCCATGGTTGATGTTGGCCCTGGTTGATTTGAACGCGGTTGGCCCGCTGGGCCTGCCCAAGTCCGTGGCGACGACATCGGTCTCACCGAACGCCACCAGCGTGACCGGTGCAAAGAAAAAAGACCCTCGGATGGAGGGCCCTGACGGTGTGGATGACGCTGCGGATCGCTGTCGAGGTGCCGGGGTGCGGCAACGCTGGCGGAGAGAGAGGGATTCGAACCCTCGGAGGGCTGTTAACCCTCACACGCTTTCCAGGCGTGCGACTTAAACCGCTCATCCATCTCTCCGCGGTGCAGCCTCTGATTCTAGCCGACGGCGTCCAGCGCCTTTTCTCGCAACCAGTCCAGCGGCACAAAATCCACCGCCCGGGCGTGGGTGCAGTCCAGCACCACCGGCGGCGCGCAGCCGGCCAGGTAGGCCTCGCGCCAGCGCAGCGCGCAGACGCACCAGCGGTCACCGGGTTTGAGGCCGCGAAAACGCATCTCGGGCCGGGGCGTGATCAGGTCGTTGCCCCGCTCGAACTGGAAGTTGAGAAATTCCATCGTCATGCGGGCACAAATGACATGGCTGCCGGCGTCCATCGCGTCGGTGTGGCAGCAGCCATCCCGAAACCAGCCGGTCACCGGGTCGTAGGAGCAGGGCACCAGATCGTTGCCCAGCACGTTCAGCGCCTCGCGCTGGCCGGTGTGGCCTTGTTCGCTCATGGCCGCACCCCAGGCGAGACCGTGCCCGACTTCATCACCGCCATCGCGGTGGCGATCAGGCCGGCCACCTCAGTCATGTTGCCGGGCACGATCATGGTGTTGTTGGTCTTGGCCAGTGCGTGGTAGGCGTCGATGGCACGCTCGGCCACCTTCAGCTGCACAGCCTGCTCACCCCCGGGCTGGCCGATGGCCGCAGCGATCTGGCGGATCGCATCGGCGGTGGCGGTGGCCACCGCAGTGATGGCGGCAGCCTCGCCCTGGGCCTTGTTGATCTCGGCCTGCTTGTCGCCCTCGCTGCGGGCGATGGACGCCTCACGCGCACCGGTCGCGATGTTGATCTGCTCCTGGCGCCGGCCCTCGCTGGCGGCGATCAAGGCGCGCTTTTCGCGCTCGGCGGTGATCTGGGCCTGCATCGCGTGCAGGATCGCGTCGGGCGGCGTCAGGTCCTTGATCTCGTAGCGCAGCACCTTGACGCCCCAGTTCAGCGCCGCCTCGTCCAGCGACAGCACCACCGAGCTGTTGATGTGGGCGCGCTCCTCGAAGGTCTTGTCCAGCTCCATCCGGCCGATCACGCTGCGCAGCGTGGTTTGCGCCAGCTGGGTGATGGCCACGATGTAGTTGGACGAGCCGTAGCTGGCGCGCATCGCGTCGGTCACCTGAAAGTACAGGATGCCGTCCACCGTCAGCTGGGTGTTGTCCTTGGTGATGCAGACCTGGCTGGGCACGTCCAGCGGGATCTCCTTGAGCGAATGCTTGTAGGCCAGCCGGTCGATGAACGGCAGCAGCAGGTTCAGCCCCGGCGCCAGCGTGGCGTGGTATTTGCCCAGGCGCTCGACCACCCAGGCGTTTTGCTGGGGTACGACCTTGACCGACCGGGCGATGAAGATGACCGCGATGACCAGCAGGATGATGACGATTTCCATGGCAATTTCCGATGTTCTGACGACGGTTCAGTGGGTGGTTTGGTCCAGCAGCAGCCGGCTGCCTTCGATCGCACGGATGGTGTGTTCCCCCGCGGTGGCCGGGCCGGCCCCGACATGGCGTGCGTCCCACTCGCTGCCGCGGTAGTGCACCCGGGTGCTGCCGTCCGCCTGCCAGTGCGCCACATGCACCGTGCCGCCGATGTCGAGGTTGACGTCCGGATTGGCGCCGGCAGGCAGGGTGGGCGCATCCGACGTGCGGCGCAGGTGCCAAGCCGCCACCGCACCGCCGCCCAGCACGGCCGCCGCCCCGATCTGGAGATTGCCAGACAGGCCCAGGTGGGCCGCCACCGCGCCCGCGGCAGCGCCCAGCGCCAACATCAAAAGGTAGAAGGTGCCGGTTGCCAGCTCAGCCGCCACCAGCGCCCCGGCAGCCAGCCACCAGGCGGTGGATGCGGTCCAGTCCATCGTCAACTCCCTGCACCCGAAAAACGGGATTGAAGTCAGTGTAGGCCCGACCATCGCGGTGTCATCGGCACGCCTGGGTTCGCCCCTACACTTCGCGCCTCGCCCGTATTTACCCGCGGCGCGCGTTTGCCAGGCGCGGCCTGCGGGCCGCTGCCGAACCCCGCACCCATCCCGCCCGCTCCTGAGTAGCCAAGATGCAACATTTCCGCTTTCCGATCGTCATCATCGACGAGGACTACCGCTCCGAGAACACCTCCGGCTTGGGCATCCGCGCGCTGGCCCAGGCCATCGAGAAAGAGGGTTTCGAGGTGCTGGGCGTCACCAGCTACGGGGACTTGAGCCAGTTTGCCCAGCAGCAGAGCCGGGCCTCGGCCTTCATCCTGTCGATCGACGACGAGGAGTTCACGCCCGGCCCCGAGCTCGACCCGGCGGTGCTGAGCCTGCGCAAGTTCATCGAGGAGATCCGCTTCAAGAACAGCGACATCCCGATCTACCTGTACGGCGAGACGCGCACCAGCCAGCACCTGCCCAACGACATCCTGCGCGAGCTGCACGGCTTCATCCACATGTTCGAGGACACGCCCGAGTTTGTCGCCCGGCACATCATCCGCGAGGCCAAGAGCTATTTGGATGGCGTGGCGCCGCCGTTTTTCAAGGCGCTGATCGACTACGCGCAAGACGGTTCGTACAGCTGGCACTGCCCGGGGCACTCGGGCGGCGTGGCGTTCTTGAAGAGCCCGGTGGGCCAGATGTTCCACCAGTTCTTTGGCGAGAACATGCTGCGCGCGGATGTGTGCAACGCGGTGGAAGAGCTGGGCCAGTTGCTGGACCACACCGGCCCGGTGGCGGCGAGTGAGAAAAACGCGGCGCGCATCTTCAATGCCGACCATTGCTTTTTTGTCACCAACGGCACGTCGACCAGCAACAAGATGGTCTGGCACCACACGGTGGCGCCGGGCGACATCGTGGTGGTGGACCGCAACTGCCACAAGAGCATCCTGCACGCGATCATCATGACCGGCTCGGTGCCGGTGTTCATGACGCCCACCCGCAACCAC
>JBBRZR010000450.1:0-4054 GCA_038236495.1 Burkholderiales bacterium
CGGCGTTGCGCGAGCACGGACATGGTGAGTACCGTCTGCGATATCCGATGAAGCTGGTCAATGGCAAATACCAGCGCATCAGCTGGGACACGGCGCTGAATGAAATATCAGCCCGCATGCTGGAGCTGCGCAAGGCCAGCGGTGTCGATTCGGTGTATGTGGTGGGCTCGTCCAAACACAACAACGAGCAGTCTTATTTGCTGCGCAAGTGGATGAGCCTCTGGGGCAGCAATAACTGCGACCACCAGGCCCGCATCTGTCACTCCACCACGGTCGCCGGTGTCGCCAACACCTGGGGTTATGGTGCAATGACCAATTCATACAACGACATGCAGAACAGCAAGTGCGCGTTGTACATCGGTTCCAATGCAGCCGAGGCGCATCCGGTCAGCATGCTGCACATGCTGCATGCCAAGGAGGCCGGCTGCAAGATGATCGTGGTCGATCCGCGCTTCACCCGCACCGCCGCCAAGGCCGACGACTACGTGCGCATCCGCTCGGGCTCGGACATCCCGTTCCTGTTCGGGGTCATGCACCACATTTTCAAGAACGGCTGGGAGGACAAGCCCTACATCGAGGACCGCGTCTACGGCATGGACAAGGTGCGCGAAGAGTGCCTGACGCTGTGGACACCCGACAAGGTGCAAGAAGCCTGCGGCGTTGACGAGGCCACCTGCTACAAAGTGGCCAAGACCATGGCCGAGAACCGGCCCAGCACGGTGGTCTGGTGCATGGGTCAGACCCAGCACACCATCGGCAACGCGATCGTGCGGGCGTCCTGCTTGCTGCAGCTGGCACTGGGCAACGTGGGCAAATCGGGCGGCGGCACCAACATCTTCCGCGGCCACGACAACGTGCAGGGCGCGACCGACGTCGGCCCCAACCCGGACAGCCTGCCCGGCTACTACGGTCTGGTCGAGGGCTCGTGGAAGCACTTTGCCAAGGCCTGGGGCATCGACTACGAGTGGATCAAGCAGCAGTACGCGCCCGGCATGATGACCAAGCCCGGCATGACGGTGTCGCGCTGGATCGACGGCGTGCTGGAGAAAAACGAGCTGATCGACCAGGACAGCAACCTGCGTGGCCTGTTCTTCTGGGGCCATGCGCCCAACTCGCAGACCCGCGGTCTCGAGATGAAAAAGGCGATGGACAAGCTCGACCTGCTGGTCGTGATCGACCCGTTCCCGTCGGCCACCGCAGCGATGGCGGCCATGCCGGGCAACCCGGAGGACCAGAACAAGAACCGGGCGGTCTACTTGTTGCCGGCCTGCACCCAGTTCGAGAACGCCGGCTCGGTCACCGCGTCAAACCGGTCGATCCAGTGGCGCGAGCAGGTGATCGAGCCACTCTGGGAGTCGCGCACCGACCACATGATCATGTTCCAGCTGGCGCAAAAGCTGGGCTTCGACAAGGAGCTGGTCAAGAACTACAAGATGGTCGCCGGCAAGGGCGGCATGATGGAGCCCGAGGTCGAATCCATCCTGCGCGAGATCAACAAGAGCGTCTGGACCATCGGCTACACCGGCCAAAGCCCGGAGCGGCTCAAGGCGCACATGCGCAACATGAACGTCTTCGACGTCAAGACGCTCAAGGCCAACGGCGGCATCGACAAGGAGACCGGCTACAACCTGGACGGCGACTACTTCGGCCTGCCCTGGCCGTGCTGGGGCACGCCCGAGATGAAGCACCCCGGCTCGCCCAACCTGTACGACACCAGCAAGCACGTGATGGATGGCGGCGGCAACTTCCGCGCCAATTTTGGTGTCGAGCGCGAGGGTGTGTCGCTGCTGGCCGGCGATGGCTCACACAGCCTGGGCGCCGAACTGACCACCGGCTACCCCGAGTTCGACCACCTGCTGCTGAAAAAGCTGGGCTGGTGGGGTGACCTGACCGAGGCCGAGCAAAAGGCCGCCGAAGGCAAGAACTGGAAGACCGACAGCTCCGGCGGCATCATCCGCGTGGTGATGAAGGTGCATGGCTGCTACCCGTTTGGCAACGCCAAGGCGCGGGCCATCGTCTGGAACTTCCCCGACCCGATCCCCAAGCACCGTGAGCCGCTCTACAGCACCCGTCCTGACCTGGTCGCCAAGTACCCGACGCACGATGACAAGAAGGCGTTCTGGCGCCTGCCCACGCTGTTCAAGAGCGTGCAGGAGAAGAACAAGGACATCGGCAAGAGCTTCCCGCTGATCATGTCCAGCGGCCGGCTGGTCGAGTACGAAGGTGGCGGCGAAGAGACCCGGTCCAACCCCTGGCTGGCCGAGTTGCAGCAGGAGATGTTTGTCGAGATCAACCCCAAGGCCGCCAACGACCGCGGCATCCGCAACGGCGAGGACGTCTGGCTCAAGACCCCACCGATGGCCGGCCTGGCCGGCTTCAAGGGCATCAAGGTCAAGGCCCTGGTGACCGAGCGGGTGGACGCCGAGACGGTCTGGCTGCCGTTTCACTTTTCCGGCCGCTGGGGCGGCGTGGACCTGGCGCCCTACTACCCGGCCGGTGCCATGCCGGTGGTCCGCGGCGAGTCGGTCAACACCGCCACCACTTACGGATACGACAGCGTGACGATGATGCAAGAGTCGAAGACGACGGTCTGCCAAATCGAACGCGCCTGACCCCAGCACAGAAGAGGACACCCCATGGCCCGCATGAAATTCATCTGCGACAGCGAGCGTTGCATCGAATGCAACGGTTGCGTCACCGCCTGCAAGGCCGAGCACGACGTGCCCTGGGGCGTCAACCGGCGCCGGGTCGTTACGCTGAACGACGGCATCGCCGGCGAAAAAAGCATCTCGGTGGCCTGCATGCACTGCAGCGACGCGCCTTGCATGGCCGTTTGCCCGGTGGACTGCTTCTACCGCACCGACGAGGGCGTGGTGCTGCACGACAAGGATGTCTGCATCGGCTGCGGATACTGCAGTTACGCCTGCCCGTTTGGCGCGCCGCAGTTTCCGACCAACGGCACTTTCGGGCTGCGCGGCAAGATGGACAAGTGCACCTTCTGCGCCGGCGGCCCCGAGGCCAATGGCAGCGACGCCGAGTTCGAGAAGTACGGCCGCAATCGGTTGGGCGAGGGCAAGTTGCCGGCCTGCGCCGAGATGTGCTCGACCAAAGCGCTGCTGGGCGGTGACGGCGACGTGGTGGCCGACATCTTCCGCACCCGGGTGCTGACCCGCGGCAAGGGCAGCGAGGTCTGGGGCTGGGGCACCGCCTACGGCCGCCCTGCCGGCACCGCAACCGCCAAGACCGAGGCCACCAAATCATGAACGCCCTGACCCTGCTGGGCGGCTTGGCCGCTGCGCTGCTGCTGGTGGCCTGTGGCGAAAAGCCGCAAACCGCCGCCACCCACAAGTCCGACGGCAAGCCCTGGGAATCGGCGCAAACCGCCTACAGCGCGCAAGGCTGGACGACCGGCGACAAGACCAGTTGGGAGCAGCAACTGCGCGTCAGGTCGCAAGGCCAAAACGAGTATTCCCGCGCGCCGGCCAAACCCTGAGCGTTTGCCGGCACCCGAGCGGCAAGGAGACGTGATGCAAGCCCTGATTCAGAAATGGCTGGGGACAACCCTGCTGGCGGCCAGTCTGCTGGGGGCGTCCGGCCCGGCTTTCGCTCAGACGGGTACACAGCCCGCTGCTGTGGACAGCCCTGCAGGCCAGGCGCCACCGGCCGGCTTTGTGGCGCCAGCCGATCCCAAACCGGACGACTCCAACGCGGCACGCGCCAAATCGCAGCCCGGCAACAACGCGCCGTTCTGGCGCGCGGTGCGTGAATCCGGCAAGCAAGAGGGTACGGTCAACCTGCCGGGCATCGAACAAGGGGTGCTGATACAGCCGTTTGTGCAGTACCCGGGATCACGCTTGACGACCGCCGGAGAGGCCTGGCGCCAAGTGCGCAACCAGTGGATCATTCCGTACGGCGGCTCGCTGTTGTTGATCGTGGCGCTGGCATTGGCCCTGTTTTATTGGCGCAAAGGCCCGCTCGGCGGCCACCAGGCCGATACCGGCCGGGTGATCGAACGCTTCACGCCCTTCGAGCGTGCGGCGCACTGGAGCAACGC
>JBBRZR010000451.1:0-4029 GCA_038236495.1 Burkholderiales bacterium
CACGCCCAGGGCCTTGGCGTACTCGATCGCCTTGCCCACGCCAGCGCGAAACTCATCTTCGCGTCCGGGCAGGCAGGCAATGCCACGCTCGCCGGCGTCCCAATCACCGGCCGGCAGGTTGTGCAGCACCAGCGTCAGCTGGTGGGCCTGCAGTTGCGCCAAGATATCGCCGGCATCAAAGGCGTAGGGAAACAGAAACTCCACCGCAGTGAAGCCGGCCTTGGCGGCCCGCTCAAAACGGTCGAGGAAAGGCACCTCGTTGAACAACATCGTGAGGTTGGCGGCAAACTTGGGCATGGGTGCTCCGGGTTGAGGGGCTGTGCGGGATCAGTCGAGCATGCCGACGGCGGTAGGCGCGTCGGCCTTGCCCGTGGCGAGTTCTTCGAATTCGACGACGTTGTCGATCTCGGTGCCCATGGAGATGTTGGACACCCGCTCCAGGATGATCTCGATCACCACCGGCACCCGGAACTCGGCCATCCAGGCCTCGGCCTGCTTGATGGCCGGTGCCAGCTCTTCTTGCCTGAGCACACGGATGGCCTTGCAGCCCAGGCCCTCAACCACCTTCAGGTGGTCAACGCCATAGCTGTGGGTGACTTCCTGTGATGGCGTGTTGATGTTGTCGAAGCCCAGCTGCACGCAGTAGTCCATCGTGAAGCCGCGCTGGCTCTGGCGAATCAGCCCGAGGTAGCTGTTGTTGACCACGACATGAATGTAGGGCAGCTTGAACTGGGCGCCTACAGCCAGTTCTTCCAGCATGAACTGGAAATCGTAGTCGCCCGACAAGGCCACAACCTTGCGCGTGGGGTCCGCTGCCACCACACCCAGGGCGGCGGGGATGGTCCAGCCCAGCGGGCCGGCCTGGCCGCAGTTGATCCAGTGGCGTGGGTGGTAGACGTGCAGGAACTGTGCGCCAGCGATCTGGCTCAGCCCGATGGTGGAGACGTAGGTCACGTCTTTGCCGAAGGCGTTGTTCATGCACTGGTACACACGCTGCGGCTTCATCGGCACGGTGTCGAAGTTGGTCTTGCGCAGGTACTGCACGTCGGATTTGCGCGCCAGGCATTCAGCGGCCCAGGCACTGCGATCGCGCAACTTGCCAGCGGCTTTCCATTCCTGGGCCACTTCCACGAACAGCTGCAGCGCGGCCTTGGCGTCGCTGACGATGCCGTAGTCGGGTGCAAACACGCGGCCGATTTGCGTAGGCTCGATGTCGATGTGGATGAACTTGCGGCCCTTGCAAAAGACCTCGGGTGATCCGGTGTGGCGGTTGGCCCAGCGGTTGCCGATGCCCAGCACAAAATCGCTGGCCAACATCGTGGCGTTGCCGTAGCGGTGGCTGGTTTGCAGGCCACACATGCCGGCCATCAGCGGGTGGTCGTCGGGGATGGTGCCCCAGCCCATCAGCGTCGGGATCACCGGGATGCCGGCGATCTCGGCAAACTGCTGCAGCAGGTCCGACGCATCGGCGTTGATGATGCCGCCGCCTGCAACGATCAAGGGCCGCTCGGCGCCGTTGAGCATCTCGATGGCTTTTTCGATCTGCTTGCGTGAGGCCGCAGGCTTGTACACCGACAGCGGCTCGTAGGTGTCGATGTCGAACTCGATCTCACCCATCTGCACATCAAACGGCAAGTCGATCAGCACCGGGCCCGGGCGGCCTGAGCGCATCAGGTGGAAGGCCTGCTGGAAGGCGCGCGGCACCTGGGCCGGCTCCATCACGGTGGTCGACCACTTGGTCACCGGCTTGGAAATGCTGGCGATGTCCACCGCCTGGAAGTCCTCTTTGTGCAGCCGGGCGCGAGGGGCCTGGCCGGTGATGCACAGGATGGGAATCGAGTCGGCCTGGGCCGAGTACAGGCCGGTGATCATGTCGGTGCCCGCAGGCCCCGAGGTGCCGATACACACGCCGATGTTGCCGGCGTTGGCCCGGGTGTAGCCCTCAGCCATGTGCGACGCGCCCTCAACGTGACGCGCCAGAATATGGGTGATCGACTGGCGTTCACGCAATTGCGCGTACAGCGGGTTGATCGCAGCACCGGGCACGCCGAAAACTTGCGACACGCCCTCTTTTTCCATCACCAATACTGCGGCCATTGCGGCCTTCATCTTTGCCATTTGAGTCTCCTGCTTAGGGTGGACCAGATGGTCGTCGCTCAGGCGCGTGTTGAGAACAGCAGTCTGGCGATAAGACCTATTCCATGGCGTAATAAAGCCGCGTCTGCCACCGGCGCTACAGTCGGACCATGGACCGTTTGGCAGGTTTGGATCTTTTCATCCGCGTCGTCGAGACCGGCAGTTTCAGCAAGGCGGCTGAGGATCTCGGCATTGCCCAGCCCACGGCGACCAAGGCAGTCGCCGCCATCGAGGCGCGGTTGGGTTCGCGGCTGCTGCACCGGTCGACGCGCGGCGTCACACCCACCGAGGTCGGCGCGCTGTACTACGAAAAGTGCAAGCGCATTTCGCGCGACGTGGAGGATGCAGAGAACCTGGCCACGCTGTTGCAAAGTGGCGTCGGCGGGCAGATCCGCATCAGCACCTCGCTGGCGTTCGGCCGACGCGTGATGGTGCCGCTGGTGCTGCGTTACATGCGTGAGCACCCAGGCGTTGGCGTCGACCTGCTGTTCGATGACCGCTATGTCAACCTGGTCGAGCAGGGTGTCGATCTGGCGATCCGCATGGGTCGGCTGGCCGACTCGACACTGGGTGCGCGCTACCTCGGCACCAATCCCTGGGTGATGGTGGCCTCGCGGGCCTACCTGAGCGAGCACCCCGCGCCGCGGGTGCCGGCTGACCTGGTCGGGCACAACTGCATGATCTACAGCAGCGTGCAGGGCGACGAACGCTGGAGCTTCACCGGGCCCACGGGAGAAGAGGTGTCGGTGCCGGTCACGGGACGCTTGCGCACCAACAACCTGTCCGCGGTGCTGGCGGCAACGCGGGCCGGTATGGGCCTGGCGGTGCTGCCTTGGTATGTGGCCCGTGAATCCGTGGCTGACGTGACCGTGATCCCGGTGCTCACCGACCACACACTGCCGGCGCAGGAGATGCATGCCGTGTACCCGTCGCCGAAGCTGGTGTCGACCAAGGTCACCAATTTCATCGCATTCCTGCAGCAGACCCTGGCAGGTGATTGGTGGCTGAAGGCGCCTTAGTGTTGCCGCGGGTTACTGCGGCATGCGCCCACTGAGCAGCAAATACCCGGGCAACCAAGCGGTGAACACGCCTTGCGCAATCGTCAGCCAGGCCACCGGCCGTGTCCAACTGCTGCGCTTCAACGCGCCGATGACGAAGCAACACAACCACAAGAGGGCCCACGCGGCCCAGCAGACGGCGATCCAGGATTGCGAGAGCGTTCTCGCATTGCCGAATGCGTCTACCGTGACCAGCGCGGCTGTTGCCGCGACAAACAGGCTGAACCAGGCCGAGCATGCCGTGTCAGCCCTGAGGCTTGGGGGGCGACCTGTCGGCCCACAGCACACCGCCGGTGGACCAATCCTGGCGGGCGATGTCGAAAAAAAGCACGTCGACGCTGTCGGCACTGCCACCGAGCACGCGCACGCAGGCCTCGGTGATCTCGCGAGCCAGTGCGGCCTTTTGCTGGGGCGTGCGGCCTTCGAACAACTCGATGCGGATGGTGGGCATGGCCAGGTCTCCAGTGAGGTCAAATTCGGAATTCGGGCGACAGGCGGTCGGCGCGGCGCAGCAATGCACGCCGTTCGACGTCCCCATCGCGTTCTCGACCGTCGCCAACCCGCTGGCGATAGCTTAGCGCGGCGCGCTCGTCACCCACAGCCTGAACGCAGCCACCCATGGCGGCCATCGCGCGCAGCTGTGCCTGGGCCGCGTTCTCCGACAAGTGCATGAGCATGAAGGCTTCGGCGACCGAATGGCCCACGGTCAGGGTGCCGTGGTTCTCCAGGATCAAACCGTCCAGCGTGTCCAGATTCCTGACCAGGCGCTGTTGTTCATCGTCACCCAACGCGAATCCTTGGTAAGCATGACGGCCGAGCCGGCCATGGAAGCGCA
>JBBRZR010000452.1:0-4024 GCA_038236495.1 Burkholderiales bacterium
CCCACGCCGCTGATCTGGGCGGCAGGCACCAGGGTGCCCAGGATCAGCGGCGACAGGGTGAAGAAGTCGAGCGCGCCCGAGCGCACTTGCGACAGCATGTCGGTGTCGTTGCCCAGCTGGTTGTTGGGAAAGACCTGGAAGTCGATGCGGCCCTTGGACTCGGCATTGATCGCAGCGGCCATCTCGGCGGCGCGGGCGTTCATCGGGTGCGTCAGCGGCAGGTTGTTGCCGTATTTGAAGCTGAACTCGGGCGCGGCGAAAGCGGGGCGCAGCGACAAGACGGGCAGTGCAACGGCACCGGCACTGGCAATGAGGTGGCGACGGGTGATGGACATGGTGAAAGTCTCCTGTTGTGGTGGTTGGCAAAGCGGGTTCAGTGGCAAACCCAGGCTGCGAAGAGCGATTCTCCACGGCGCGGGCAGCGAGGCTCAGTCGGCTTGCACCTCGACCACCTCGCCGCGCGCGATCAGCAAGCGCAAGACGTCCTTCTTGGTGATCTTGCCGTAGCCCGATTTGGGCAGTGCGTCCCAGAAAAACACCTGGCGTGGCCAGCGGTAGCGGGCCAGCCGGCCATCCAGAAAAGCCAGCAGTGCGGCTTCGTCCACCGCGTGCGCCTGGCGGTCACTGGTGTTGGTGGTCGATGTGGAGGCGGCCATGGCGGCACGTCGGCGCACCACCACGGCCACGCCCACCTCGCCCCACTTGCGGTCGGGCACACCCAGCACGGCCACCTCGGCCACCTCCGGGTGGCTCAGCAGCACCTCCTCGGCCTCGCGCGGGTAGACGTTGGACCCGCCCGAGATGTACATGTCCGACTCACGCCCGGTGATGTAGAGCAGGCCACGCGCGTCCAGCCGCCCCAGGTCGCCGGTGTGGAACCAGCCGCCCCGCAGCGCCTTGGCGGTGGCGCCGGGGTTGTTGTGGTAGCCGGCAAACACGGCCGGGCCGCGGCAGCAAATCTCGCCCACCTCGCCGGTGGCGACGGGGTTCAGCGCGTTGTCCAGCACCGCCACTTCCATGCCGGTACGCGGCTTGCCACAGGCGCCGATGTTGGCGTTGGGGTCGGCATCGTCGGCCGAGTGCATGTGTGCCGGCAGCACGGTGATGCAGCCGGTCACCTCGCCCAAGCCGAAATACTGCACCAGCACGTGCCCGAGTTTTTGCAGCGCCAGGCGTTGATCGGCGCGGTACATGGGCGCGCCGGCGTAGACCATGAAACGCAGCGACGCGTGGTCGTACTGGTCCACCGCCGGGTGCTCAACCAGCATCTTGACGATGGTGGGCACGGTGAACAGGTTATTGACGCGGTGCTGCTCCACCAGTTGCCAGACCGTCTCGGGATCGAGCTTCTCGGACGGCAGCAACACGGTGGCCGCACCGCGCGCCACATTGAGCAGCGCATGGATGCCGGCGCCGTGTGACAGCGGCGCCACCGCGATCGAGCAATCACGCTCGTCGGTGCCGGGGATCAGGTCGGCCAGGTGGTTGGTGACGACAAAACCCATCTGGCCATGGGTCAGCACCGCGGCCTTGGGCTTGCCGGTGGTGCCCGAGGTGTAGAAGAACCACAGCGGGTCGTCGTAGTCCACGCTGACCTCGGCCGGCGACGCGCCCAGGTGTTGCTGCACCAGCGCCTCGTAGCGCGCATCCGTAGCGCGGGTGGCGCTGGCGTCGCCCTCGCCTATCCAGACCACATGGCGCAGCGTGTTGGACGCGGCACGCACCGCCGCGGCATGCTCGGCAAACACCGGCTCGACCAGCATCAGCACCGCGCCGCTGGATTCCCCCAGATAGGCCACCTCGCCCGGCGTGAGCCGGAAGTTGGTCGGCACCCAGACACAGCCCATGCGAAACGCCGCCCAGCCGCTCTCGAACATCGCCAGGTTGTTGCGCGACTGCAGCAGGATGCGGTCGCCTTTTTTCAGACCGAGTGCCAACAGCGCGGCCACCAGCGCGTCCACGCGCTGATCGATCTGGGCCCAGGTCCAGCGCTGTTCGCCCTGGATCAGTGCGGTGTGCGCCGGGAACAGCCTGGCGGTGTGCCGCAGCAGGCGCGCCAGGTTGCTGACCTGCGCCGGGTGCACGGCTGCGCTCACGCCGTCTCCAGCACGCTCAGGTAGTTGGCCACGGCCGCGCCGCCCATGTTGAAGACCGCACCGACGTGGGCATTGGCGATCTGCATGTCGCCCGCCGTGCCGGACAACTGCATCGCCGCCATCACATGCTGCGACACCCCGGTGGCGCCGATCGGGTGGCCACGCGACTTGAGCCCGCCCGACGGGTTGACCGGCAGCCGGCCGTCCTTGCGGGTAATGCCGTCCAGGATCACCCGGGCGCCCTGGCCATGCGGCGCCAGTCCCATGGCCTCGTACTCCAGCAGCTCGGCGATGGTGAAGCAGTCATGGGTTTCGACAAATTGCAGGTCGGCGAGACTGGTCTTGGCATCGGCCAGGCCCCGCGACCAGGCCAATGCCGCGCCCTCAAAGCGGGTCGGGTCGCGGCGCGACAGCGGCAGGTACTCGTTGACCTGGGTGCGTGAGCGCCAGCGCACCGCCGGCACCAAGGCGCCGGGCAAGGGCTCCATCGACAACACGAGCGCTGCCGCGCCGTCCGACACCAGCGAGCAGTCGGAGCGCTTCAGCGGCCCGGCGACAAACGGGTTTTTGTCGGACGGCTGGCGGCAGAAGTCAAAGCCCAGGTCGCGCCGCATGTGGGCATAGGGGTTGTGCACGCCGTTGGCGTGGTTCTTGGCGGCGATGGCGGCCAGCGCGTCCGACTGGTCGCCAAAACGCTCGAAGTAGCCCGCGGCGATCTTGCCGAACACCCCCGCAAAACCGCCCGGCGTATCGCCCTCCTCCAAGACGTAAGAGCACTTCAGCAGCACCTCGCCGATCTGCGCATTGGGCAGTGTGTTCATCTTCTCGAAGCCCACCACCAACACCCGCTTGAGCCGGCCGCTGGCCAGCGCATCCAGCGCACCCCAGATCGCGGCCGAACCGGTAGCGCAGGCGTTTTCCAGCCGCACCGACGGCACGTGACGCAGCTCGGGGATGGCCACCGCCGCCAGCGCGCCGCTGAAGTCCTGGCGCACAAAGCCGCCGTTGAAATGGCCGACAAACACACCGCCGATGTCGCCCGGCGTCAAGCCCGCGCTGGCGATGGCGGGCAGTGCAGCGTCGCGGAACAGCTGCTCGGCGTCGATGTTGTCGAGCTTGCCAAACGGGGTATGGCCCCAACCGACGATGTGGGGAGAGGACATGGTTTTGACTCCTTCAGCGCCGCAGCGGCTGGTCTACTGTTTGCACCTGGCTTCACCACCAAGACCTCGAGGTGCCGGATCGAGGTGCCGGGTGGGCAAAAATTCTAGCCCGATCACCCGATCGATCTACCGCAGTGTCGGCTCATCAGCCCGGAAATGGGCTCAATATAGGGACTTGTCTCGAGCGCTAACCCGGTTGCAGCGACGCAGCCATCCACCACCTGATCCACGAGACCATAGAACTTCAGCAGCCGCTGGCGCTTGCCTAGACTGCCGGCTTCCAAACACTGCCCAAGCCTAAAACAACATGACATCCAATCTCATCCCCATGCCGGTGGCCGTGGTCACCGGCGGCGCACGCGGCATCGGCCTGGCCGTGGCGCAGTGGTTTCTGGCGCAAGGCGGCCGGGTGGCGCTGTGGGACATAGACGCCGAGACGCTGCGCGCCACCGAGCAGGCGCTGAACCTGCCTGATCGGGTGCTGGCGCTGCACTGCGATGTGTCGCGAGAAGACCAGGTGCACAGCGCCACCGAGCAGACCGTGGCACGCTTTGGCCGCATCGATTCGCTGGTCAACAACGCGGGTGTGGCGGTGTTCAAGCCGATAGGCCAGACCCGCTTCGACGAGTGGCAGGCCGTGCTGGCCACCAACCTGAACGGCCCGTTTTTGTGCACCCAGGCGATTGCGCCGGTGATGCAAAAAACCGGCGGCGGCGCGGTGGTCAATATCGCGTCGATCTCCGGCCTGCGCGCCAGCACGCTGCG